>CAYNUE010000017.1:0-47386 GCA_964400325.1 uncultured Sangeribacter sp. | reverse complement strand
TATCTGAGACGATGAAAATAATTATACGCTTTATATTGGTAATCCTTATAGTGACAAGTGGTATAAACTATGTCGCCCAGACAGCTACAGCCAAAACAAAGGGACAAATAATCACGCCATCTAACCTGAATGTACCTTCATGGTGGCTTAACGTAAGTTCTGAAGAACTTATGCAGCTGGTCTATGGGTATCTTTCTCACCAGCCTGACAGCGCCATTATAGCTTCTTCCATTCTCATCAGTCGTTACTCCGAAAATATGAGTCGAAAGGAAAAGGACTTATGCGGTTGGGCCTTGGTAGCACGTGGCAACGTGATGTACCACACTTATCGTGATTTTAAAAAATCTTGTGCTGACTTTCACACCGCTTTAAAGATAATAGATGATGACACCGACCCAATGTTGGCGCCCAATATTTACAATAACCTTGCCAGTGTGTATACCACCTACGGTGAGCAGATTTCTTCAGAAGTACTGACAAACGAGGCTCGAAAATACTGGATTAAGGCATACGATATTTCAAAGAAAGCTACGGGCCGTGATTTATGTATGATAATTCTTATCAATCTCTCGCTCAATTGGCCTCAACTGACACCTCAGCAGACTGACTCTGTAATCAGTATATGGGATAACACTGTTATTACCGAACATTCGGTGTTATCACGTTTTGCGGAACAACGCATTGAGGCACTAAAGGCTATAAGAGATGGTAATCCTACACTTGCCCTACACCACTTTCGCAAACAGCTTGAACAGCATGTGGAGATAGATCACAAGGAGATGGTCGAGATATTAGCCTTATCAGATATAGCTTCTACTTTTAGGCTTCTTGGTCAGCCTGATTCAGCTCTTAAATATGCCAAGGCTGCCGACATGACAGCCAGACAGACAAATGCTATAGATGGAGAAGTAGGTACTAAACGTCTTATAGCTCAAATATATGGTGATCTTGGACAGAGTGCGAAGGTAGACTCAATGATGAACAGTTACTATGTTAAGAAAGATTCTCTCCTCACACAGTATGCACTGGATGGAGTATCTGATACTTTCTTTACAGAAAAAATCTCTGCTTTTGAATCGGAACTGTACGAACACAAACACGCTCGTCGTCGTCAGAATATCATAATAATGAGTGCGGTGATTATACTGGTGATAGTAGTCAGTTTTACCTTGGTGTTGAGTCGTAAAAACCGAACACTCGACCGACGCAACAAAGCATTGTATCTACAAATCAAAAATACTCTCGAACTGGAGGAAGCCAATCGTAAAGAGACCGAGCTGTTGCGTTCTCAACTGCAACAGGCTGCAGAAGCCCCACCGGAGACCAAGCAATATGAGAAATACAGTACCTCGCATTTAAGTGACAGCGACAAAGCAAGTGTACTGACAAAGATAAAAGAAGTCCTTACGGACACTGAGGCTGTATGTGCTGACGATTTCTCTCTTACCAAGCTGGCCTCGCTTACAGGCGAAAAAAGCAATTATCTTTCTATGGTTATAAACGAGTATATGGGCGGTAACTTCAATGCCGTCATTAATACTTACAGAATACGTGAGGCATGCCGACGATTTGATGAACCAGAGTTTCAGAATCTGACCATCGAAGCCATATCACGTAGTGTTGGCTTCAAATCACGTACAACGTTTGTCAACGCTTTTAAGAAAGAAACAGGTATGACGCCTTCTGAATATCAGCGCCAAGCTCGGAAATATCTCACACAGGAAAATTGAACCAAAGCGGTTTTCATAGCAAATATTGTTCAAAATTATAATTTTGAACATCTTGTGTCACAAAACACGGTAGATTAAGCCCATGATTGTATAATTTTGCTGACAGAAAATTTTTCAATTCTTTCGCAACTAAATTACATCAACATGAAGCTAACTCCTACTACAACCCGTGCAGCTGGCACAATTGCCTGCCTTGCCGTGGCTTCGGTAACAGCTGCCTTCACTACTCATGAACGCGAGCTTGTACAACGTCAAAATACCGTATGTGAGAGCACAGGTATAACAAAAGAACAAAAGACGTTGCGTCGTGCCCTCGGCAATCTTCTTAAAGAAGAGACTAATCAGGGTAAAGAGACAGAACAGGAAATTCTGGTGGAAGAAGATTTCGCCCTGTTCACTGAAGGCTCGGAAGATAATCCTCAAGGTATCGACGATTGTATTTCTTCGGCCTATGACATCGACACCAAATATTTCAAGAATGGTACCAAAGGTTGGGTAGGTATAGGTGTAACTCAAGCTGGAGGGTGCTGTCATCTGTTGCCTGAATATAACTGCATGATTCAGACTCCTCAGATGGATATGTCTGGTACGATGACCATAAAATTCCGTGCCAAATCCTCACAAAACTATAATAAACCTATGCTTGCTGTCTCAATATGCAACGGTAGCGATGAGGCACCGGATATTATCAAATCGTTCAAGGCTACGTTGAAGAATGACGAATGGACTGAATTCTCATTCACCTTCCGTAACACTTATGGCGGTAAGGACTGTATGGTACAGTTCTATAACATGCGTTATGGAGTGCTTATCGACGACATTGAGATTAGCGTACTGCACGATTTACTTGCCTATCCTATTGCTCTTCCGGCTTCTGACTTTACCTACGACGGTTTCACAGCCAATTGGGAAGAAGTGGCACGCGCCGACCAGCACCTGTTATCCGTATTCCGCTATAAAGAAATACCCGGTGCTGAAGAAAAGGAGTTTTTCCAGTTTTTTAACGGTCTTCACAACACTAATGGCACACTGAACGATAACGCTCGTATACCGACTGGTTGGACTCTTGACTTAGGTGAAGAAAAACAGGTGTATGATGCTATCTTCGATCCTGAGGCTGTAGCCGTAGGCAATTATTCTCTCCGTTTCGACTCTAAAACCGATACAATCGTAATGCCTGACAACGGCTGTAAATTGGCAAGTCTGAAATTTGATGCCCGTTCTCTCGGTGGACTTGTAGAGATACCCGGTTACGGCTGGTTCGGCGGAGGTTCGGTGCGTTTCGCAGGCTGGGACGGTTACAGATGGGTGAAACCTTCCGTAAGCTGGCAGGTAGATAAACCCGATGGCTTCAAGACTATCGATATGACTGAAGATGTAGCCGGTAAATATTATACTGTCAAGATATATGTCACAGGCTTCACTGACAGCTTGGATGGCGAGCCTGTCGAAGTAGCCATCGACAATTTTGAATGGACTACAATGCCAGAGGAAGAATGTGAATATGCTTTGAAAGACGAGCCTGTTGAAGGTGGCCGTAAAGTCCTGACAGGTCTTGACCCATACGCTGATTACTATTACACCGTAAAATGCCGTAACACTGTCAATGGCATGGAATCAGGTGCTCCACAATCATGTATAGATGCTTTTGGTGTGTCAGCACCTGTCGTACGTGAGCCGAGCGATATAGACCGTCGCGGTAGCTATACAGCTAATTGGGATGAGACTCCCAAAGCTACAGCTTACGAAGTGAATCATCTTGAAGTCTACAAAGCTCCTACAGCTGTAGAGGCTTATCCGGTACTGAAACAGGATTTCTCAAATATACAAACTTCAGCTACTGTAAAGAATCCTGTGGCCATGTACACAAATGTGAAACTGGAGAGCCTCGATGATAGTGGCTTTACCGATCGTCTAGGTTGGTATGGCTATCTGTGGGGTATAGCCAACGGTGCTTTAGGTGTAGTGGGTGTACCTGACTATGGTTTAGGCGGAGAACTTCAGACTCCCGAGCTTTCTCTTGCTAACAACGGTGGCAAGTGTCATGTGAAGATTACTGTTTATGGACCAAATGGTGACTACTTATATGTAGTTAATCGTCTTGGTGGCGGTCTGCTGATTCAACTTTCTGGCGAATTCGAAACCTACGAAGGTGACATCGAAGGCTGCGGCGACAAAGAGATTATTGCTTTGTACACACAGAAAGCAGGTGACTTCTTTATCCGTGACATCGAAATCACTCAAAATCTTGAGGCAGGTGATGAAGTAGTTGAACTTATAGATTTGCCTGAGACCGATATAAACAGCTATCGTTTCCAGGGCCTTAGCAAGAATGAGAATAAAAACTACGCTTACGAAGTATACGCCATTTACCGTCGTATCAATGGCACTCGTTATTCCGATTGTTCAGAACGTATGTCGGTTGAATTCGAGCAAAATAACGTGGAAACAATTTCGGAATCATCTGATACCAAAATCGGTACAGTACACAATGCTATTGCTGTCTTACTCAACGAAGAACAGATGATTGAAGTATACGATCTTTCAGGTCGTCTCGTCGCTTCAGCCAACGGTATCGCAGGTCTCAATATCATCGAGACAGATGCTAATGGCCTCTATATCGTAAAAGCCGGTAAGGCAACTGCTAAGGTTATGATACGATAATATTCTTATCTAACTTATCATGTCTTAGATACTTTAATTTAATACTTAAGGTTCCCGAGGCCCGGGGGTGACGCGTGAGACTGTGTCATACCCGGGTCTTTCATTAAATCACTTGTATTTTAATATCATTAATCTGATGACCTACCGAAATATTATTAATGGGCTCATTTACTTATCATCTACTATAGTGACATTTGGTGGTATAACTTTCATGAGTGTGTCGGCCCAAGCTACTTACCGACTTGATTTTTCGTCTGGTATACCAAATGATGTCAAATTATATGACCTTGATGGCAATACTCTTTCCACAGAATCGGAACGCTTCGGGTTCACACCTGACAAACCGTGGATAGCTGTTAAAGAACCCGGCACAGATAACATGATTGCTGCCAGTACTTCCTGGTATACTACTCCCGGAACAGCTGACGACTGGATGATTTTACCAGCACAACAGATAGATGACAATACCATATTATCCTGGAGAGCTATGGCTGCTGACAGAGAGTTTGCTGACGGGTATGGTGTTTATGTGTCCACTATTGGTGACCATCCAGAGGATTTTAATTTTGATGGGACCGTTTTCTATACAAAGGCCGAGGAAGGCGATTGGATTACACATTCTGTCAGTCTCGCTGAGTATGCAGGCCAACAGGTATGGATAGCTTTTGTGAATAACTCAACTGATAAAAGCCGTCTTTATATTGACGATATAGCCGTAGGTCAAAATACAGAAGCCCAAATAGATTGCCGCATATCTAATATTGTCACTTCTTGTACTCCACTCTATCCATCTGGCAACATAACCTCTACTACGGACCGCCTACTGACACATATACGTATAGGCTTGGATAGTGGTTACGGCACTGAGTGGACTACTCTTGACGGCCTTGAACTATTACCGGGTGAGTCAGTAGAATATACACTTCCCCTGTCCATACAGCCTATATCAAACCATACACTTACTTATACACTTATTCTTGAAAGTGATAGTGAGCCTATTGTGACAGAACAGAGACAAGTCACTGCTTTAGTCAATAGAGTATTATGCGAAGAACAAACTGGCACATGGTGTGGATTCTGTGTTAGAGGCATAGTGCGTATGGGAGAAATGAAAGAATTATATCCCGACCAATTTGTAGGCATCGCGGCTCACTACAATGATGTGATGGCAGTAAGCGAATATGTTAGTCAGTTGCGCAAACTGGATAAGGAAGACCTTCCCACCATGATACTTATGCGTGACAAATCAATGATGGGTGATCCTAATAACATGGAGGCCCTCACAACATTGGCACTGTCAAGAAAGCCTGTAGCCGGTATGGAAGTAACAGCTGAGTATGAAGCTGAAACAGGTATGATAAATGCTGCCTCATCTCTGCTTTTCGCTGACAGTGCTACTGGTGAAGATTATACTATCGCTTATCTTGTGACAGAAAACGATGTCGAGGTAAGAGGTAACGCCGATTATATGCAACATAATAACTACTCTGGTACTGACATAGAGATGGGAGGTTGGGAAGATAAGCCCAGAATAGTAGCCGATATGGTACATCAGGAAGTGATGCGAGGTATGGGCACGGACTTTAATGGTCTGCCTGACTGCTTACCACAAGAAATCAATCCAATGGAACTCATAAGCCACAACCACAACTTCGAAATGCCTGCTACAGTCTTAGATATAGCCAATACTGAATTGACTGCAGTGTTACTCGACAAAACAGGCAAAGTGATAAATGTCGCCCGTTGCGCTATAACTGGAACTCAAAACACTGTCATTGAGGTGAAAGATTCTGAGCCTATCATACAAACTGACGGCTACATAATAATCGCTGGCTGTGAAAAAGCCTTGTTGAAAATATATGATATTACTGGTCGTACTATAGCGGTTTCAACAGATGGTCGCATATCTGTTGAAGGTCTCAAAGGACTTTATATAATCGAAGCTACTACTGCTGACCGCAAGTACACCACCAAGACTATACTATAATAACTGAGTTCTTGAATAACTGAGTCCCTGTTTAAGGCCTACATATTTATCTGATTTATAACTAACCGGGTAAATATGCAGGCCTTAAACAGTTCTTAAAAAGAAACAGCACCTATAATTTTAAGTGTCGCTCACAAGATAAGCACTACCCTATACATCCTATATAATTCTGAATAATTAAAAGTTTATGGTTTATAGTCAGATTAGATACTTTTTGATAAAAAGTATCATTATAATCGTGCGTATCTCAATTAAAAATTATAACTTTATAGCCGCAAACCATTCAGCGTCACTTATACCAAGCGTACTGACTGAATTTCGCGAATTAAACTTCCACTAAATGAAAAAGATTACACTTTCCGCTGCTATCTTGGCCACAGTGGCCTCATCACTGACACTAAGTTCTTGCATAGGTAGTTTTTCACTCACCAAACAGGTAATAGACTGGAATAAACAGGTAGGATCCAAATTCATTAATGAAGTTGTATTCTTCGCACTTTGGGTTGTCCCCGTATACGAGGTTACTTTTTTATGTGATGTATTAGTGATAAACTCTATCGAATTTTGGAGCGGTTCCAATCCTCTTACAGCCTCTACCAAAGTTATCGAGTCAGAACAAGGACGATATTTGGTAGCCTGTGATGGTAAAGGATATACTGTAACATTCGAACCAACCGGCCAAAGCATGCGTCTTGAGTTTGAAGACGACACTTGGTCAGTGATTACAAACGATGGTGCATACGAACTGTTGACATTCCTTGACCCTTCACATGTACGCGTTCCTGCTCCTGACGGCACTCAACGTGTTGTCTCACTCGATCAGGAGGGTCTTATGGCCTACCGTGCTGAAGTGTCACAAGCTATGCTTATGGCAGCTCGATGAGTGCCTCTACGCACAATGCCACGATTTGTTAATTAAGTAACTAACTTTTCTAAGTTTTACTAATCTAAATGCCTCTTTAGATTGTTTAACTTTAAAGAGTAAATTGGCTTTCTATGCTTTTTATTATAAGCATAGAAGTACAATCTTGAGTGCTAAAAATTCTCACAAACTTATAAATATTTAGATATGAAAGCAATACACATTATTTGCGCCGTTATAGGCGGCGCTATCGCTGGTGCAGCTGTAGGTCTGCTCGTAGCTCCTGAGACTGGTGAAGATACAAGAAAGAAGATTCTTGAAGTTCTTCGTGAAAAGGGTATCCGTCTGAAAAAAGATAAGATGGAGGAACTCGTTGACGAAATTGAAGATCAGATTGAGAACGCTCTCTAAATCTTCTCCCCTTTTCTCCTAATATTAATTACCAATCATAGTAAATTCACCGATATGAAAAGCTTATATATTCTTTACGCTTTTCTCGGTGGTGCCATTGTAGGTTGCAGCGCGGCCTTACTTATGGCTCCTGAGAAAGGTGCTGATGTACGTACACGCCTCTGCAAGATGCTAAAGCAGAAAGGTATTAAGATAAGCGATAAAGAAGTTGATGCACTTGTGGCTGAGCTCGCAGGTAACAATGACTAATCAGCTTGACTTGATTCAATTTCCCTTACGATATTATTGATTTTTGCCGGGCGGTGGTTATCGTACCTTTAATGGTTACGTTATAGCCGTCCGGCTGTATTTTTATCTGAACTTCTTAACATCACGCTATGAAGGAAAAACTAAGCGGTGAAGTCAAAGATATTCTTACCCAATCGCTCAAATGGCTAAATCTTGAAGTCAGGTATATAAAGCTGACCGCAGCCGAGAAGCTGACTATCTTTATGGCCAGCGTATTCTTGATGCTCCTTTCCTTACTGATAGGTATGGTTATTCTGATTCTTCTCGCATGGGCTTTAGTTGACTATCTCCAGTACTTCATGTCACCTTCACTGGCCTGTCTGTCGGCTTCTGGAGTGCTTGTATTAATTATATTGATTGTGGTCCTGCTACGCCGACCTCTTGTGCTCAATCCAATCGCACGCTTCATATCGAAGCTTCTCATTGATAAAGAATGAATCATGGCTACCGATAATTCTCAGAATACAACTCCAGATGTATCTACAGTTACAAAAAACTCTTTCAAAGGTTATTCTATGAGTGAGTTACGCTACCAAAGAGCGTTAACTGCACTACAGATGGAATTTTGTAAGTCAAAAATCTCAGGCAATTACGACAAAGTTAAAAAATTTCGGTTCCTTCCCTCTCCTTCTTCAGCCAATTCTTCATGGGTAAGTAAATTTCTGACCGGGCTGAGCTATACAGATTACGCTCTGCTTGGTTTCTCAACCTTCTCAACCGTAAGGAAAGTTCTAAAATTCTTCCGCAAAAAGAAATAGGCTTTTAATCATGACCGATTATATAGAATTACGTGTCGATTTATCACCTTGTTCTGAAGATATGACTGATTTGTTAGCCGCATTCTTAGCTGACTGCGGTTATGAATCTTTCTGTCCTGATGAATCAGGGCTTACTGCATATATCCGTACTCAAGAGTTCGATATTAAGGCAGTCGAAGATATTTTAACTGATTTTCCTATACCGACTGATTTCTCAGTGTCTCACACCCTGGTTAAAGGTCGTGATTGGAACGAAGAATGGGAAAAACACTATTTCCAGCCTATTGTTATAGGCGGTCAGTGTGTAGTACATTCGACATTCCACAAAGATGTACCTGAAGCCAAATACGATATAGTGATTGACCCTAAAATGGCATTTGGCACAGGACATCACGCTACCACAACTCTCATGATGGGTTATCTGCTTGACCTTGTGCTCGATGGTAAAACTGTTATTGATATGGGTACTGGCACAGGCATCTTGGCCATATTAGCTGTCATGCGTGGGGCAGAAAAAGTTATCGGTATAGAAATTGACCCTGCTGCTTATAGTAATGCTCTTGAGAACGTAGCACTTAACAATACAGATGTGCAGATAATAAACGGTGATGCGACTGCATTAGCTAACTGTCCATTGGCTGATGTATTTATCGCAAATATCAACCGAAACGTTATTACTGCCGATATTGACAGTTATGCCCGCAACCTTCAGAAAGGAGGTATAATGCTGTTGAGTGGCTTCTATACTCAAGATATACCTGTAGTTGAAACAGCCGCCAAGCGTGTAGGACTTGAAATAATACAAACACACGAAATTGACAACTGGTGCGGACTGAAACTTATAAAGAAGGCTTGAAAACACTTCGGTTCATAACTGAACTTTTCAAGCTTTATTGTACAGTTAACATTTTTTATATGTAAAATAGTGGGTCTAATTTGCATTTGACTCACTATTTTTATATCTTTGCATATCCAAAAACTAAAGTTATAATTTCTCATAATAAATTTACTGCCTATTGACCAAATTCTACCAAACGAATAACAATAGAACAGAATGACCAATTTTTTGAGCATGACCGACGAACAGTTGGTAAGAGCTTATGCCGACGGCCAAAACGAAGCGTTTGACTTTCTGCTCAAGCGACATAAGGACCGTATCTTTAATTATATTCTTCGTATTATCAAAAACGAAGACATAGCAAATGATATTTTCCAGGAGACCTTCGTCAAGGCTATCATGACTATCAAGCAGGGCCGCTATACTGAAAACGGTAAATTTCCCGCTTGGATTACACGGATTGCTCACAATCTCATCATAGATTTCTATCGTCAGGAGAAGTCTGAAAATATGCAGAGTACTGACCTTGAAGATGTAGACATCTTGAATCGAAAAGAACTCTGCGATGATACCATCGAAGATGTTATCATTTCACAACAGATTCGTGAAGACGTCAAATTTCTTATTGAGGAGCTTCCCCCTCTACAGCGCGAAGTTCTGATAATGCGTTATTACCAGAACCTTTCTTTTAAAGAAATAGCCGAATTAACTGGTGTTAGTATTAATACCGCTCTCGGACGTATGCGTTACGCCATTCTTAATCTGCGTCGTCTCGCTACTGAGAAAGACATTATTCTTACTTTATAAGATGCCTCTCCTTATGTCGTTTTCGTCTATTTCTGTGGTCTGAACCGTCTCTTCCGAGGTCGGTTCTTTTTTTATTTTAGGCTTATATAATATTATTTGGAAATTCTACGTTATTATAGCGTAATTTATCCAATCTATATGCCTATGACAAACGATTCTACTACATCTTCATTACACCCAGACATTAAAACCTCAAATATGAAGACACCCAGTTCGGCATCTCTTCAGTTTTTACGTCAGTTCGCACGTGTCTATTATCCTCTCAAAGGCACAAACTTTTCAACAATGCTGGCCAACTGAACAGTTAGGGAATATCCCCAGATGCCCTGAATAGCTGCCCCGACTTCGACACTAGTGTCGAAGTCGGGGCAGCGGTGTTTTTCTCAGTACTCTATCACTATACCACTTTGAGGCTGCATAGTGATTTCTATCTTACCTTCTGAATCAGGACTGACAGTCTTACGTCGTGGTTGGCCATTGCTGTCATCGTAAATCATTTCTACCTTTCTCTTTCTATTATCATTCACCCCTGGAAGAGTGATGGTGCGCTTTATAGAAGATTCTGTAGCGTTGACTCCTACAGCATACCATTTATTACCTGAACGACGTGCCAGCATAACATAACGTCCGGGATAACCGTCGATAAATTTTGTCTCATCCCAGAGAGTAGGAACTTCCCGCAAAAAATCAATACATAGTTCAGGCGAATCAGCAAGATTATTAGGAGCTATGGCAAAATTCTGTGCCGGGCTCTGAAATAAAACCGCTGTTGCCAGCGAGTAAAGGTCAGTAGTACGCCGTATGTTTCCGCCGTCATTACCACGATTCATATAACGATTCAGGAAGGAACCGCCAAACTCCATACTTCCTACCGTATTTCGTATAAACGGATGTAATGTGGCTTTAAAGGCTTCTTTATCACACGCATCTTGTGTGAATATCATATTCTCAGAGGCCAATACAGCTTCACTACCTACATAATTAGGATACATCTTTTCCCATCCGCGAGGCAATGTACAACCATGAAATATTACTGTCAGACCGTTATCGTTAGCATCACTAAGTATATCCTCATACAGCCGCATAGTTTCCTGCTTGTCACCACCAAAGAAGTCTACTTTTATACCTTTGATACCGGTATCATGAAGCCAGCGCATCTCCTTCTTACGCAATATAGAATTATCCATACAGTTTATAGGACCCTGTTCTATATCATTCCAATAACCGCTCGAACTGTACCAAAGCATAAGCTCGACACCACGTTCACGTGCGTAGTCCACCAATTCTGGTATCCTATCACGTCCTATATTATTATCCCACCAGTTATCTATCAATACATAAGGATACCCCATAGCAGCAGCCAAATCAATATATTTCTTCTGGTCCTCTATGTTTATACTGTCATCTTGCCATAGTATCCAACTCCACGTACCTTTACCAGGTTTGTAAGTATTTTTACTTTCAAATCTCGGCTCCACAACATCCCACATTACGGTAGTTTCAACTATTGGAGCAAGATTGTCACCAACCGTTATAGTACGCCAGGGAGTAGCTCCTGGCAATGCAAATGCCGGTTCAGAAGTACCGTTACCATTGTTTTCTGCTGCCATAGGAAACTCAAGAGGATAATAGCCGGCTGAATTATAATCACCGAGACGGCTACCACAATAACGACTATCCACTCCAGTCTCCGATAGTAATACCCAACCATTATCTCCTATTCTGAATAATGCTGGGAAGGTATATCCATGGCCATATTGGGATATACTGTCAAGCGGTGCATCAACCACATATTCTTCTTCATAACTTGGTTTGGTACGTTTCCAACCTATCATGGCATCACTTTGAGGCGACAGAAATGCTGTGGCATCTTCACCCAGACGATATCCTGTCATTTCACGCATAACACGTATACTGCCGGTTTCACCCTGACGACCTAGCTCATAACGAAAGGCTACATCATTATCTGATACGTTGAAAACTACCGTTATTTCATTACCCTTGGAATTTCTGAACACACATTTAAGCTGATTAGCCTCATAGTCCACATGACTTTGTTTTATACGATTCAGGTTATAGCTCGATACAACATGATTTTCCTTTGCACTCACTATTTTCAAATCGCGACTGAAGTCAAGATTACCTTGACCTACCAAACCTAAAGGAGATTTACCAAGCATCTCCTGACCCTTATAACTAACACTGTAATAAGGCTGCCCATGTTCTGTATCTACCGTGACACTCAGCTGACCATCAGGACTTTTTACTACCGCACCTTCGACACCGAGTACAACGCCTGCCATTAAAGCAGCAATTATAAATCTTCTCATTGCTACCTCATCTTTATTTAGTTATACCCCACTTTTTAATAATACGCTGTTTTTCCTTTTCAGTTATAGGTATTACTGTTCCGTGACGTGGATGGAAGTTCATGGTAACGTTCTTAACAACAGGTTCGAAGTGTTCCAAATCAGTAGTTTCCGTAAATTCATAACGTCCCTTGGTATAAACATCATACATAAGTATATACTTATCTTCACCAATAAGCTTAAATGTTCCCGCACCTTCAACTGGATCCGAGGTCTGCTGCTTATAGTCAGAGCTTTCAGTCCAATGTCCTGAAGTCAAATCTGTGGTAGTGGCTACCTTTATACCGTTCCCATGACCTTCGGTCTTATAGAATAGGTAGTATTTCCCATCTTTATACACTATATCACCATCTATGCAAGATTTTTTATCTTTAGGCATGAAGAGAATTTTAGGTTGCCCTTCAAGATCAGTAAAATCCTTGTTAGCATAAGCATAATAGATGACATCAGGACCTCCTTCATACTGCATCGACCAGTATATCAAATACTTCTTTTTCTTCTGGTCATATATAGTCTGAGGTGCCCAGACTCGCTTCAGTTTCTCCTGTCCTTTAAAACGTTTCTGCATATTTACCACCGACGAAGTCCAATCTATCAGATTTTTCGACTTCATAAGTACCATTGCACGGTTAGAGTCCCAGCCGTTATCTGACACCATGTCAGTAGCTACCATATAGAACATCTTACCGTCTTCCGACCTTAATATGTGAGGATCACGCATTCCACCGGTGCTGCTTATTTGCTTAGAATCAAGCACTGGACAGTTATTATTCAGAGCTATAAAGTTATATCCATCATCACTTATGGCAAAGCATATTGCTTCATCATCTATATGATTACCTTTAAAGTAAGTGAAAAGATACCCAGTGAAATCCGATTCGGGAATAGCGGCAAAACCAGTCATAGACAGCATCGCCACAAAAGCTGTAGTCAGAATAGTCTTTTTCATTTCTTATGGAATTAGATTCATTTTGGTTAAGCAATTCTTAAAATTTTATCTTCTTCTACGGTTGTTTTTCCTACCACCGCTCTTTTTGCTACTGTTCTTTTTACTTTCACTCTTTTTACTTTCACTAATCTTACCACCTTTTAGCACCTTCTCAAAACCTGGTACTCGACCATACTTCTTGAAAGTACGTGTATAATAAGGTGTGCTGATTTGTGAAATCACCACTCCCTTAGAAGTGGAAGCATGTATGAAGTTATCACTATCAAGCATTATCCCTACATGAGATACCTTATGAGGGTCTTTACCAGTAGCGAAAAATACTAAATCTCCTACCTCAACATCTTTAGCTTTAAGATTATGACAATACTCAGCCTGTTTGGCAGAATTACGTGGCAACCCATCAACACCCATATAATTGTATACTTCAACCACCATGCCAGAGCAATCAGTACCCTTACCCTTAATTTGCCACGAATACTTATAAGGAGTCCCAAGCCATGTCATAGCTTCATCTACAAGTTGCTGTTGACCTGCACTGATACCCGAAGGTACTACATACTCGCTCACAGGTTTACCATGGAGCTTCTGTCCCTTTCGATGTGTGCGACAACCAGTCATAGTAATAATTATGACCATCACACTCAAGCAAAGCATCACACTCCTACTTGGCAAAGCAAACCTGCACCAATTTGCCAGTAAAATAGAAATTGATTTCTTATTATTCAGTTTCATCTGATGTTAATTAGTCGCACCTAATGTTTAATTATATCTTACGCAGTTTAATATCAGCTACTATCCGCTTACGCTTACCTCAGCCTTCAAGCGCAAAGCTAGTCTCCATCAGTAGTTTTACCCTACAAGTCAGACTGAGTCACAACACTACATACCTACACATTATCCGATGCGAATTAGAATGCAAATTTAAAAAAACTTCATCACTTTTTCCTCCCCTACTTGATTTTCCTTTCCTCACCCACCTCATTTTAACATTCTATCCAAAAGCCAGACACCAGCTCGAAGACCAAGTTCCTCCGAAGGCTACCAGCTTCCCAAAGCATCTGTTCTCCAGCGGTCCGGCTGTACCAGCGCGAAGCTGGTTTCCACCCGGGGCTCTGCCAAAAGATAGACACCAGCTTCCCAAAGCGTCTGTTCTCCAGCGGTCCGGCTGTACCAGCGCGAAGCTGGTTTCCGCCCGGGGCTCTGCCCCGATTTAGTTAATTTTTATTTTCACCTATTCCATTATCATTAAAAAGATTTAAAAACCGCTCCTTTCATAAAATATTACTTTATATTTTACATTGTTTAACTGTGATTGCCTTAAACCACTCTCTTTTCTTGGCGTCTATCCAACCGATTCCCCTCTCCTTCTCTCCTCTATTTTAAGGCTTTTTTCTTCTCTTTGTACTGACGGCAAAAGCAAGAAGCTTACGGCTCTTCCTAACAGGTTTGCCTAAAGTTCAAACATCTTTCAAACTAAAACCTAAAATTTACACGATATGAAAAAAATCATGTTTGCCGCCATGGCTCTCTTAGTAGGCGTTACCGGTTGCAAAGCCAACCCCTCTTCAGCCGAGGAGTCTAACTTCATCATGACCTCTCAGCGTGGTTCATTTGACACCGATTTTACTGTGGCAGCCGAGAAGACTGTCAATGCCGTGGTGTGCATTAAGAGTTATACCAACCGTCGCCAGCAACAAGGTTACGGTCAGGGAGGCTATGATCCTTTCGGTATGTTTGATTTCTTCTTCGGTCCACAACAGCGCCAGCAACCTCAGCAGCGTGACCAGCGTTCGTCAGAACCAGTACAGAGCGGTCTGGGCTCAGGCGTCATTCTTAGCGAAGATGGCTATATCGTCACCAATAATCACGTCATCGACGGAGCAGACAAACTAGAAGTGCTACTCAACGACAATTCAACCTTCGAAGCCACAGTCATAGGCACAGACGAAGCCACAGATTTAGCACTCATTAAAATAGATACAAACGGTCTATCTCCCATCTCTTTTGGAGATAGCGATAAACTTAAGGTCGGCGAATGGGTACTTGCTGTCGGTAATCCTTTCGGCTTCAACTCTACTGTAACTGCTGGTATTGTCAGCGCAAAGGCTCGTAGTCTTAATAGCGGACAAGGCGGCAATCGTTCACGAATGGGTATAGAATCATTTATACAGACAGATGCTGCCCTTAACCCTGGCAACTCAGGTGGTGCCCTCGTTAATCTGGCCGGTGAACTCGTAGGTATCAACTCAGCCATCTACAGTAATACCGGTTCATACTCAGGCTTCTCCTTTGCTATCCCAACTACCATAGTTAAAAAGGTGATGACTGACCTCCGCCAGTATGGTACTGTGCAACGTGCTGTACTCGGATGTACCGTTATGGAGCTCGATGCAAAATTGGCTAAAGAGAAGAATATAACCGCCACCAAGTTTGGTCTTGTCGTAGGTTCTGTAACAGACCGTAGCACAGCCAAAGAACTCGAACTTCAGGCTGACGATGTTATTACAGCTATAAATGGTGTCGAAGTTCACACATTCGCACAACTCCAAGAACAGCTTAACAAATTTAGCCCAGGCGATAACATCTCGGTGACTTTCATTCGTGACAACAAGGCTACCACTAAGTCTGGCGTATTACGCAACACACAGGGTAACACCACTATCACTAAGAAAGGTGATTTCTCAGAACTTGGGTGTGCCTTCATGAAGATAAGCAACGAGACCCGTCAGAAACTCGGTATCTCTAACGGTGTTCAGGTCACAGGCCTCAAAAACGGCGCTATCCGTGATGCTGGTGTTAAGGAAGGCTTCATAATCACCGAAATCAATGGTCGTCGTGTCAATTCAGCAGACGAGGTCGAACAGATATACAATTCTGTAATGCGTAATGACGACGATGATAAGGTACTTATTATTAATGGTCTTTATCCTAACGGTCGCAAATACTATTACGCCGTTAATCTCAATATGGAGTAATGCCTTACTCCTTACTCATACAATTCTTTCAATCCTAAAATAGCAAATCCTCTAATTTAGGGTTAAAGAAGCCACGATTCAGACACCTCTGCGCTGACATTACAATTGTAATGTCAGCGCAGAGGTGTCTTTTAACTCCTACCCCTTCCCACAGCTCCACCTCAGAACTCCCTCTCAGACCACCGCCTCATCCCAACCCTTACCCGCGCGAAGCTGGTCTCTGCCGGGGCTCTGCCCCGAAAGCACCGACCCCACAGCCTCCCCTCAGACTGCTGCCATGCCCCAGCTTTACCAGCGCAAAGCTGGTTTCCACCGGGGCTCTGCCCCGAAATCACCAACCCCCACAGCCCCGCCTCAGACCGCAGCCGTGCCCCAGCTTTACCAGCGCGAAGCTGGTTTCCGCCGGGGCTCTGCCCCGAAATTCAAATCTCTAATGTTAATTACCCTTTTTAACACAACATTATCCCTCTCCCAAACGTTATTTATACGAAAATTTATCTAACAAAGCCTTGTGGCTTTAAAAATCTTTTACTAATTTTGCAACAATTTTTCGCAAAGGGAATATATGAGACAATTAAAGATTACCAAATCTATTACCAACCGTGAAAGTGCTTCTCTCGACAAGTATCTTCAGGAAATCGGTCGCGAGGAGCTTATCACCGTAAGTGAGGAGGTCGAATTGGCACAGCGTATCAAGAAAGGCGATCAAGCCGCTCTTGATAAGCTTACACGCGCCAATCTGCGCTTCGTCGTCTCTGTAGCTAAACAATATCAGAATCAGGGTCTTAGCCTTCCTGACCTTATCAACGAAGGCAATCTCGGTCTGATACGTGCAGCTCAGAAATTTGACGAAACACGCGGATTCAAATTCATCTCCTATGCTGTATGGTGGATTCGCCAATCTATTCTGCAGGCTCTTGCCGAGCAGTCACGTATTGTGCGTCTCCCGCTGAATCAGGTTGGTTCACTCAACAAAATCAGCAAGGCGCTTTCAAAATTTGAACAGGAAAATGAGCGCCGCCCCTCTGCTGAGGAGCTTGCTGAGCGCCTCGACATCCCCGTAGAGAAAATCTCAGACACCTTGAAAGTTTCCGGTCGTTCCGTTTCGGTCGACGCGCCTTTTGTTGATGGAGAAGACAATTCTTTGCTCGATGTGCTCCCTAACGAGGATAGTCCTATGGCTGACTCAACCCTTAACCAAGAATCACTTTCAAAGGAGGTCGACCGTGCCCTTAAACAACTCTATGACCGCGAACGCGAAATTCTTAAAATGTTTTTCGGTATCGGCTGTCAAGAAATGACCCTTGAGGAAATCGGCGCTAAGTTTGACCTCACTCGCGAACGTGTACGTCAGATTAAGGAGAAGGCCATTAGACGCCTTAAAGGTCAAAAGAGCAAATTGCTCAAAAGCTATCTTGGTGAGTGATTTCATCTGATAGCATACATATTTACTAAATTTTTGTATCTGAAGCCCATGGGTCTCTTAAAACGTGTTTTACATTCAAGAGCCCTCGGGCTTTTGTCTTTTCTTTCACTTTTATTCTCTTCTTCTGCTGGTGCAACCGAAACAATTCTTTCCTCACCGACTACTGTTGAAGCACAAGCCAATACCACTCTCAATTTACAGTCAACTCTAAACTCGGTTGAATCTCCCTCACCTACCACAACAGAAGCACGTGAAAGTATCTTTCCAGAGAAGTCTGTTTCTCTCGAAACTTCTCATTTCACATGGGGTGTTGATGTAGGTGCTTCTGTCGATGTGACGGCCAACAACCAATCTACTTTCGATGCCGATGTAGTGTTCGGATATAAAAACTCATGGATACGCCTTGTTGGTATCGGAGGCGGCATACACCGTTCCTTTGGTTCAGGTGATAATTTCATCCCTGTCTATTTTATATTCCGCTCTTCTTTCTCCTCGCAACCACGTCTTTTCTTTCTAAATTTCAAAACAGGCTATTCTTTCAATACCATAGGTAACGCAGCTACTTATGGTGACACGACCGCATCGATTGGTCTTGGAATAAATCTTGCCATGAGTAGACGTTTCCAAAGTCATATCATCATCGGTTATGGCTACCGTCATTATTCCTCACGCCACCAATCCAACATGGAGCTCTCCTCAGCCAACGTCAGTCTTGCCCTACTTTCAATAGGCGTTAACTTCTGACCTTTAGCACCTCCTTTATTATCTTTGTTCAGAAGTCACCTTTTCAGAAATAGCCTCTCCAACAAAATAGAAAAATGACTTAGGTAAAATCGAAAGTCTGATTTTACCTAAGTCATTTTTCTATACTCGCTTTAACCTATTTGCCTTTTGTTTCGGCTTCAACAGGTCTGAATAATCAAAAACTTACTTCTTTATTCCATCACGGCGCATCATAGCCTCTACCGAAGGTTCTTTACCTCTGAACTCCAAATACAGCTCCATTGGTGCAACTGTACCGCCAGACTGAAGCATCTTCTGGAATTTCTTAGCAGTCTCCTTATCAAAGATACCCTTCTCCTTGAAAGCAGCGAAAGCATCAGCATCAAGCGCTTCACTCCACTTATAGCCATAATAACCGGCAGCATAGCCACCCGAGAAAATATGACCGAAAGAAGGTGAACTCATAGTACCCTCTACAGCCTCAAACATTCTTACAGGGTCCTGTGCATTAGCCTCGAAAGCTTCCACACTGCTCGATGCTCGAAGCGGAGTCTTGATAGTATGATAAGCCATATCAAGATAACCGAAGCCTAACTGACGCATACAAGCGTAGGCAGCCCCAAACTGCTGTGAACGAATAAACTTGTCAAGTAGATCTTTTGGCATTTTCTTACCTGTCTTGTAATGACGGGCAAAACCATCAAGAAATTCCTGCTCAGGCAGATAGTTCTCATTGAACTGCGAGAACAACTCTACAAAGTCATGATATACATTCGTACCACTCAGTGACAAATAAGTAGCCTGTGATGACAATCCATGCAGAGCATGACCGAATTCATGTAGGAATGTTTCAACCTCATAAGGCGTCAGCAGAACTTCCTGACCACCGACAGGTTTAGAGAAGTTACATACTATCGAGATGAAAGGTATTTCACGTTCTCCTTTATCATTCTTTATCTCATCACGGAAAGAGGTCATCCATGCACCAGGACTCTTACCCGGACGATAGAAGAAATCAGCATAAAGCAGACCCATCAATTTATTGTCGGCATCATATACCTCGTAGGCCATTACATCAGGATGATATACGGGTATAGACTTATTCGGCTTGAAGGTATAACCGTAAAGTTTAGTAGCCAGACCAAATACACCTTTTATGGTATTCTCAAGTTCAAAATAGGGCTTCATGTCTTCATCATTAAAGGCATAACGCTCATTCTTGAGTTTGTCACTCCAATAAGAATAATCCCAAGGCATTAATTTGAAATCTGCTCCCTCTGTCTGCTGTGCGAATGCCTCTATTTCAGCGAGCTCGGCTTTAGCAGGCTCGTTGTAAGCTTCACGCAACTGTTCCAGAAACTCCATGACTTTCTGGGGGTTCTGCGCCATGGTACGAGTCAGATGATAATCTGCAAAGGTCTCCTTACCCAAAAGATTAGCTATCTCAAGACGAATGTTAGCTATATCTTTAAGTATCTGAGTATTGTCAAATTCGCCACCCATATTGCGTGAAGCATTCTTACGATACAACTCTTCACGTAATTCACGGTCATCAGCATACTTCATGAATGGACTCAGCGAAGGATAATAAACCGTAAACAGATACAGACTACCGTCATCTTCCTTACCCTCAGCTGCAAGTACTTCAGCAGCTTCTGTTCGTGCAGCTTCCTTAATAGATTCTGGGATACCACCAAGACGGTCAGCAGTTACCCACAGACGACGTTCAGGATTCTTCATGTCGTTAGCTACGTTCTGCCCAAACAATACTGTAAGGTCAGACAGTTCGCTATTAAGCTGACGGTAACGTTCACGATCCTTACCTTTCAGATTAGCACCATTCTCTGCGAAACTCAGATAAGTCTCAGAAAGAAGACGCTGTTGCTCTGGAGTCAGGTCGGTAAGCTGAGCACGCTGGTCATAAACACTCTTGACACGTTGCCATAGTTTTTCATTCAACAGCTGATTAGCCTCATGTTCTGACAGCAGTGGTGTGACCTTGGTCATTATGTTCATCAATACAGTATCACCTAAGGCTGCCTCCAAATTACTTAGGGCCAACACAGCCTGTCCCAGCTGACTACCTGAACGGTCAAGAGCAGCAATTGTATTGGCAAAAGTAGCCGGCTCAGAGTTATCAGTTATGGCAGCTATTTCACGACGATGTGCCTCCAGACCTGCCATAACAGCTTCTTCATAATCAGCCGGTACTGCCTTGTCAAAGGCTACTGCTCCATGCGGTGCCGTTGACGGTTCGATAAGAGGGTTGCTTCGTCCGGCGCCCTCTGTGTTTGCAGTTATAAGCATAATGCTTGCTATTGCGGTTGTTAATGTCTTTTTCATCAGTTACTTTATTATAACGTAAGGGGGACACTCCATATTACTGGAGAGTCCCCCAATTATGATTTGGTATCATACCTCAGGTCCTATAATTGACCCTTAGTATATAACTGCTTTTCTTACTCAGCGGGGGTACCTTCCATGATTACCTGAATACGGTTCTTGCCATCATAAAGACCCTTCATGAAGCCATTGAGATCATCAAGTGTAATACCCTTGAGTGACTCAGCAGCGCCTGTCAGAGTGTTGTAGCCACGCTCAGCCAGCATCAGACCATTAACCCAATAACCGTTGTTACGCTCCTGGAGTTCAAGCTGCTTGATAGCGGCCTCTTTTACCTTATTGAAATGCTCTGGTTTGGCACCTTCTTTCAGCAGCTTCTCAAGTTCTGCATGAGCACGTTTTATCATATCGCTCTGCTGGTCCTTATTAGTCTGGAAGAAATAGAGTATCTGCCATTCTTTAGTGTTGGGATTCATCATCCCAGCTACAGAAGCACCATAAGTACCACCCATCTCCTCGCGGAGTGTTTCAGTATATATGATATCCAGGATATCAGCTGTCAGTTCTACAAGCTGAGTGTTACGTACATTATACTCAAGGTTATGTCCGCTGTAAAGGTCATATACGTATGTCGAAGGTGCCTGCATAGCCTGCTCGAATTTCTTCTCTACCTGACCCTCTACCATAGCCAATGATGTTTCATCAACTACTTTCTGACGACGTGCTACAGGCAGTGTGGCAATGTATTGATTAAGCAGAGGTATGAGTTCGTTAAGCTCTACATTACCAGTGAATACAAATGTATATTCAGCTGCATTGGCAAGAGACTTCTTCACCATGTCAAGCATAGTGTCGTAGTTAGCTGCATCAAGAGTAGCAACTGTAACATTCTCCATAAGAGGATTGTTGTTATAGCGCACTTTAGCCACCTGGTCAAAGAATATCTTTTGAGGGTTTTTATCCTGATTCTCAAGGATAACGCGTGCTTGATCCATCTGAGCCTTATAAGCATTGAGGTCCGGTGACAGATTAGTAAAGCTGGTATAGATAAGCTCCATTAATGTAGGAAGATCCTTCACTGTCGATGAACCGGTAAGGCTATTAGTGTAGTTGCCAAGTGAGTAACCAAGGCTTACTTGCTTGCCAGCGAGATACTTCTTCAGCTTTACGCCATCGAATGGACCCCATGTAGAGAGATCATATACATCCTCCATCAGCAATACATCAGCAGCCTGCGAAGTAGAATAGGTACGTTTACCACCCTCTTTCCATGCAGTCATTACTATCTGGTCAGCATTAAAGTCAGTGGTTTTGACTATTACCTTAACACCATTAGATAGAGTAAGTTCGGTAGTACCAAATTCAGGATTTTCTACACGCTTGGTAACACTGCCAGGTTTGGGAAGTGCAGCTATCAGCGGATCAGTAATAACCTCATCAACGTATGCTTCATATTTAGCATTCAGCACATCTTTAAGCATCTGACCCATAACCTGCTCGGTAATCACTATTTCACCAGCGCCGGTTGGTTGAGAATAAACTACTACCTGATTCTCTGAAGGCAGCATACCCTGGGCACATATCTGATTGATTGCTTCTACAGGAAGCATAGCCAGAACCTGCTTAACCAGTTCAAACTCAGTAGCAATACCGGGAGCCGGTTCATTATCTACAAAGTGACGGATAAGTTCTTGTGCAAGAGTAGAGGTCTTAGTTTTATCACGTTCATTATAGAGACGCTCATAGTTAGCAAGCATTTCGCTCTTAACACGTGCATATTCGCTGTCAGTAAAACCAGTCTTGCATGCACGAGCTACGATACCCATTGCCTCGTTGAAAGCAGCTGTCATATCTTTCTTCGGAATAATGACAACGTTAAAGGAATCTTTCGTCTTAGATACGTAGAAGTCGTCGAAATAGCATCCTGCATGAGCATAAGCGCAATCAGGATTCTGAGCTGCTTCAGTAAGACGATTGTTTATAAGGGCACTGATAATCTGTTCAAGCAGAATATCCTGCATATAAACCTCAGCGGTATTACGGTATTCGAAAGGAGTCTTATCACTCTTGAACGATACTGTCATACGGGCTACCTGAAGCTCAGGATCCTGGAAGGTAGCATAAATAAGGTTCTTATTGTCTGATACCTCAGGATATGTACGTTTGGCGGCATTCTTAGGCATCTCGATAGTTGAGAACATCTCCTTTACCTTTGCCTCCATAGCATCAGCGTCAAAGTCACCTACGATAACAATACCCTGCTGATCGGGACGATACCATTTCTCATAGTAGTCACGAAGCACCTGGGGCTTAAAGTTCATAACTACTTCCATCTTACCGATAGGCATCTGCTGATACTGATACTCCTTATATATCTGTGGCAATATAGCAGTAAACATACGAGTATTAGCATCATTACGCTGACGCCATTCCTCCTGTATTACACCACGTTCAGCATCGATTTCAGCATCCTCCAGAAGAAGGTCACAGCTCCAGTCGCGAAGAATGAGAAGAACACTATCCATAAGAGGCTGATCAGTAGTCGGCACATTGTCGATATTGTACACTGTCTCGTCAAAAGAAGTGTAAGCATTGATGTCAGCACCGAAACGTATACCCTTATGCTGCAGATAGTCAAGCATATTTTTACCAGGGTAATGAGTGGTACCGTTGAAGGCCATGTGCTCCAGGAAGTGAGCAAGACCAAGCTGTTCCTGAGTCTCAAGAGTCGAACCAACCTTCTGTGCTATGTAGAAGTTAGCACGCTCTTTAGGCTCCTCATTGTGCAGGATGTAGTACGATAACCCGTTGGGCAACACACCTGACTTCACTGCCGGATTCAATGGCAGGGGAGTCAGCTGAGGCATCTGGGCGTTGGCGAACAGCATACTCATGAGCAGTGCCGCCAGACTTAAAACTTTCCTCATCATGTCGGTTGTTAGTTTTATAGTTTATTGTTTGGGGGCAAAATTATAAGTTATTTTTGATTTGACCAAATAATTTATCGTTTTTCGATAATATTTTTTCTAATCTCAACTTCTTAACTTTTGTTTTTAACACCTTTTCACACCAAACCGTTCTTCATGGCGTAAAGCGAAAGACCCGACACACTGCGTATGCCGAGCTTAGCACTTATATTTTTACGATGGGTTATAACCGTATTGGCCGAGATACATAAAGCATCAGCTATTTCTTTATTTGTTAAGCCAGAAGCCACATGTCTCAACACCTCAACCTCACGTTGAGATAACTTTGCTCCAGGAGTATGGCCTCCCTGGTCGAGAGCTTGTACCATACGTTCAAGCCACCCTCTTATCTCATCTTCGCTACTGTCACTGTGTACTATACCATGTGTTACATATCCTCGTCCTCGTTCCCCGCTTATCATCAGAACACGGCCATGTTTCGGCATAAAGAATCCTATGTGTGCCACAAACTGCTCTGTGCCTACGGCATACAGGTCATAACGATCAGCATCGGTGCCTATATCATCAATGTCCTCATACCCATCAACACACATTACGCCCACACTCCGCGCCAACTCACGTAGGCCAAGCATCTCAAGAGTGCTTAGCCCAACTATAGCGAGTCGGACAGGCTGTGTGGGCGTAATGTGTTGCACAGATATGTCTTATTTTCTATTTCTTATTATAATACTTCCGCTTTGGGTAATTACGATATCCATAGGCACATCGTGTTCTTCGGTAGGTATTTCATCCATAAGTTGAAATTCATATCCTACTCCTATCTTAGTAGCCTTGGCAGTCTGAAGCAAACGGTCATAGAAACCTTTACCACGTCCCATACGGTTACCGCGACGGTCGAAAGCGACACCTGGTATAACCATCATCTCTATCTGAGATGGGTCCACCACATCATCGCCTGTAGGCTCTTCTATATGAAATGAACCTAATTCAAGGCGTGTCTGCTCATACGGGAGTATCTCCAGATTAACTCCGTTAACTCTCGGCAGATAGAAATGCTTACGTCCACGCCACTTGTCAAGAAAACGACGTGTCGACAATTCGTCAGGCAGCGAGTGATACATCAGAATATGTTCAGCTAAAAGAAACGCTGCCGTTTCTTCAAGATGCGCGAAAACCTCATCGGCTGCCGTAGCTTTTTCGACTTCCGACAGCATAGTGCGCAGATTTTTTATTTTTCTTCTTATCTCTCTTTTTTCCATAGTTTTTGGGTTGTTGTATTTTTCAGATGCATAGCCTGACCGATAGTTATATTGCAGATCACGCCATATTCCTAAATATATAACAATCTCCTGCCTCTTTATATCGTACGTCTCTGCCTTCTTTTTGGCTTAGCAGTTTTTCACTCTCTTGGGGCTCGGCCTCTTTATTCTCGATATTAATTGGTGACTCACCCTCATCGATAGCACGTAGAGCTTCCTTTATAACCACGTCTTCTTCGTTCAAGACTTCTATAAAGGCTTCATAACCTAATATATCACGAGCAATAAAGGCTTTAAGATTATTCAGTATCAGTCTGCGACTCTGATTTATGTAATACCAGCGAGCAGGTACTCCATTACGAGCTGCGAAACTTACAAAGTTATCAAGCAGAGTATTATCCCGAGGCACACTTTTAAGCAGTTTCTTCAGACTGCGTGATTGACTCAGCAAAGGTCTGTACTTATCGGCTACCTCGTAGGCATACTTCTGTATCAGACCCTTATTCATCACTTGGGCATAATAGGAAGTATAGCCGGTAGTATCTTCAGCTACAAATATATCAGGCGTGATTCCACCTCCTCCATACACAACACGGCCATTAACTGTCTTAAACAGCTTACTTGGGTCCTTATGTATGCTGTCAGCAGAATATAGTTCACCGTTATTATAGCGGTCTACTATCTCCATCTCGTATTTTCCGCTACGACCCAGCACATAATCTTTCTGTATCGAGCGACCGGAAGGAGTATAATAGCGTGCTACAGTAAGACGCAATGCAGAACTATCCGGTAGTTCTGTCTGATTCTGCACAAGACCCTTACCGAATGTACGACGTCCTATTACCAAACCACGGTCATTATCCTGCATGGCTCCGGAAAATATTTCAGAGGCCGAGGCTGAGAATTCATTTGTCAGAACTGTCAGCTGTGCATTCTGATATGAACCGCGTCCGTCACTGATAGCGACGGTCTCATTTTCGGCATTACGTCCGCGTGTGTAGACTATCATTCTGGCTGGCGGCAGGAATTCATTAGCCATATATATGGCCTGGTCCATAAAACCACCCTGATTATTACGGAGGTCAATTACAAAATTATCAGCTCCTTCAGCACTCAAGTCGTCCAAAGCATTGATAAATTCGCTATATGTATTACGTGCGAATTTATTTACTCTTATATAACCTGTGTTTTCCGACAGCATGTAGTGACTATCTACAGATTTTACAGGTATATCACCACGTATTACCTCCAGTTCAAATGGCGTAGGTGAGTTGCTACGCTTTATTTTAAGATTTACTTTCGTATTCTTTTTACCACGCAAAGTACGGAAGACTTTATCATTGCTCACATCCGGGCCTGCAAGTTCTACCGTATCGGCTTTCAGTATCCTGTCACCAGGCAACATACCTACCTTCTCAGCTGGTCCATCAGGCACCACTTCTATAACCTGTACGGTATCGCCGACTATCTGAAATACTATACCTACTCCGCTGAATGACCCTTCCAATTCATCATTCACAGCTGTCAAATCACTGGCCGGTATATATGCCGAATGTGGATCAAGCGAAGATAAAAGGTCCGGGAAAATAGTTTCCAGAAGACTGTCAACATCTATACGGTCAACGTATTGCTCATTTATCATGCCGAGAATAGTGTGTAACTTGGTCTCTTTGTCCGACATAGGCGACACAGCCAGATATCGGCCGGCTATAAGACCTCCTGCCACACCTATGGTCAGCATAAGGGGCAATAGTGCCAATGCACCTTTTTTAGTCAAGGCATTCAGTTTCATCTTTTTCATCATGTTCCAAAGGAAGATGGCAGGTTTCTACGCCAGCCTGACGCAAAAGTTCCAGTCCGTCACAGATACGATACAGTTCACTGTAAACCACTCGCCGAATACCGGACTGTATTATCAGTTTCGAACATTCCATACACGGACTTGTAGTGACGTATAGTGTCGCTCCTTCGCTCGAATTATGACTCTTTGCTACTTTGGTTATAGCATTCGCTTCTGCATGTAGTACATAAGGATAGGTAACTCCTTCCTCATTCTCGCATACGTTGTCAAATCCGGCTGGAGTGCCATTGTAGCCATCGGATATTATCATCTTATCCTTTACGATAAGTGCTCCCACTCTACGTCTATGGCAGTAAGAGTTTTCAGCCCATATAGCTGCCATACGTAGGTAGCGCTCATCAAGATGACGCTGCTTGGTTTCTTTTGTTTTCATCTTTATGATGTATTGGTGACTATGGGGAGCGCGAACTCACCCATAGTCTTGGATTTTAATTAATATGCCTATCCAGGCTATAAATAGTTCTTAAAAATTATAAGAGCTACTTGTTTATTAGAGTTCGTTATGTTCCATAAGAAACTTCTCAGCATCAAGAGCAGCGCGACAGCCTGTGCCGGCAGCACATACAGCCTGACGATAGCGGGGGTCAGCTACGTCACCGGCAGCAAACACTCCTTCTACACTTGTATGAGTAGTTGCACCGGCCACTTTTATATAGCCTTCAGCATCCATATCAAGCTGACCACGGAATATCTCACTGTTAGGGTGATGTCCTATAGCGAGGAAGAAGCCATCAATAGCGATATCGAAATGCTCTTCTTCAGGTTTACCAAGATAACGCACTATGTGGGCACCCTCCACACCGTCCTCACCAAACAGACCTTCGGTGTTACAGTTGAAAAGTATCTCAATATTCTCCTTTTCAGCCACACGGCGACGCATTACGTCTGAAGCACGCAGGTAATCCTTACGTACTATCATATATACTTTCTTCGCTAATGTAGACAGATACAGAGCCTCTTCGCAGGCAGTGTCACCGCCGCCCACTACAGCTACATTCTTCTTACGGTAGAAGAAACCATCACAAGTAGCACAAGCACTTACACCAAGTCCACGATATTTATCTTCATCTGATAAACCAAGATATTTAGCCGAGGCACCTGTACATATTATGACAGCATCAGCTATGATTACCTCACCGTCCTCATCTGTACACTCGAACGGATGCTTCGAAAAATCGACCTTGGCAATAGTCTTAGATTTGATTTCAGCTCCGAATTTTATAGCCTGCGCACGGAACTCTTCCATCATTGCTGGTCCCTGTATACCTTGAGGATAACCTGGGAAGTTCTCTATCTCTGTAGTCTGTGTCAGCTGACCACCAGGCTGATTACCTTCATATATTATAGGTCGCAGATTAGCACGTGAGGCATAGATACCTGCCGTATAACCTGCAGGACCAGAACCGATTATCAAAACTCTTGTCTTTTCTGTGTTCATGGTTATTATTGTGTTTAGAGATGTTATATTTTTCTTTTTCCTTTAGCGCATATCTATTACAGGCACTTTAGGATACTTGATACGCGGGTACTCAAACTGTCCTGCAGCCTGACGACTTTTAAGATCCAGACTTCTGACAGTAAGGGTAGTTTCTTGGCCTCCGGTTGTGGTGACTTTGATTTCTTTTATGTCATAATTCCGGTCTATTACAGCTATTACCGACTTTAAATTGCTCTTCTTATCAACTGGTAATAATGCAACAGCATACTTTCCTGTCGGCTGCTGTTTCACATACTTTATTGTGTAAGCTTTTTGATTGCCCGCCTCCTGAAGATAGAATAACGGATTGGCCACACGCAGCTCCTCAGCATCAGGAGTACTAAGGGTAGTCTCATTGGTACGCGGATTATAACTCCACATACTTTTACCGTTATACCATGTCGAACCAGCTGCCGTAGTCACTGCAAACCTATCACCACTCTCTACCAGCGTACCTTCAAGGCATCGGCCACCAGCCGTAAGAGTGAACGTCACTTTCAATCCAGGAGCTGTTTTAAGTCTTTCTGCAGCCTTACTCACTACTTCAGATGCTGATAGAGTCTGAGCTTGCAAACTACTCCAACTGATAACCATCAGCAGTATAAATACCCATCGCATTGCTGGTAACATTGCAGCCACAGCTTTCTTCTTTCGGCGGGTATCTTTTTCGAGACCCATGATACAAACTTTTCGGTTCATACCATGTGTTATTTTATCTTCTGTTTTCACTTCTATTTGTTTTATTTAACTCACTCTATCAGCTGGCGTTAAGTACAGCCTCAAGAGCTACAGCGTCCATAAGCACTGCACGAGGCTTACCTCCATGCGAAGGACCGACTACACCGGCAGCCTCAAGCTGATCCATTATCTTACCGGCCCTATTATAACCTATGGAATAACGACGTTGCAGCGAACTGGTAGAAGCTGTATTGGAAGTCACTATAAGACGAGCTACTTCCTCAAACAATGGATCACGTTCAGTGACAGCACTTCCATACTCCTGCTCATCTTCATTACCCGTTACCTTAGGTTCAGGCAATATATAGGCTCCTGAGCCATAAGGCTGACGTTCTATATAGTCGCAGATTTCCTCAACCTCAGGAGTATCAATAAAGGCACACTGCACTCGTACCATCTCCGAATTATTGCTTATAAGCATATCACCACGGCCTATCAGCTGCTGTGCTCCCGGAGTATCAAGAATCGTCTTACTATCAATACCGGAACTTACTTTAAACGCTATACGTGCCGGGAAGTTCGCTTTGATAATACCGGTAATAACGTTGGTTGAAGGTCGCTGCGTAGCTATGATGACATGCATACCTACAGCGCGTGCCTTCTGAGCCAAACGTGCAATAGGCATCTCAACCTCCTTGCCTGAAGTCATGATAAGATCACTAAACTCATCAACTATGACAACTATATAAGGCAAAAACTTATGTCCGTCAAGCGGATTAAGTTTATGCTCCCTTATCTTAGCATTGTATTCCTCTATATTACGTGCATGAGCAGCTTTTAGCAAAAGATAGCGATCGTCCATTTCAACACAAAGTGAACTTAAAGTCGCTACAACCTTACTCATATCAGTAATAATCGGCTCATCTTCATCGGGCAATTTGGCCAAATAATGTTTCTCTATCTTAGCATACAGACTGAATTCAACCATCTTAGGGTCAATCATCACAAATTTCAACTCGTCAGGACGACGTCTGTACAGCAAAGATGCTATTATAGCATTAAGGCCTACCGATTTACCTTGACCGGTAGCACCAGCTACTAATAGATGGGGCATTTTAGCCAAGTCAGCTATATACACATCATTCGAGATAGTCGAACCAAGCGCTATAGGAAGACGGCATTTCGACTCCTGGAATTTACGTGACTTGATGACTGTACGCATAGATACAGTCTGAGGGTCTTTATTAGCCACTTCTATACCCACTGTGCCTTTACCAGGTATAGGCGCTATAATACGCACACCTATCGCTGATAAGCTCAATGCTATATCGTCTACCAAGCTACGAATCTTAGCTATACGTACACCCTTGTCTGGCAGTATCTCATACAGTGTAACAGTAGGGCCTACCGTAGCCTCTATATGCAAAATAGGTATACCAAAATCAAGAAGTGTCTTACGTATTCTCTCTTTATTTTCCATCTGCTCATCGGCATCTACACTTATACGTTCATTACCGGCACGAAGCAGTTCGTAAGGAGGAAATACATAATTATATACTCCCGGCGTAGTGCTTTCTCCAGATTGGCCTGAAGGTGTGTCAGAAGCTACTATCTGATTAACATGCACTACCATTGCCTCATCAATAGGATTCTCATCTTGTTTACTCTGTTCAGTAGACGTTACAGGTGTAGCCGCCTTACTGGCATCTGAAGCAGTCGCGGAAGTAATGGGTTGACGTGTCTGTGAAGCAGTTGGGACAGGCTGTGCTGTAGATGAGGCAGAAACTGGCGAAATTGCAACAGGCTCTTCAACTACCCTACTATCCTCTTCGTCCATAGATTCCGGTAATATATTATCACCGTTCTCCTCTGTATTTGCTGCTTCGACAGTCTCCGACTGAAGACGAGCCTCTTCAGCAGCTTTAAGTCTGGCTACCTCATCTTGGACTACAGGATTAGTACCATTCTGTCTTTTATCATCTTCATCAAAGTCAGGTAAAGTAGCATAAAAACTTGAATCACTGACTCCAAACGTAACCACAGCATCTTCTTCATCGACTACTGTCTCTTCTCCCGGAGCCAATTGTTCACCGGCGTTCACAGCGTCAACAGTCTCTACACGACGCATTTCTTCGAGTTCCCTCTCACGTTGCTCTTCAAGTGCACGCAATTCGGCTTCCTTACGTTTACGTTCGTCACGTTTATGTTTTAAGCGTAACAACCAATTTATAAGGTCACGCAGGCATATAACCACAAAAGCAGCTACCATGAATAGGCAGACTAAACCGGCGCCTGACCAACCTATATATCCTACTATAAATTCATTGACATAACGTCCATGATAACCACCCCAATTTACAGACGTCTGGAACCCTATGGTCAAAAGGCCTACTATCAACGATATGGTTAACATAGCTACCATACATTTGATAGTAAAATTGACACTCTTAAATCTGGGCCAGCCTATCAATTGCTTAAGAGACATGGCCAACAACCAGAATATTAGCACAAAGGAACCTAAACCGAATGAGTTGTTAATCAGCACTTCTGAAAGGCGGGCTCCCCCCTCACCGCCTACATTGGCTACTGGTGCAAGCTCACCATTAGGTGTATTGAGTATAAGTGACTGGTCTTTTACACATGTCACGAAATACGACATAAAACACACAAAAAGATATAACCCCAGACAGCCGAGGAAACATCCTAACAACAGACGCACAGTCTGCATATTGGCCCAGCGTTTTACGTTCTCTACCACTTTGGCAAGATCTATCTGGGGCAGTTCTACCGGTTTTACCACCGGTTTCGGTTTCTTTTCCCGTGGTGCCGCATGAGCAGCAACCTTTTTACGTTCTTTTACGAGCACCTGAGGCTCTATCGTCATGACAGGTTCCTCTTCTTTTTTCTTCTTCGGCGGTTCGTTACCGAAGGGGAGCTCGGGGGTATAATTATCGTAGGGATTCATTAATCTCTTCGTACTATTCTTACTTTGGATATTCCTCTTTTTGATTTTACACTTCGGCTTATAGACTTTACAAGAACTATTTTCAATCGTCGGTTTATAGCAGTTCTTTAGAAGCTGCTCAATAATCGACCACTTGGAATGTTACTTTATACCACAGCCGCCGAAAAATGCAAAAAACAGTGCAAAAATAATCTTTTTTAATTGCTCTTCCAAACCTATTAAGAGTTTTTATAATGCTTTTTTGGTCCATCACACAATTTTTATTGCATGATGGACCAAAAATATATACTTTTTATATTTATTTTGTCTTACCGATAAACATCGGAATAAGAAATGTCAAATTTCCCTTTCAAGAGTCGAGACCTTTTATTAAAGTGCTTACATGGTCTACTTTAACTCCTTCCTCACGGTTTACAGCCATATCACGTTTACCCGGAGATACTATTACCGGCATACCGGGTTCTACCAATTCAGCCAGCTCAAGTATATCTTCATTCTTAATGCGTATACATCCGTGACTGCGACGTCCACCTATTGACCATGGAGCACAAGTACCGTGTATTCCTATTGAACCAGTTACAGGTGTGTCAAGACGTATGAAACGTGGACCATATTGACCTTTTTTGGGACTTGTTACACCATTATCATCGGTATAAAGCCAATCAGTACTATCCTGTATACGTTTCACACTAAAGAAGCCCTCCGGAGTACGCATATCCGAACGTTTATGCTTAGTACCGTAATTTACAGCACAGGCCATACCGTATGTTTTCTTTTCTCGGCCGTAACGGTCATATAGTACCACTTTCATACGGCCTTTATCTACAATTATAAAACTATCATATTTGCTGTTGAGAAGTTTCGTCGTGTAATCTAACGACTCTCCTGCCATCTGTGGAAGTATACCAGCTGCATATTTATCAGAGTCAGCGGAATGTCGCATATAAGCACGTGCTGAAGCTGCATTAGCAAATTCAAGTTCTGGCTCTGATTCTTCTTCACTACTTTGCTCATCAATAGATTGTGCTGTAGCAGGAAGCTCAACATATCTTTGATTAACAAGACTATCTATATTCAAAGGCTGGGGTTCTATATTTTCAGCCGATACGGGAGCATGAAGACAAGAACCTACTGATACTATAAAAAGGACGATACCTGAAATAATCAGTGAATATGGACGATGTGTTTTCATAAGTAATGTAGTTTAAGTTGGTTTTATCTTTATAACAATATTCTTACTATTTTTATCACGCCTTAGCCTATCTTTTGCTGTTTCCTAAGGATAAAAATTGCTTGTTATTGTTTTTTTTCCTAACTTCGCATCTGATTGCCCTCTCCCCTACCCTATGGTAGAAACCTTTTAAGGGCTATCTTTCAATTTATTTTGTCTATGAACGGATTTAAAATCGCTGGTTTTTCACTTATATTGATTTTATGGCTATGGCTTTGTCAAGGTGTTGTCCGCGCTCCGGGCGGTTTCACCTTACACAAACTATTGGTTATAGTCTTTTCGGCAATAATCATTTTTGTGCCTCTATATAAAAAGTATATCAAAACCGGTGACTCTAACCGTAATCAGCCATGACCGAGTCCAACGCTGCTATGCCTGTTGACAAGGCACCGAAACACAATGAGCCTCCGGCACTGCTGACTGCCATAGAGGCTCCAGAGGATGTCCGTAAGCTGACACCCACCCAGTTGCCACAGCTCTGCAATGAGTTGCGACAGTATATGATTGCCAATCTTTGTAACAATCCCGGACACTTTGCCTCAAGTATGGGGGCTGTCGAGATTGTAGTGGCTCTCCACTATGTTTTTAATACCCCTCGTGATCGTCTTGTTTGGGATGTTGGTCACCAGGCCTACGCTCATAAACTGCTTACAGGTCGCCGCGAAGCTTTTACCTCACAACGCACTTTGGGAGGCATAAGCGGTTTCCCCACTCCACTTGAAAGTCCTTTTGATACTTTCATGGCCGGTCATGCCAGCAATTCCATTTCAGCTGCTCTTGGAATGGCTATAGCTGACATGCAATCGCCAGAAGACGCTGATCGTAAGACTGTAGCTATTATCGGAGATGCCTCTATAAGTGGTGGTCTTGCTTTCGAAGGATTGAACAATGCTTCCAATCATCCCAATAATCTGCTCATCATACTCAACGACAATGATATGAGCATCGACGATAATGTCGGTGCCTTACATCATTATCTTTCTGACCTTACAACTTCCAAAAGTTATAACCGTTGGCGCCACAAAGCTTATAACTTCCTGCGTCGCAAAGGTTTTATCAACGACGGTAAGAAAGGACGTATTATTCGTTTCAACAACTCTCTCAAATCTCTTATTTCTGCCCAGAAGAATATCTTTGAAGGGCTTGACATACGTTATTTCGGTCCTTTTGATGGTCACGATGTCGAGAAACTTGTCAAGGTTCTCAGCGATATAAAGGATATGACCGGGCCACGTATTCTTCATCTTCGTACCACTAAAGGAAAGGGTTTTCCTGAAGCTGAGAAAAATCCAGCCGCTTGGCATGCACCAGGGAAATTTAATCCCGATACCGGTGAAAAAATACGCAAAAAATCAGATAATCAACCACTGCTCTGGCAAGAAGTGTTTGGTCATACACTCGTCGAACTTGCCGAAAAAGATTCACGTATAGTAGGCATAACCGCTGCTATGCCTTCAGGCACTTCTATAGGCATGTTGATGGAACGTTTCCCTGAGCGTGCGTTTGATGTCGGTATCTCTGAAGGCCATGCAGTGACTTTTGCAGGTGGTATGGCAGCTACTGGCAAACGTCCTTTCGTAGCCATATATTCATCTTTTCTGCAACGAGCTTACGACAGTATCATACATGATGTCTCCATTCAGGGGCTACCCGTAACATTCTGTATTGACCGTGCCGGCTTGGTTGGAGAAGATGGTGTCACACATCATGGTCTCTTTGATTTCTGTTATCTTCGTTGTGTACCAGGTATGAAAATAGCTTCTCCACTTGACGAGGAGACACTACGTTCGCTTATGTTCTCTTCTCTCTCTTTCAGTGGTCCTATGGCTATACGTTATCCGCGTGGAGCTGCCACAACCCCCAATTGGAAGACTCCTATGCGTCTGCTAAAGCCTGGCGAAGGACGCCGGCTATCAGCTCATGAAGACGCACGTATCGCTGTCCTTTCAGTTGGTCCTATAGGTAACGAAGCGGCTAAAGCTATCCGTAGCCTTGCAGAGAAGGGAATCTACGCAGACCATTACGACATGATATGGGTAAAACCTCTCGATGAAAAAATCCTGGCCGATGTAGCTGCACATTATGATGCTATCCTTACTGTTGAAGATGGTGCCGTCACCGGCGGCTTTGGGTCAGCCGTAGCTGATTGGTTGACCACCAATGGCCATTCTCTTACAATTGAAAAGGCCGGCATACCAGACCACTGGATAATGCATGCTTCTGTACCTCAGCTATGGCAACAATGCGGTATTGATGCAGCCAGTCTTGCGAAGCGTATAGAAACAATAAGCAAAACAGTAACTGAGAAGGTTGCTTATTCCTAACGCAAGAAATAATTTTCTCTCCAGTTTCGATAACAATGAAGATTATAATAGCCGGTGCAGGTGAGGTTGGCACTCATCTTGCCAAGATGCTCTCTAAAGAAGATCAAGATATTATCCTACTTGACAATGAACAGGAACATCTCGACAACATAGACTCCAACTATAACCTCATGACATGGAACGGTTCCACATCATCGTTCTCAACTCTGAGAGATGTCGGTGTGGCCGAGGCAGACCTGTATATAGCCGTTACTCCATACGAAACCCGTAACATCACTTCGTGCGCCATTGCCAAAAAGCTTGGCGCACGAAAAACTGTGGCCCGTATTGATAATTCCGAATTTCTTATTCCTCAGAACGGTCTTATTCTTAAAAGTCTCGGTGTGGATTTTCTTATATATCCTGAAAATCTTGCTGCTGACGAGATAGCTATGGCTCTCGAACATAATTGGGCGCGTTATTGGGGTGAACTCAACAATGGAGAGCTTCTCGTAATAGGTGTAAAGCTCAACAATGCATCAACTTTGATAGACTGTAAGCTTAAGGATCTCCCAGTCACCGGACACAATTTTCACGTTGCAGCTATAAAGCGTAACAACGAAACTATTATTCCAGGTGGTAATGATGAGATACGTCATGACGACATAGTTTATTTCATCACTACCCCACCCTACATACAAACCGTACGCGAGCTGTGTAACAAGAAAAAACGCTACGTCAAGAAAGCTCTCATTCTTGGTGGTAGCCGTATAGCCATGAGATTTGCTAAGCTCTACAGCGACAAGTTTCACTTGAAAATCATCGACTATAACCGTGAGCGCTGTGAAGAACTCGCTACCGCTCTACCCAACTGTGAAATTGTATGTGGAGACGGACGTGATATTGAGGTATTGCGTGAACATAACATTTATCAGTACGATGCTTTTATGGCGCTTACCGAATCGTCCGAAACCAACATCCTCGCCTGTATGACTGCTAAAGAATTTGGCGTGGCTAAAACAATAGCCGATGTTGAGAACCTTCAGTTTCTAAGTCAAGCTGAAAACCTCAATATAGGTACTACCATCAACAAAAAGCTCCTTGCATCAAGTCATATCTTTAAACTGCTTCTTGATACCGACGAATCAAATGCCAAATGTCTTGCTTTGGCAGATGCCGAAGTATCCGAACTTATGGTTCGCCCTGGTGCCCGCATAACTAAGGCCCCTGTAAAGGACTTACACCTTCCTTTTGGTATGACTTTGGCTGCTGTAGTCAAAAACGGTGTCAGCATGCTTGTAAGTGGCAATACCCATATTGAAGCCGGTGACTTCGTCGTTGTCTTCTCCCTCTCTGGCACTCTGCACAAAATCGAGAAGTGGTTTACATAGCAGACGCATAAGTCAGACGTATAAATCTTATAAATCTTATAAGACTTATAAATCTTATAACTGCCTTCCTCCGTGCCTCCTGGTTCCGTGCGCGAGCTTCAGCTCGCTCCTGTCCCATACCTAACCTCATTATATGCTCCCTTTTTTACGCCATAAAAGTTTCATCAACTTCAAGATGCTTCTGCGCGTCATTGGGTGGCTCCTTCTCATAGAAGCCGCCTTCATGATTGTGCCCTGTATAACCGCTCTTATCTACGGAGAAAGAAGTTACATTGATTTCCTTATCTGCATAGGCATTACTGCTACCTGTGGCACCTTAATGATGAGCCTTAAACCCGAATCACGCGAAATGGGGCGTCGAGAAGCTATACTTCTTACAGCTCTCACATGGGTAATTCTGTCCCTATTCGGCATGCTTCCCTTCATTATATGCTCTACTCATCTCAGCATTACTGACGGTTTCTTCGAGACAATGAGCGGTTTCACCACTACTGGAGCCACCACACTTAACACTCTACACAATGTCCCACGTTCCATACTAATATGGCGTTGTGTGGTACAATGGATAGGAGGTCTCGGTATAATCCTCTTTACTCTCGCCGTACTCCCAATGCTCAACTATCAAGGTGGAATGCAGTTGTTCAATGCCGAGGTAACAGGTATCACCCACGATAAACTTCGTCCTCGCGTCAGCTATACGGCACAAGGTCTATGGATAGTTTACATATCGCTTACTGCCCTACTCACCATACTTCTTATCTGCTCAGATATGGACCTATTCTCCGCCGTATGCTATGGTCTTTCAACTATGTCGACAGGTGGTTTTGCCTCCAGTGATATGTCACTCGACGACTGGGACAGTCTGTATGTAAAGATTGTAATGACAATCTTCATGTTTATAGGCGGTGTAAACTTCTCACTTCTCTTTAAGGCTGTCACCGGCAACCCACGCACAGCCTTCAAAAATGACGCTCTTAAATGGTACTTATGGATAATACTTATATGTTATCTCCTTCTCTGTCTTAACGTTATAATACGCGGACTAGTAGAGAATGTTGCCGACGTCACTATTGATCCGTTGTTCCAGGCCGTGTCGATACTTTCCTCAACAGGTCTTACTGAACCAGACTTCTACGACTGGGGGCCGGTATCAATGGTAGTGCTTATCGTAATGATGGTCATGGGTGCCTGTGCAGGCAGTACTTCAGGCGGTGCAAAGATAGACCGCTTCATAGTACTTTTCAAGTTCCTCAAGAACGAGTTTTACAAAGTAATGAATCCTACCTCAGTGACCACAGTGTGTATAAATGGAAAAGGCACCTCCTACATACTGGTGCAGAAAGTGCTTGCTTTTCTCTTTTTATATATAATTGTCATTATATTCGGTGGTCTGACACTGGTATTGTTCGGACTGCCGCTAAAAGACAGTTTTTTCTGTGCCCTTTCAGCTATCTCTAATACTGGTCTTGGTACCGATATAACCGGCGTAGCCGGTAACTATGCCTACGTACCTAATGGAGTCAAATGGATTCTGGCTTTCATTATGCTGGTAGGCCGTCTTGAGCTTTTCACTATACTGGTAATTTTCACTCCTGTTTTTTGGAGGAAGTAACTATTGCCTCCAAAGCAGCTACTGTAGCAATATCAACAATATCACGTACAGCCGAGTTTACATGTGAAAAATAGACAGGTTTCTTAAGACCTATCTGTATAGGTCCTATCATACTACCAACGCCCATAGAGAGCATCATGCGACTTGTAGTATTAGCTGAAGTCAGATTAGGGAATATAAGTGTATTCACTTTCTTACCCTTGATGGTATTGAACGGATAGGTTTTATCTCGCAAATCAGTATCGAGAGCATAATTAAGCTGCATTTCTCCATCTACAGCTATCTCCGGATAGTGTTCGTGTAATTCTTTAACAGCTCTGGACACCATACATGGTTCGGCATCCTGACCATTAGAACCGAAATTACTGTATGAAAGCATAGCCAATACAGGGTCAGCAGCAAAGAAGCGTACTGCCTTTGATGTAAGACGTGCTATATCAACCAGTGATTCAGTGTCGCTCACAGGATTTACAGCCGTATCGGCCATGAAGTATGTACCCTGGCGTGTATTAAGTATATGCATCGTGGCAAAGTGTGAGTAACCCTCCTGTATACCTACTATCTCCACAGCTCGGCGTGCCAATTCTGTACCTGCCGAATAAGCACCGGCTACTATAGCATCGGCATCGCCTGTCTGCACCATCATCATACCGAAGGTATTGCGGTCATTCATCATCTCCAAGGCTTCCCCATAAGTAACTCCCTTACGCTCACGAGCTGTACTCAGCAGCTGTGCATAACGCGCACGACGTTCAGCTTCACGGTCATGACGAGGATTAATAATTTCTATTCCATCTATTTCCAGACCCAAAGATTTAGCCCGCTTGGCTATCATCTCTTCATTGCCTAAAAGAACAGGATGCAATATACCGTCATGATGCAACGAACTGGCGGCACGAAGCATATTGTCAGTATTAGCCTCAGCAAATACCACACGCTGCGGGTTAGCCTTAGCCATATCACTTATACGACGCATCATCTTACCATCATCACCCATGATTGTATGCAGATGTTGTTCGTATGCCTTCCAGTCAGTTATAGGCCGTTTAGCCACACCTGAACTCTGTGCGGCACGAGCTACAGCAGGTGCTACCGTAACTAACAAACGTGGGTCAAGAGCCTTTGGTAGTATATAATCCGGCCCAAAAGTCAGATTGCTTTTGCCGTATGCTTCGTCTACTACAGACGGAACCGGCTCTTTGGCCAGACCAGCTATGGCATAGACTGCTGCTATTTTCATGGCTTCATTTATAGCCGTCGCTCCCGAATCAAGTGCTCCTCTGAAAATATAAGGGAAACCTATAACATTATTTATCTGATTGGGATAGTCACTACGACCGGTAGCTACTATAACATCTGGACGTGAAGCGACAGCTGCCTCGTATGATATTTCTGGATCTGGATTAGCTAAAGCAAAAACTATGGGACGAGGTGCCATAGATTGTATCATGGCCGGAGTAACCACATCGGCCACACTAAGACCGAGGAATACATCAGCATCTACCATAGCTTCGGCAAGAGTATGAATATCACGGTCAGTGGCAAATTCCCGTTTCTGTTCATTAAGGTCAGTACGATCCGCTCTGATAACACCTTTAGAGTCGCACATAACTACGTTATGCGGATCAACTCCAATAGCCACATACAAACGTGTACAGCTCACTGCAGCCGCACCAGCTCCATTAACTACAAGACGTATCTTGCTTATATCTTTTTTCTGTATCTCAAGAGCATTAAGCAAGCCCGCACTTGATATTATAGCCGTACCGTGCTGGTCATCATGCATTACCGGTATATCACATTCAGCTTTAAGACGCTGTTCTATCTTGAAACACTGAGGTGCTTTTATATCTTCGAGATTGATGCCGCCAAAAGTTGGTGTCAATGCTTTTACTATCTCCACCATCTTATCGGGGTCATCTTCGTTAATTTCTATATCAAAGGCATCAAGACCAGCAAATATCTTAAACAGTAAGGCCTTACCTTCCATTACAGGCTTTCCAGCTAAAGCACCTATATCTCCAAGGCCGAGCACTGCCGTACCATTGCTTACTACACCTACAAGATTACCTTTATTGGTATATTTATATACATCTGCAGGATTATGCTCTATCTCCACACACGGATAGGCTACTCCTGGTGAGTAAGCCAGTGAAAGGTCACGCTGTGAGGCATAAGGTTTAGTTGGAGTAATCTCTATTTTTCCTGGTTTTCCCTCTTCGTGATAATCGAGGGCCATCTGTTTCGTAACTGAAGACATTGTATGTTTGGTATTTTTCCTATTTTATGAATAGTTTAATTAATGGTGGCTCACAGGCAGCAGTCTCTTTAATTCACACGCACTGTTTTACACCTATACATCTTTTTAACATGTTTGAACGCTGAATAGTTGCATAATAACACTATATTTTTTATACACGCCTAATATACAATTCTTTCTCATTATTTCCAAATTTCAAGGGCTCTTTTTTCTACACTTTTTGACAATTTTATTTTCTCATATTTTTAAATAGTTTTCCAAAAATATTTTTAATTTACTTATTTTCAATAAATTAAAATTTTAATATATATAAAAAGTTGTCAAAAATAAAAATTATCACACTTTTTCCTCTTCTTCTATTGTAGGTTTAAATCTTTCCCATTAACTTTGCAACCGTTCTCTCCATCAGAGCCCCTGAGAGCCCCGACATAACATTCGGTACTCTCTCCTTTCTGAAACCTAAAAGCCATAAGATACAACTATGATTCAGACTGTCGTTAAACGTGATGGCCGCGTAGTCGGCTATAATCAAGAAAAAATTAAAGCTGCCATACGTAAAGCCATGCTTGCTTCCGAACATGGTGAGGATGAAGAACTCATTGAGCGTATATCAGACCGTATTGGTATAGGCGGACAGGAGCAAATGACAGTCGAAGACATTCAGGACCGCGTGGAATTCGAGCTTATGAAATCCAAGCGGAAGGACGTTGCCAGACATTATATTTCATACCGCGACAAACGTTCGATTGCCAGACGTGCAAAGACACAGAATGTCTTTATGGACATCATTGAAGCAAAAAACAATGATATAACCCGCGAAAATGCCAACATGAATACTGATTCGCCGGCAGGCATGATGATGAAGTTTGCCAGCGAAACAACTAAACCTTTTGTTGACGATTACCTCATCTCTCCAAGCATTCGCGAGGCAGTAAAGTCCAATTATATACATATCCACGACAAAGACTATTATCCCACTAAAAGCCTGACATGTGTACAGCATCCGCTTGACCACATACTCAGCAGTGGATTTGTAGTTGGCCATGGCGAGTCGCGTCCGGCCAAACGCATTGAGACAGCAAGTGTTCTGGCATGTATATCGCTTGAAACAGCTCAGAACGAAATGCACGGTGGTCAAGCCATTCCAGCTTTCGATTTCTATATGGCGCCTTTTGTGAGAGATTCATTCATTGAGGAAGTTAAAGTACTCGAAACTTTCTGCAATCGTGATTTGTCACATCTGTACGATATTCATCTTGACGACTTCATTTCTCGTCCGCTCGACAAGCTCGAAGGTGAGGAACGCATATTACAACATGCCATAAATAAGACCGTAGCACGAGTTCATCAAGCTATGGAAGCCTTTATTCATAACCTCAACACTATCCACTCGCGTGGCGGTAATCAGGTAGTATTTTCTTCTATTAATTATGGTACCGACACATCAGCCGAAGGACGCTGTGTGATGCGTGAATTACTTTATTCCACTTACGAAGGTGTAGGAAATGGCGCGACAGCCATCTTTCCTATTCAGATATGGAAGAAGAAACGAGGGGTCAACTATCTTCCATCTGACCCCAACTATGACCTCTTTCTGCTCGCTTGCAAAGTGACAGCACGACGTTTCTTCCCTAATTTCCTGAATCTTGACGCTTCATTCAACCGCCACGATAAATGGCAAGCCGATGACCCTAAACGTTACCTCTACGAAGTGGCCACTATGGGGTGCCGTACACGTGTGTTCGAGAATCGTTTCGGTGAGAAAACTTCAGTTGGACGTGGTAATCTATCCTTTACGACTATCAATATCGTCCGTCTTGCGCTTGAGGTTATGGATATAACTGACCCAGCAGAACGTGTAAAATGCTTTTTCAATAAACTTGACAAAGTACTTGACCTGACAGCCCGACAACTCGACGAACGGTTCATGTTCCAAAAGACTGCTCTGGCTAAACAATTCCCCATGCTCATGAATTATCTCTGGACTGGTGGTGATACACTTCAGGCCAATGACACTATCGAATCAGTAATCAATCAAGGCACTCTCGGTATAGGTTTTATCGGACTTGCTGAGTGTCTTATTGCCCTTACGGGCCATCATCACGGTGAATCGGAAGAGGCACAGGCGCTGGGACTGGATATTGTAAGCCATATACGCAACAAAACTGTAGAATTCTCTCAGCTTTACAGACACAACTATTCAGTACTGGCCACTCCTGCCGAAGGTCTTTCAGGTCGTTTCACACGCATTGACCGCAAACGTTTTGGCATCATAGAAGGAGTTACCGACAAAGACTACTATACTAATTCAAACCACATACCGGTCTACTTTCACTGCTCACCACGCCATAAAGCCCGTATCGAAGCTCCTTATCACGATTTAACACGTGGAGGACACATATTCTATGTCGAAATGGACGGTGACGCTACCCATAATGAAGAAGCTATAAAGCAAGTGGTAGATTTGCTTGACCGTTATGACATGGGCTACGGCAGTGTTAACCATAATCGTAACCATTGCCCCAAATGTGGCTATGAGAACGCAGATACCTCAATGAAAACCTGTCCTAAATGCGATACTCCATTTGAGACCATACAGCGTATCACAGGTTATCTGGTTGGTACTACAGACCGATGGAACAGCGGCAAACTCGCCGAACTCCGCGACCGTGTCGTTCATCGCTGAAAGGTGTAATTTTTAGTCACCTTACTAATGATTTTATGCCTACTGTCCCATACATTTATAATGTTCTAAACATTATCCGTGGCACTACTGTCGACGGACCCGGTTTCCGTACCTCCATATATCTGGCAGGTTGTTCACATGCCTGTCCTGGCTGCCACAATCCAGAATCATGGAATCCTGAAGCCGGTACACCCATGACTCTCGACGAGATTATGGCCATAGTGCGCGAAGAAGACTACAATGTCACACTCTCTGGCGGCGACCCACTTTTTCATCCTGAGTCTACCCGTGTACTTATAGAAGCCATAAGACAAGCCGGCTATACCGTTTGGCTCTACACCGGGTTTACCTACGAAGAGATACTCGCCGATGACCGCCTCCTCCGTGCCGCCAGCCTCGCTGACACCATCGTCGACGGCCCCTTTGTCGCCTCCATGCGTGACCCGGACCTTCTCTTCCGTGGCTCCTCCAACCAACGCCTCATCCACCCCCGCTGAGTTAAATGCCCCACGCACACCGTACTCTACGCGCACCCTGCCCCCACACGCACCGTGCCCCACACGCACCGTGCCCCACGCACACCATGCCTCCTGGTTCTGTGTAGCAGCTTTAGCTGCGCCCTCTCCCCCACACAGCCCTGCCCCACACGCACATCGTGCCTCCTGGTTCTGTGTAGCAGCTTTAGCTGTGCCCCTTCCCTCACCATTAAAAAAGTCGCTCCCACAAGAGCGACTTTTTTATACCCTATCCCTCACCTTCTTACCTCTTCTTTTCTCCTTACTCACTCACACTAAGTACTCCGTCATAACAAAATAGTCAAAAATTTTTAGTTCTAAGTATTGCATAGTACTATCCTTTGTTGTAACTTTGCAGCGTGATTAAAGCGAACCCTTACGCTCACTCACATAATTGAAAAATACACACATCATATTACCTTAACCCAAATGTCTGAACTTTTTTCCACCAACCGAGCCAAGATGCTGGCCATAATGTTGCCACTCTCGCTCAACGCTGCTTCCGTATGGGGCCAGACTGAAACCTCTACATCTACACAAACCAACGATTCCATCACGGCACCTACCTACGACATGCTTGACGAAATCGTTATCACAACCGAACGCCCTGTTATAAAGACCGACGGAGCAACTACCACTTATAACGTTGACGAAGACCCTGCCGCAAAAGGTAGTTCCGTACTGGACATGTTACGCAAAGTACCTATGGTCACTGTCGATGGACAAGATAACATACAGCTTATGGGAGAGTCCGATTTCAAAATCTATGTTAACGGACGCGAAGACCCAGCAATGACTGCCAATGCCTCTACTATTCTTAAAGCTATGCCAGCTGAATCAGTAACAAAAATCGAAGTTATAAATGAACCTGGAGCAAAATATGATGCCGAAGGTTCGGCTGGCATAATCAACCTCATTACCGTACGTAAACAGAAACAAGCCGGTTATTCCGGTTCTTTGACAGCCGGAATCTCCAACCGACAGCTTATGGGCTCTGCTTATTTCCTAACTAAGCAGCGTAATATTACAGCCTCTTTACAAGCAGTACATGCCCGTTCAGCATTCGGCACAATGCACTCCTCACAACATAATGAGACTGAGAATTTCTCTTCCACTACCGACCGTCTCATGACTTCTCGTATGGAGCAATATATCAAATTTGCTTATACCGGTATAGACGGCAATCTTTCGTGGGAACCCAACTCTTCCAACCTTTTTACCTTAGGTGTCAACTTCTCCACTGTAAATGGTGATATTGACCACCTAAAGGAATCGGTTGATATGAAAGATATAGCCAATGTCATACGCTGGTCTTACGAACGCGATATTAACGGTTACATGAAAAATACAGATGTCTCGGTCAACACTTCGTTCCAACATTCATTCAACGATAACCCATCTCACAATCTTATCTTCTCCTATCGCTTCAATTACGGCCGCTCTCCTTTCAATCTCTCCATGCTCTATAGTGACATGGAGGAATACTACACACCATATCTTTTCGAGCGCTCCCTTACTACTACCTACAACCGCGAACATACAGCACAGATTGACTATACCAATCCTCTTGACGGCGAACATCATCTACTCGAAACAGGCGTGAAAGCTATATGGCGTCCCAATTCCTCGATAGGCTCTATATGGGACGGAGCTAACGAAGAGTCAGCTGTATGGATGCCCGAAAGCCATACTGACCTCAGACAGAATGTGGACATCTATGCTGCCTACGCTTCATATACAGGCCATTTCAATGCCTTTACCGCAAAGGGAGGCATACGTTACGAACATACTCGCATGGGTATAGATTATCATGCAGGAGATATTCCTGATTTTACCACACGTCTCAACGATGTAGTACCTAATGCCGCATTGAGTTATAATTTCAACATGGCCACAAGTCTACGTCTGGCTTACCAGATGCGTATATCACGTCCTACCATTAATCAAGTCAATCCGTTCCGACAGACTATGGGTTCTCAAATGGTACAATACGGTAATCCAGACCTTCACAGCGAACGCAGCAATAAGGTATCTTTAACCTACAGCTCATTCGGTCGAAGTATAGGTGGTAGTATAGGTATGGAATGCTCCATGCGTAACAATACCATATCAGAATTTACGTATATGGAAGACAATATACGCAATGTCACTTACGCCAATCTTGGACATCGCACACGCACCTCACTCAACGGCTTCCTGACATGGTCAGTAATCCAAGGTATGCGTCTTGTATTGAACGGTCGTATAGATTACATCGACTTATCTGCTCCCAATGCTGACCTGCATAATTCCGGCTGGGGCGGTAACTGGAGTGGCAACTGGAATTATTCTCTTCCACGTGATTGGGAGGTATCAGCCTACGGCGGACAATCATTCCGTAATATTACTCTGCAAGGCTACTCCGATGGCTGGTACTACTACGGTCTGGTAATATCCAAGTCACTGCTTCCAGACAAATCTCTGCGCTTCTCACTCAACGCAAATTCTTTCCTCCAAAGCTCACAGTCATTCAAGACATACACATGGACCGATAATACTGCCGTACGCAATACATGGACCAACCGCAATTGGTCAATAGGTCTAAACATCTCTTGGAACTTCGGCAAACTCAAATCACAAGTACGCAAAACCGCCGCCGAACTCGATTATGACGATGCTGTCAATACCGGAGGCAAAGGCGGTCTCGGTTCCACCGGCATGTAGACATATAGGTTATATAATTTCCAGCTGTACCTATGCGGAGCCGGCTCCGCATAGGTACAGCCTCCCCCAGCTGAGCTGGGGGAGGCTTCGTAAGCTTTACCATCGCGAAGCTATTCCCGCTCGAAGCGCTGCCCCGTATACTATCGCGAAGCTGGTTTCCGCTCGAAGCGCTGCCCCGTATACCATCGCGAAGCTGGTTTCCGCCAGGGGCTCTGCCCCCTATACCATCGCGAAGCTGGTTTCCGCTCGGGGCTCTGCCCCGTATACCATCGCGAAGCTGGTTTCCGCTCGAAGCTCTGCCCCGTATATCCGCTCTGCCCCGTAAATTTTAACACCCTTAGCATTATGAACTCACGCTTTGTTATCCTTGCTTTTCCAGCTGCCATAC
>CAYNUE010000016.1:0-51348 GCA_964400325.1 uncultured Sangeribacter sp. | reverse complement strand
TGCATCCTGATTGATATAATTCCATATTTTGTTTATTCCCGTGAATAATGGTTCGCAGAACTCCTGTCTTGCGGAATATCGAGCTTGATTCTCAGATACACGATATTCAACAATTACATTGTTTTGGGGAAGATATTTCTTTATTACTTCAGGCTTACCTAAAAGAATTAATGCAGCGTATGTAACCCCTTCATTAGAAATTAAGTTCAGGTCTGAAAGAAGTTGATTTAGAGGAATGGTAAGTATTTCGGGTTTATTCCTTTTTTCATGGATAAGGTTACGCATTTTCGCTATTGCCTCTTTGGATAAGTCATCGAGTGTAAGACCATTACATATACGGGCTGAAAAATCCGGGTCCTGTTCCTGAAGAATAGAGAAATATTCCTGATCATCCATTTCTCGCAGACTCTCTCCTACACGCATTAACGGCACGCCTTCAAATCTTAACGCTTTACCAATAGGACGTGACGGTATATTAATCACGAGAACTCGTTTGTGATTAATATCATATAACTCTTCACAGTGAACTCTGATGTACAGACGACGATAAATCTCATCTTCAAGTTGCCCTACTTCATCTTTTGCAAAATCCGAACCAACCACATTATGTGGAATCTTATCGCTCATTCCTAACACTAATCTGCCACCTCTTTCATTAGCAAATGCCACAATATAGCCGAGCACACATTTACGGCGTTCCTTTACATCGGTATGGCTACCTCCGGCAAACGGAAAATTATGTTTTGCCTCTTTAAATTCAATATGATCTTCACGTTCCCTAAGAAGCGCAAGTTTGGATAAATCTGTCATATGGTATTTTTTTGCAAAGTTAATCAAAATTTCTTAGAGGGCTAAATGCAAAGGCTAATTACTGTAATTTAGTGCTAAAATAGACTTATTATTGTGAAAATTAGAGGGCTATATTTGAAATTTGTTTGTTGAGTGGGGAAATAATAACTATAATTTATCTCGGCTTGAGTTTATTTAAGAGGCCTTCGATGATTTTCAATTGTGCCGGGGTATACCCTTTAGCAATTCTATGGTGGGTGACTCATCAGTGGCTGTGGATTTTGGCTTTATTCTGCTTGGATGGTTTCTTGTGGAATATATTTCTGAGTGTTTCATTGGGTTTTTAAGGTATCGACACCACCCATATATTGCTCTGTGGTTGCAAGATTATTATGACCGAGTATAGGCAGCACATTCAATTATAATATCGTAGGGAGTGAGGTATGATACTCTCTATTGAATGACTTGATTTCTTCGGATATGAGGTGTTTTAGCTCTTTTTGTGGAATAATCAGTTTGTAGTCAGCTACACCGATTGGCTTTGTGAAGCCGTCAAGTGCCAGTGCGACTTCGACGTTGTCTTTCTCGGCGCATAGGATTATGCCGATTGAGGGGTTCTCATCCTTGCCTTTCTCCAAGCGGTCAAGGAGCGACAGGTATACGTTCATCTTACGACAATTGGTTCAGTGACCCCGAGAAATCCCATGCAATAGGAATCTTTGAATACTTCATTTGCATAAGCAGCCTGAGTCTTGGGCAGAGTAAGTGCGAAATTGTTAGAAGTGTTTTTCTCCGGCAATTGTGTGTGCATACCCATCTTTATCGCATTCACCATCAAATCGCAATTCCAGCCTTTTTCGATAGTCCCTCTGGGCATAGTATTATATAGCGTCATCATCGTCTTTAAGTTTGGTCATTAACTGATTTATGTGTCGCCATGATAAAACTCCGACGCTGCGTCGGAGTTTTGAATCAGAAAGATGAAACCGGACGTAAACATTGTTTTCCATGACAGTTTGCGCTAACCTTGAAGATGTAATCGTAAGAACCAAATGTATTCTGATTAGTACCAGTCATGTTTTTCATTGCGGTTAAGCGCTTCGATACGTCCCATATCCTCGGCAGAGAGATTGAAATCAAAGATGGAGATATTCTCTTCCATGTGGGCTGGATTGCTTGAACCGGGAATGACTACGACGCCACGTTGCAAGTCCCAACGCAGTATTACTTGAGCTACTGACTTACCGTATTTCTGAGCAATCTCAGTCAGCACCGGGTCACTGAGCAGTTCCTTCTGATGTCCGCGACCACCGAGTGGGTACCATGCTTCGACAGCTATACCGAGCGACTGTATATGAGGTACTACCTCCAAGTCCTGATAATAAGGATGTACTTCGTTCTGAACAAGAACCGGTTTGATGTCAACCTGCTTGATGAAATCGTCAATCTCCTTGATGTAATAGCAGGATACTCCGAGAGAACGGATTTTACCCTCTTTGACAAATTTCTCCATCGCCTTGTATGCCTTTACATCGTTTGTCCCAGGGTGGTGAAGAAGCATCAGATCAACGTATCCGATGTTGAGCTTGTTGATACATTCCTCAATTGCATTCTCTGGGTTGGAATATTGGTTAGGATATATCTTTGTGGCAACGAAAATTTCCTCACGGGGAACGCCAGATTCCCTTACTCCACGTCCTACTTCTAATTCGTTTCCGTACATGTGGGCTGTGTCAATCTTTCGGAAGCCCAGCGATATTGCAGATTTCACGGAATTGACGCACACATCTACTGTATGAGGTTCTACGAGCGTCAGTTCGTGACCCGTGAAGAACTTAATAATGATGTGCTTGCCCGATTTGAGACTTTACTTGACAATTATCTTGAATCTGGTAAAGGGGTTACCGAGGGCATACCAACGGTAAAATATTTTGCTGATAAGATATGCCTTTCACCGAATTATTTTGGAGATTTAGTGAAGTCTGAGACAGGAAAGACGGCTCAGGAATATATACACTTGAAGATGATAAACCATGCCAAGAGCGCCCTTCTCGACCCGGAAATATCTACAAAACAAGTTGCCGAACTTTTAGGATTCCAATATCCTCAGCATTTCATCCGCTTCTTCAAGAATAAAACCGGTCAGACACCGAAAGAATACCGATTGACTATGTCATGAAGAGACACAGAAGGAAGGGTAGATAAGGTAAATTTTTAGGAATAGCACAAAAATGCTTAACTTTGTTCAGACAAAAATGATATGTTATGGACAGACTTTCGATTGATGACCGACTATTGAAGAATGTAGGTATTCTTGCGGCTTCGTCTCCTCAGGAGATGAGGATGGTACCTCGAGGCGACGGCTCTTTCCCTTCGGTGGGATGTCTGAAGGAGGTCGTATTGTTGATACAGGCAATTGTTTTCCCAGATTTCTTTGACCGTCGGCGAAATAATAAAGATATAAGGTCTTATTATATCGGGGTCAATGTTGAGAAGCTGTATTCTATTCTTGTTACAGAGACAAGGCGGGCATTACGGTTCGATACGACTCGTCGGGAGGAAGAGGTGATAGAGGAGGCTTCCTCCTTAACACTCAGGTTTATTGATGAACTACCAGAGATTAAGCGGCTTCTCTACACAGATGTTGAGGCAATATATAACAATGATCCGGCAGTTGATAATTATGCGGAAGTGATTTTGAGTTATCCGGTTGTTTATGCCATGGTCCACTATCGGGCAGCCCATGCTCTCTTGAAACTCGGCATTCCAGTCATTCCACGAATCATCACAGAACTGGCACATTCCGTCACGGGAATTGACATTCATCCAGGTGCGCAGATAGGAGAGTATTTCGCTATTGACCATGGCACTGGTGTGGTAATTGGAGAGACGTGTATCATCGGTAACCATGTCACCATCTATCAGGGTGTGACTCTGGGAGCGAAAAACTTTTCTCTTGATAGCAATGGGCATCCAGTTAATATTCCACGTCATCCGATAATTGAAGATAACGTTACAATCTATTCCAACGCTACAGTGCTCGGTCGAATCACGGTTGGACATGATTCCATCATCGGTGGTAATATCTGGCTGACACATTCAGTGGCACCCGGTTCGCGGATTCTTCAGAGAAAAGCGGAAACTACATCATTCATCGGAGGCCTCGGTATCTGACGGCTGAGAAAAATTAAGTTCCTGAAAAACATAATAGTTATAAAATGGAGAGAGTTTATAAAAGCCTGACGGAGCTTATCGGCAACACTCCGTTGCTGGAAGTTTCCAAAATCGAGAAGAAGAATGGTTTAAAGGCTAGAGTGTTGGTAAAGCTTGAATCTTTCAATCCGGGAGGAAGTGTAAAAGACAGGGTAGCCTTGTCAATGATACAGGAAGCAGAGAAGTCCGGTTTGCTGCAACCGGGAGCGACCATCATAGAACCCACGAGTGGAAATACTGGCATAGGTCTGGCTTGGGTTGCTTCCGTGAGAGGCTACAAGGTTATTTTGACTATGCCAGAAACGATGAGCGTTGAGCGTCAGAATCTTCTGAAGGCCCTTGGTGCAACGCTGGTGCTGACTCCTGGCAAGGATGGAATGAAGGGAGCCATAGCCAAAGCGGAAGAGATAAGGGATTCAACTCCGGGGGTAGTAATCCTTCAGCAGTTTGACAATCCAACTAATCCGGAGGCACATCGCCGTACAACTGGGGAGGAAATCTGGAAGGATACTGATGGTGCTGTCGACATCTTCATTGCAGGAGTTGGAACCGGAGGTACGGTAAGCGGTACATCTGAAACGCTCAAACGTCATAAACCATCGGTGAAAACGATAGCTGTTGAGCCAAAGTCATCTCCCGTGTTGTCGGGAGGGGTTGCTGGACCACATAAGATACAAGGTATAGGAGCTGGCTTCATTCCCAGGAATTTCAACCGTGATGTCGTAGATGAGATAATGGTCATATCTGATGACGAGGCGATTGCTGCATCACGTCTCCTCGCGTCAGAGGAGGGGTTGCTTGTCGGAATATCATCAGGGGCTGCAATGGCTGTCGCTTTAAAGGAAGCCGTCAAAGAGGAAAATTCTGGCAAGACGATAGTGACCCTTCTTCCCGATACCGGCGAACGCTATCTCTCTACAGTACTGTATGCTTTCGATGAGTATCCTATAAATTGACCTTCGAACATACCTCTATCCAGAAGATAGCATCTAAAGAAAGGGTAGTAATTCCACTGCCTAAACAGTCAGAGGGAGTGCTGCATGCAGCACTCCCTCTGACTGGCAAATATAAATAGATTAGTTAAATTTATTGAATTACTTCACCATTAGCTTGAAGGTCTTGTCAGCTACCTTAACGATATACATTCCAGCAGGCACCTTAACATTCTTAGATCCTGCAAAGTCAGCTATCTTCATGCCATTGGCTGCAACTATGCTAACTTCTGCATTTTCAGGTGCGCATACCTTAATCTCACCTTTTGTTCCTATTGCGCTGATAGGTTTTGATGCATCCACACTCTCTACACCCACTGTGTTGAAATCAACAAAGGTAACAGCAGAGGATTCAGAATAAGCAGTATCATACGTGTTAGTATGAACGCCTATCAATGAATAAGCAGCAGAGTAATTATCTTCGAGTGCTTCTGAGCTCTCAAGACGATAGGAAATTTTAGAAGTAGTATAAGAATCACGTTGAGAAAGTACCTTATCACCCTTCTTTAGGTCCTGATTCACCTCTACATAGTTAATGAAGAAATTTTCTTTATATTGAGTGTAGAAAGCGATGAAATCAAAATCTGTACCGGTTGTAAATTCAAGCTCAAACTCCTGATACTCTTCTGTCAGTGGACATACATAGCCCTCTCCACTTGAATTAACTACACAAAGATTGTCGAAATAAGAGCCGCAAGCTGATACCACTACCTTGAATTTTCCATCATTATTGGCAAGAGATAGCCACGGAGTCTGAATTTCACCACCATATCCCCAGAATGGATATCCAACGCCACCTACAGCAAAATCAGCTATTCCACATAGGTATCCTACCCAGCCGGGATTGTCACAGAATTCATCAAGGCTTATAAATTCAAAATTATCGAATCCAAAAGGATCCTCAACACTAAATCCGAAATCTACCTTTTCAAATGTTTCTGTAAGTACTGGATAAGCAGTTATATCTTCTGGTGCTGTATAAGCAAGGAATGTATTGACAATATATTCCTGAGCCTTTGGTGTAGCTTCCCAGTTGGCTGTGTATGTACCATCACTCTTATCGATATCAGTAGCAGGAAGTGGATTTGGGGCTGACAAGCCAAATGCATAGGTGCAAGATGTTGGGGCACCTGATTCCAATCCAAGCTCTGGATTGCGTGCAGTGACTTGATAATAGTAATCGCTATATGGGTCAAGTCCAGTGAAAACGTATGAAGTTTCTTTTACGGACATATCTGTCACTACGTATTCTTTCTCGCAAGGAGGCAGAGTAGTGATATTGATGTCGTCGATTGCTACATACGAGCCCTCTAACAATTCATCTATATCAAGTCTTATTTTGTAGTATTTACCTCCATAATATTCCAGTCCTTCTGTGATGCCGTAGTAATCTACCATCTCGTCGATAAAATATTCATCCAAGAAGAGGTAGCCGAGACCAACCCATTTATATCCGTCCCAACCCGAGAAACCAAGTATTCCGTCATAATAGCCATCCTCATTAGGCTCACTATAGAAACGGAGTTTCAGTGTAACATCAGTAATTGGCGCACCGGTGGAAGGGGAAGTGATAGTCTGGCCGTTGGCATCTAAACATAAAGCGTCAGAATCAAGGCCATCAGCTAGAGTCAAGAGACGAGGAGTAGACCCATTAAAATCAAAATCCCATCCTGTGGGGAAATTGGGATCCTCCATATTGATTACTCCATCAGTGTTGTTGATTCCTTCGAATCCACATTCCATGCTACCTGGTTCATCAGACTTGGCCACATCACGCCAGCACGTCAGAAGATATTCTGTGGCATTCTTTGCTGTCGACCAATTTGCAGTAAATCCATCAAGGGTGAAATTAGTGGCAGGAAGTGGAGTAGGAGTTGTGATAAAGTTATTATTGACCGTAACCTTGATCTCATCAATCAGTATCTGGCTATATGTGCTGATTTGAATAAAGCAATCATCCTCGTCATAGGAATTGATATAGGTCCACTCGATTTCATGCCATTCGCCATCTTTCTCTACAAATTCCCAATCTGCATAATAAGGGCTTTCTTCGGTGGAAGGAAGTGGCTGAGGATTTTCCCATGGAGAACGACACATTGCAATAATCAACAATCCATCTTCCTCATCCTCTGTGTACTCATTGTCGAGTACCTTAACCTTTAGGGATATATGAAGTTGACCTGAATAGTTACCCATAGGAGTCTGTATCATACCGCCAACTCCCGGATATGCAAGAGCGCACATTCCTCCTGCTGAGCATGTGCCATAACCGGCCCATATCTCATCGTCTTGCATTTTCTCAGGGTTAATATCCCAGTATGTGTCGTCGATATAGAAATCGTCGAGATCGCCTATATAGATGGGGTCTTCAGGTGTACCCTCAGTCCATAAACTGAAATCTTCATTAATAAGCACATCATAGTTTTGGTCGCTAGCCGCATGTGTGTTCGTCTTCTTTATATTTGGAAGAGCAGCTTTGTTAATTGAAGAAAGCGCTGCAGGCATAGTGCGCTTTGTCGGTAAGCCCGGAGTGTGTTTCACGATTCCTTCTAAGCCTGCAAAAGAGGTTGTCTTGTCTGCTGCAGATACGCGGTTTGGAACAGCTGACGAATTAAATCGTGGAGCGGCTCCTGCTGTGATTGCCATAAGGACTGTGGCTGCCGTTATGGTTTTTTTGAGTAACCTGTTTTTCATTCGATAACAGTTTTTGAGTGTCAGAATATGCACTTAAGCCTCCATATCATAAAGCTAAGCACGTTGATTATGGGGCAAAGTTATTTACAAGGTGCTACCAAATCAAGTTTTTATTGACATAATTTGTCTGCTTTTGCAATAAGACACAAAGTTCCACCGCTATCCAGGCATTATAATACAGCAATATGCTTTTGGCTACATAATTACGTCTTCTCTCCCTCTTCTTTTATTTTAGCTAATTTCATATAGACAGCCGGGGTGAGTCCTGTATGTTTTTTAAAAACTTTACTAAAATAAGTTCTCGACTTAAAACCGAGTTTCAAGGCGATTGATTCCATAGTTTGATTGCTGTAGGCGTTGCTATCCGACAGTCTGCGACACGCTTCGCGCAACCTATAGTCAAGAAGCATGGTCTTAAAACTGGAGCCGGAACAATAGTTGATAGCTGCCGATACAATATAATATGACTCGCCTACAAGGTCTGCAAGAGTGCGGATTGAAAACTCATCTGAGTATATTTGCTGTGACGAGGCAAAGACCTCCTTGACCTTGGAATAAATTTCTTCTGCACGCTCTGTAGAAATTCCAGCAGAGGGTATATTTGCACTTATTCTACCTTCATTGCTGTCTTTATCATCTTTTTCTTCTGATGCTGCCTTTTCATCTACTATTGTGTTTACTGTAGACAATTTATTCTGTTTAAGGTCATCCTGAAGCCGATTGTAAAGCCGCATATTGGCCTCATATAACTTCTTTTGGCTTCTGATATAAAGAGCCAAAGCAATAATGACCAATAAGGCTGCTATGCCTATAAATATTGCAACCATCTCATTCTGGCGTTTTTTGATGGTAATTTGTCGGACATTTTCTTGGGCATCCTCAAGGCCAGTGAGGAAAGCAATATCTTTAACCCTCGTGATATTGTTGAGATGCTGTAAAGAGTCTTTGACATGAAGATAACGATAGTCGTAATCATGTGCTGCCACTTGATTTCCGTGTGAAGCATAATAATCGCTAAGTCCTTTAAGCGCATACAGAATATATTCCTGATATTTCCTTTTGACGGAAAAATCGAGCATTGAATTGAGTAGTATGGGCACGCTATCCGTCTGTTGGGTCAATTTCATTGTGTTGATTTTCATCTTTAATGCAAGCAAACGGAGCTTTTCATTAGTGGCATTCATTTGAGAAGACAGGAGTATAGCCGTGTCAAATTCCTTTACCATGGCATCATAATTCTCATCTTGCATATACTCCAAAGCCTTAAGAAAACACTGGGTGTATTCCAGTCCTAATGTAGAGTCGACATCGTTAGAGACTGCTCCAATGTCATAATTGCTTAGGAGATTGAGATCATGCCTGACAATATCAGACATTCCTTGCTCCAGAGCCGTTTCACAAAGGTTGACTATTGCATATTGTACGAGAGTGTTATTGTTGGTATTGATGGCTGTTTGCAGAGCATCGCTGAAAAGCATTGGTGGTGACTCTATCGGAGAGTCTCCGATATCTACATATTGCAGTACACAAGCCATTCCCATGTAGATATATGGTAATTGATTTGTTAAATTGTGTTCTTTACTGATTTTAAGGGCTTTGATGAGAGCCGTATAAGCACGTGCATAGTCATAGTATGCCTCACGCCATAAATAACTGATATTTATAAGTGCTGATACTGCTGCTTCAGCATCACCGTAGGAAGGATTATTGTCATAACGATTAAAAACGATAGAGAGGCACATCATTGCGCTATCTGGTTCGGTCTGTGCTGATTTCAGATAGTCAGATCCCTTTTTCAGCAATGTTTCGGTTGTCATCCCAGAAAACGATTCATGGTCGTATGGATTGAAAACTCCACGGGCTTTCACCGGAACAGAATAAGCTGTCAGCGATATGAGAAATAGGCACAAAGCCAGCAGTATGTGTCGAAGTGTCAACATGGTTAGCGGAGTTAAATAGTCTTATATGGTAGAATATTTCTCGCGAGAACGTTCGATAGGCGTCATATTCTTTTTTGCCCATTCCACAAGCGCCCATAATAGGGGCACAAGAGACATCCCCCTTTCGGTCAGAGTGTACTCTACTCTTGGAGGCACCTCTGCGTAGGCTTGACGGTGTATCAAGTTGTCTGCTTCTAAAGTCTTTAATTCTTTCGATAACACCTTTGATGATATATCAGGAAGATATTTCATCACATCTGAAAAACGAGCAGTCCCAAGCACATCGAGAAGTAGAAGCACCAGCATTGGCCACTTGGAACCAAAGCGGCTCACGACATTCCGTATAGGACAATTATCAATATCTGAAAAATTTTTTAATAAATCTTCCATATCAAACGATTTGATTCTCAACATTAATTACCAGCAGGTAATAAGGCTTCCTGTAGGTAACTGATTGATTTATTGAACTAAACGCTATTTATAGTGTTATAATAGTGTACTTTGGAAAGTAACTTTCTAAAGCAAAGATAATAAGTAAACAGCAAACTACAAAATAATAAAAGAATTATGAAAATTACACTTATTGGAGCCACAGGATTTGTAGGTTCAGCAATTCTCAAAGAGGCCTTAGACAGAGGAATTGAAGTGACAGCAATAGTTCGTAACCCTGAAAAATTGAAAGTTGTGAGTCCTCTTCTGACAGTCGTAAAGGGAGATGCAACAAACCCTGAAGAACTTGCTAAGGTTGCCAAAGGAAGTGATGCCATTATATCAGCTTACAATCCAGGTTGGGCTAATCCAAATCTCTACGAGGATACTCTGAAGAACGACCCTAAGATTCTTGAAGGTGCAAAGCTTGCCGGAGTAAAGCGTATTTTGTTTGTAGGAGGTGCAGGTACTTTGTTTGTTAAGCCTGGTTTGCGCCTTGTAGACACAGGCACACTGCCAGAAGCTTGGCTCCCAGGTGTGAAGTCACTCGGTGAATTCTACCTCAATACTTTGATGAAGGAGAAAGATATCGATTGGATATTCCTGTCGCCTGCAGCTAATTTGGGCAATTTACAACCCGGTACTCGCACAGGTCACTATCGCGTAGGAAAAGACGATCTTCTCGTCGATGAGAAGGGAGACAGCTTCATCTCAGTTGAAGACTACGCCATGGCAATGATTGACGAGCTTCTCGACCCGAAACACCACCAAGAGCGTTTCACCGTCGCATATTAATAAATTCATTTTTATATAAAAAAGAGGAACTAAAAGCTGCATGGCATGTGTGCTGAGTCACGATGCCATGCAGTTTTTATTGCATCCATATATTGAGTTTTGTTTGTGTCGAGTTTTTATAGTCTGATAAACTAAACCAATTTATAGGCTGATGAAAATAGAGGTTAGGCCTTGTCGTTTTCTGAAAGTTGTTCCAAAGAGGATTCTATCTCTTCAATTGAAGGTAGGGAACTCTTTATTTCTTTGGGAATCAGTTTTGATAACTCATATTGAGAGATTCCGAGTGGTAGATTGTATGCCTCCAATGAATATTGAGCCTCAATATTGTCTTTATCCTTACAAATCAGAAGGCCGATGGGCGGATTGTCATGCTCCGTTTTCAGTTGATGGTTGACGGCTGTAACATATAAACCTAACTGACCGAGATAGGATGCTTGAAATGACCCGGTTTTCAACTCTATGCAACAATAAGCATGAATGCGGGTATTATAGAACAGAAGGTCGATGAATATTTCTTTTTCACCGACTTGCATACGGTATTCCTTTCCCATGTAGGCGAATCCAGTGCCTAACTCTACAAGGAATTTGGTGACGTTAGCGACAAGAGCATCTTCCAGTTCTCGCTCATTATAATCCTCCGTTATGGTCAGGAAATTAAACACGTACGGATCTTTGGTAGTCTGCTGAGCGAGGTCACTTTGCAGGGCTGGAAGTGTCTTGCTGAAATTGGTTATGGCTTTCGCTTGACGCTCGTATAAGTCAGTGCTGAGAAAGTTTAGCAGCATATCACGGCCCCACCCGTTTTCGATTACCTTGCGGACAAAGAAAAGTGCCTTTTTAGCATCGCCTTTACTCTTGTCGATAATTGTTCTTTGATGAAACCATGGAATTGAGCATATTTCCTTAAAGGTGAAATCGTCCACACCATGTGGATGATTCTGACTCTTAAAATCGTCCACGCCCTGTGGACGATTTTCAATCAACTGGGAATAAAGCTGATAGAAATAATACATATACTTGAGGTTAGTCTCGGAAAAGCCCTTTTCGCCAGGCATTTCCAACCTCAAGTCATGACTTAATGTTTTATAGAATCCAGAGCCGTAGATATTGGCATATTGCTTGTCAGCTATGTCGCGTCCTAAGCCCCAATAATATTCCAGTAATGCACGGTTGGCATCTATGGAGGCTTTCAGACGAGCAGAAAGGTATCGCTGTTTAAGTTCCTTAACCCAACTGCGATAGTTGTTATTTTGTGAGAGGCTGGTATCTGTTTCCATACAAAAATTTGATTTGGAGTTTATAATGGTATCAGTCAAGGGTGGCTGATGAGTTCTATGTGTGCAAATGTAATCATTATTTATTAATTTCAAAAATAAAAAATATAAATTATATAGGGATATATTTTAAAAATTCAATAATTTGTTTGTCTGTTCTGGTATATTTATGTTGAAAGTGAGAAAATGAAAACTAAATTCATCGGTTACGACCGATAAAACAAGATTTTGTAATTCGTTAGTTATAATACTGCAAGAAGGGATTTTGTCATCATGACTTTTCTTTGTAATTTTACTTCTGATTGAGATTTAAGATGGTTTAAGGAGGTTTTGAACTATCTACTTCTATATACACTTAGTTTCTTTTCGTAGATGTAAGCCTAAACTTTGGCGGCTTTTTAGCAGGAGCTGGTATGTAGCAATATGAAACTAACTACGGCGATTTTTGTCGCAATGAAGTTAGGTCAGTTGATAAATTTTTAAATGATAAGTAAAGTAATCATATAATAGTGAATTATGGATAAATGTAAGAAGTGTTCGAAAGAGCTGACCTCTTGGTCGAAATTTAAGGATATGGAAATGAAGCAAAACACTGCCTATGCTGTAGTTGGGTCTGTAGTAAATGGATTAGGCCACATGTTCTGGGGTAATGCACTGTATAAAAGAGATGGTTGTGAACATTGGGCGTCGGATTTATATTTCTGTAAAAATTGTGGAACTTATCATCTAAGATGCCCAAATTGCGGGCATTTAATAATATTAAGCGAGATGCCTAAGAATGGTAAGACTCAGGCAGTATGTGGTGTATGCGGAGACAAGACATTATATGCACGAGATTTTAATATGGGAGGTGCTTGATAGGTCTGTTGGTTTGATTTAGGGTGGCTTAAAGATAAATGTCAGTCCTTGTTAAGACGGCTTAGCCGTCTTAACAAGGACTGACATTTACGGTTAGTATTATATGATAGGTAGTTATCTCATAACTTTGATAGTATATGCCTTATCACCACTCTTGGCAGAAACAATATACATGCCGCGAGTCAAGCTATTGAGATTCAATTCAGCAGCGTTGAGATTCATCACTTTGCGGCCGTCGGTGGTGTATACGTTCCATACAGCAGCTGAATTATTTGCCAAACGTGCCTGACCGTCTTTGATTACGATACCGTTAGATTCCACAGTAGTGATGGTGGTACCAATTCCGGTAGTCTTATTTCCGAAGCATGTCAGATTTCCGAAGAGAGCCTGTCCTAATGAATAGGAGAATGTTATATAAGCATTACCTCCGATAATGTCTGAATATCTGTAAGAATAGCTGCTATAACCCTTATCTTGTGGTGCATAACACTCCTTCAGAATTTCATGATCTGCATTAAGTTCCAAAGTATAGTTTTGAACTCCTGCTATTGAGTTGCAATATCCCACAGCTATTATATTATTTCCATATTGTGCTGCATCATAGAAGTAATAATGGTTGTTGCTGCCATTAGCACTACTGTTATATTGCCAGAGCAGTTCTGCTTTGTCGTTATAGCATATCACCAGACCTGAATTCTTGTAATTTTCATCCATATAGCTCGCAGCTATCAAAGCATTCCCTTCAGAGGTAAGAGAAAGTGATTGGTAGACAGACTGAGTTTCCATATCTTGAGCGAATATATGATAACCGAGCAGATTAAATTCCTTGTCATATACGAACAACATGCCATGGTACCATGTATTGCCTACGACAAAGATTCTTCCTTCCTCATCAATGGCTCCATTATATAGTGGACAATTTACGTCTATATCCTGAATAAAAGCTTTCTTCACTTGAAGGTCGTTATCTACCTTGAGAATCATAGGACAAGGTACATCGTCACTATTTGAGCTATTTCCAAGAAGGTAGATGTTGCCCTCTGTATCGTTAGTTAGGGCGTTCACATTAGTAGTACCTGCAAAATCAGTAATTAATTTTGAAGTAATATGTCCTTCAGCATCTATCTTTATTATATATGGCATTGAAAGTTGTGCAGAACTGTTGTACCCAGAACCAGATACTATCAAAGAGTTCTCTTGACCTTCGATTGCATAAGCACTTGCCATATAGCTCAATGAATTTAACACAGACGTATCAGTGACATTATATACCTCTTCTCCTTCAGGTGTATAGCATACTATTTTTATTCCATTGGTACGAGTGCCTGTACATATATTACCATTAGATAGAATTACCGGTTTGATAAGCTGTCCTTCAGAGTCGATATATTTTATCCATTCTTGATTGCCGTCTGAATTATATTTGACCAACATAGGTTTACTATTTGAGGTCAAGGTAGCATAGACATTGTAATTCTCATCAACTGTAAACATACCTGGCTCAACTTTAGAGATTTTGCCCGGGTCACCCTTGTAAAGTAACTGCATCTCATTGTCAGATATGGAGTAAGTGCCGAAGATAGTGGTATAACCAAACTTGTTATATTCTTCAGGTCTCATGTAGCCAGTGAAGACAAATTCGTTATCAGCGAAGTATGAACGATCATACTGGGAATAGTAGAGGACATATCCGGGGTCAAGATTATCGTAAATCGTTCCTGTAGGATTTTCCAGATCTGCATCTGTAGTAAGAATCGATAAACCGTATGTCATACCCTGGGCATACATACCGAAGATGTAGATTTTGCCGTCAGTCGTTTGGGTGGCCGCATAACCCCATGCCTCATTATAATCTCCAAAATTCACTTCAAGTTTATCCTGATATTTGGTGCCGTCAGGATTGATGATAGCCATGCCGGGGGCACCATTGCGCTGCTTGTTGTAGACCAACACTTTCCCCTCGTTTAGAGAGAAAGCAAAAGAATCGTATCCGGTATTTTCCTGTCGAGTGGTATAGTGCCATTTCTCTACTAATTCGCCGTTTTCAATCTTATATTGTGTTAAGACAAGCTTAGAAGAGGTATTCTCATGAAGAGTATAGAGGGCATCCTCGTTAGAGCAACCATTGTAATATATGGAGCCATTCTCCTGTGTAGCATGTAAAGCGATTGTTCCGTTTTTGAGGTCAATGGCAAATGCTTCATTTGAAAACATAGGCACCATCAGGAAATCACCTAAACGACTGACATATTCGTTTGTGCCTGTGGTTACAGGTTGGCCAAGCTCCTGGATCTGATTACCTGATTCATCAAACCATCTTGCCATTAATGTCTTGTTGCCACCCCATTGGGATGTGCTGGTAGAATATACAATTGCAGTGTTATTGCCTACAGTTGCTACTTCAATGGGCTTGACAGTAGCCACGTTATCCTCGTTGATAGTCATGTAGACTTGTTTGCCATCGTCATCAATACAAGCTAAATATGACTGTGTAGACCCATCATACAGTGTGGAACCTAATACATAGAAGCGTCCATCTTCACCTTGGCATACTTTGTTTGCCGTAGTGTTCATTTCATATTGAAGCACTGTCTCCCACAATTTATCACCAGTGGCTGACAGACGCACAATACGTCCTTCAAGTATTTTTTCACCCCCGCCGCATGTATATACCGCTATATAGCCACCATCAGCGAGAAGGCGCATCTGTGATGCGTCACACTCTGCTTCACTGTCTGCCATTGTCATGTCGGTTGACCATAATGGCCTAAAATCTGAGGGGGCTTCTCCAGCGTGAAGAGGAAGCTTCTGAGTGCTTACCCTGTCATTGAGCTTGTTAAACCACTCTTGTGAGTCAAGATTGTTGGCTTTAGCTTCCGGCATTCCAGCAAACGGAGTGCGAATCAGTTCGGCTGAGATTATGGTAGGAGCTCCAAGAGCCACAACCATTGTCAACAGAGATGCGCCAATACTTTTTGTAAAGGTTCTCATAATAAAGTTAGTTTATAAATTGTGAATTAATTGACTGAACCATGCTCAAAGGCAGACAGTGAGGCTTCGAGCTGCTCGAGTGATATGGGTTTCAGCGCAAAATCAACCATGTTCAAACCTTTGAAATTGTCTCTGAACTTATCGTATGCGGTATAGACAATCAGTGGCTTGGTACAACCGATTTCCTTTAGCATCTCAAAGCAATAGCAGTCAGCCACACATGCATCAGTAATAATCAGGTCTACTCTACTATCATTGAGAAGCTCACTTACCGGTAAAGCATATTCCTTAGCTGCCAACAACTTATAATTGGGTCGCAGGGTGCTTATCATGCGTTGCAGACTTAGGGAGGTTATTGACTCGACTTCAAGAAGTATGTAATTTACAGTATGGTTCATATCGCGTGGTGGAAGAAACGACATATTCTTTTTTCCACGCTACAAATATATAGCGACAATCTGACTGCGTCAATCAGAAAAGGGTGGATTTGCCTAAAATCTATATGGAATTGCGTATTTGAGGGTATGAATTTGTCATCGGTTATCTGCCGAGCCAGTCGAGGAATGCCTCCTTTCTGGCGGCCGGAACAAGTGTTTCGAAAGTCTTCCCGTCAGCTTTCAGCTTCACTTTCAGTCGCCCTCTAAAATACTTTGACACACCTTCCACTGCATCTATGGAGGTAATGATATTGCGCGATGGCTGGAAGAAAACCCGTGAGTCAAGACGGTCCATTATCTCTTGCAGGTTTGCGAACTCGGTTAGGCGTCTGGGTCCGTTGTGAGGGTATACGAATACGCAGTTGTCTTCAGAAAGCACGTATGCTATGTCGTCGCTATTGATATACGTATAATTATCGCCCGAGCGCAGCAGAATTCTCCCCTTGCTCATTTCCTTGCCCACGGCCGTATAGTCCCGCGCTTCGTTAGAAGACTCGCTCCCAGTCATCTCCTCAAATTTTGCTATTGCCGTTTCTAACTCTTGCTCATCAACAGGTTTAAGTAAATAATCTATACTCTTCACCTTGAAAGCGCGTATGGCATACTCATCGTATGCAGTGGTGAATATTATTGGTTTATTACATTCAATGCGACGAAATATTTCAAAACATTCCCCGTCCCCAAGTTGAATATCCATGAATATCAAGTCCACATCGGGATATTCACGCAACATCTCCACAGCCAAATTCACACCTCTTGCTGTAAAACTCAGTCTCCAGTGTGGGCGCAGACGCTCTACCATCTTCTGCAAATGGCACATTGCAAATGTTTCATCTTCTATTATTGCGAAACGAACGGTATTCATAATTCTTATAATTTATTTAATGAAGGGGAGTACGGCTACAAATTCTCCATTCTCACGACTGTAACTGAATTTTTTTCCTTTTAAGGTATTCATGCGTGAAATGTAGCTCAATCCTATACCTGAGCCACTGTCAACAACTATACGTTGATGTATGGGGTTACTGATACGTACACTATCCTCAAGCACCTCTATACGTACTGTCATAGGTTTTTCAGGCAAAATAACGTTGTGTTTGATGACATTTTCAAGAAGGAGCTGTAGGCAATAAGTGATTACTTGATGGTCACCCACCCGGTCTTCGCCAATTATCTCCACAAAAAGAGTATTATCGTACCGGAGTTTAAGAACTTCAGAATAGCTACGCAGAAATTTCATTTCTTCTGCCAGCGGTACACATGTCTGTCCTTGGCGAGACATGATATAGCGGTAGGTCTTGGACAGAGCCATGGCAAATTCACGTGATTTATCTCTGTCAAGATCAATAAGGGAATACAGAATATTGAGTGAATTGAACAGAAAATGAGGATTCACCTGAGCCTTAAGAGCATCATACTGGTATTGGAGAGTCTCACGTTGCTTTTTTTCAACCTCTTTTACTGATTTGCGATAGGTGATTACATAGTAAATTACCTCTACAATAAGCAGTACGTTGAGATTTAGCATTATGGTTGCAGGCCAATTCACAAAAGGTGGTGTGGAGGTATGTATCAAATTGCAAATCAAGGCATAACCGTAGTTAACGCCAATCATCACTACAAATGACAACACAGTATCGACAGAAATGCGCAGCCAGATATTGAATTTTCGGCTTTCTTTCCATGGATTGATGCAAAAGACTATCAGATAGTTCCACAAAAAGAATATGGCGTACATCAATAGATTCAGAGAACCACTCCTTGCAAATACTTTCCAATCTGTATAAGGAAAGACGGTATTATAAGTGATTAGATTGTAGAATGATTGAAACCATACGAAATACAGAACCACTATGATAGCACCTATTCCTAAACGCTTGATGAGTGATGGCATGATATGGGAAATATATCAATCACGAAACATTTCTTCTATAGAAGTATCAAGAAGTTGACAGACACGCCGAAATTAGTCTTTTGATTCTCTGTGAGCATTATCTTTATTTTATTTGTAGGTTTAGTATTCATATCAGAAATTTTTTCAAAGATAATGAATTTTTTCAAGTAATTGAAATCAGTGAAAGGTTTGTGACTTTTATCTGATTTTTAGCCTGTAGACCTTTCGGCATGAAGACTTTTTCTTTGCGAAAGTAATACGTTCGGGTAGAATAGACTTTCTTCACTAAGACTGATATTGACGACTTTCGGTAAAGTGATAATTTTCATATCTTGATAGAAGTTAAGTGGAAAAGTACAAAGATGTAGCTAAATAGAACATTTAATATTCAAACAAGCATTAGTTGTAGGCTGTTTTCATAGACAAAGTAACATTAAAATATTCTCAACCAATGAAAGTATTAGGAATAAACGGAAGTGCCCGTAAAGACTGGAATACGGCTACCCTTGTTAAGAAGGCTCTTGAGGGCGCTGCAACGGCTGGAGCCGAAACAGAGTATGTTGAACTTTATGCTGAACCCATAAAGGGGTGTCTGGAGTGTTTTGCCTGTAAGCGTAAGGGCAATAAGACAGGTGGTCTATGTGCCATAAGGGACAATCTGCGTCCTCTGCTTGAAAAGGCTCATGCAGCCGATGTAGTGATAATAGGTTCTCCTAACTTCTTCGGTTATCCCTCGGGTATGGTGCGCTCATTTCTTGAACGCTTTCTTTATCCTCTTACATCATATCAGGTTGAAGACGGGAAGTTTGTAAGGATACTCGGAAAACGTATCGTACCTGCCGGAGTAATCTTTACGATGAATTCAAATGAGGAATATTACAAAATGGGAAATTATAATATATCGCTCGGCATGACCCGTAATACTTTGGAATTTGTCCTTGGCTATGCCGAGCAATATAATTCCTATAACACTCTTCAGTTTGCAGACTATTCAAAAATGGATGCTAATCTTTTCAATCCGGAAGAAAAGATGCATCAACACGAAACTCAGTTTCCTATAGACCAGAAAGAATGTTTCGAGATGGGCAAACGGTTGGTGGATAAAGCTGTGGCCAATTCACTGAACGGTGTGGAAGTGGATAGCAAATGAAATAATAGCATTGATAGCATTGGCTAAAGCGCAGATTTAACAATAAAATATGTTGCAGAACGGTTAAAGAGATATAGTCGTTGTCTCGATAGTCATAAGCCTTTTGGAGCATCACTATTTATTCTTTAACACTCGCTGTATTCTATGTTAAAATCCATATTTCTACTGTTTATTTGCATTATAGGTACACCTATTTATGCGGTTTGTGTAGTTATTTTATTTGTAGTCGGTGCTATATTTGGATTAAGTTATGTCGATTCTTCGGTGTACGTTTGTGAATACGTGCAACCAATATTTACGGCTGTAGTGGCATTATTTTTCCTTATCATGGCATTAAGGAAATTCCCCATCGTTTGTCGTCACAAAGCATGGTATAAACTTGCGTTGTTATTTGTTTTCTGCGTGATTTATATCGTCATATCTGCATACTGTGTCAAAGAATTCATACAGCGCTTTTCGACATATTCTGGAATGAACAATCGTCAGATTTTTAACTTTGTAGTTCAGAAGCTTAATGATATGGGAGATAGTTATCCTAAAGGTATAATCCATCTCCCACACGGCGATTCCATAACCTATGGCTATATAATGGCAAACATAGAAGTCTATATCCTGCCTATTTCTATTGTTCTTCTATGCGGACTTATACAATGGTATATCCTGAAGAGCTACAGGCAGGCTAAGACCCTACGTTAAATTTCTATACCTCCCGAAGTTTCAGAAGCTTTATTTAATGTTTTTAGATAAGTAAGTGTCTCGTACACTTACTTATCAGTTGCATAGAGATAGATAGATTTGTTCTCCTTAACGAGATTACAAAGGAGTGTGAAGGTTTCATTTGAGATTGCGAAACAGCCTTCGCTGATGTATTTGGTGACAGGCATAGGTATTCCGATTGAAACCGGGTCGGCAGCAACCGGAGCCTCGTGTATCACTATACCTCTGGCTGCTGCATTGGAATTCGTGGGGCTTAAACCATCTATTCTGATGCATGGAAAGGGTATAGTGTGCAGTTTATCAACACAACGCAACTTGTAAGTACCTAAACTTGAACACATACTACCCGGAGTATTTGAAAAAACAGGATTGTCTGCTGTGCTACCGCCTCCACAGCCATGAGCACATTTAGATGATGATAATAGCGAGTCTCTTCTGTTATCGTAGACGAAGAACCTGGGATAGGCATTTGAAATTGAGAAGTCTACAAATACCGAAATTTCTTCTCCATACTTGGCCTTATTATGAAATTTATTGATGACCTTAGGGTTATCAGCTACTTTATTATTCTGGCAGCTCTTAAAATAATTTAGGCCGAACAGCGCTACTACAATTAGCATAAGAAGGTAAACGATGCATTTAACTTTTGCTTTCATAATCCAATCAAAATATTTTAAGGTATGATGTCGTAGATTATTTCTTTGACAGTGCAAAATTAGCTTCGCCTACTTGATATTTCAAGCAGAAAGAGACTGACTGTATGAACTGGGTATTTTGATGTATAAAGTCGTAAATCATTAGAAACTATTTAACTATTAAAATGCTCAAGGCGCCTGTCCTCACGGATTGGCGCCTTGTGTGTTTTCCATAATACTTTCTAACTAACCTAACATCATGAATTGAAAATCGATGAATACCTCTTAAATCTATAAGCATGAAGCAAACGATTTTCTGTATTTATAACATTAGGAAATACGAAAAAGTTTTAAGTAGGGATAAAATTATTTACAGGTAGTAGAATGAAATTGGGAATACTCGCCTTCCCCGTTAGAAGACGAGTATTCCCAATTTCATTCGACTACCTGTAAATAAAGAGTAATTCCTATCTTCAAAAGATAGTTTATACATCAGAGGTAGTTATCAATTGCCGAATACAACTTTCTCGAATTTTACGCTGCCGTCTGATAAACTTACACGGTGTAGATATATTCCATCTGTCGGAACGCTTACTTGTATGCCAGAAAGAGTGTAATAACTTTCCTCAACTATATCTGTAGTATAAATTTGATTTATACCGGAATTTGTCACACGAGCATTAGCAGAATTATACACTTGACAGGCCGATACATCTTCAGCATCGTAATCATTAACGAAAGCTACAACACTAAGATTATCACGATTCCAATTCTTATCAAGTGGTATGGAATAGCTGTTAATGGCTTTATTGTCTGTCCAGTCAATTCTGTCTCCCCACAAATCTGTCACACATGCACGATAAACATGTGAATGAGTAAAAGTATCAGAACTGATACCAGCCTGATGACGGTGAGGAATATCATCTTCTATTAAATAGACTGTTAGTCTGGAGTCTTCACTAAGCACCTTAAAAATAGGCAAACACTCCATATTAACAACGACATCAAGCACATTTCCATCTTCAGGCAAACAGGTAACATCGAGGTTTACAAAAGCTGGCGTTTCTATGGCTTTTTTAAGTACTGGTTCAAAGTCTACAAAATATCCGATAGAATTGACCGGTACAACAGCTCCTTCAAGCACTGTCCTGTCAAGCATTACAGCCGGTGCAAAGGTTCCTTCCTGACCTGTCGGATCAAATAACCAAAGATAAGTTTCATCTCCTTCTACAGTAAGCCAGTCTACGTAATAACCGACGTGATGAGCCACAATGTTCATTTGGTCACCATAACCGGCCTCTTCACATTGTTTCAGGGTGTTGATAGCGCGAGGACAATTCCCACACTCTTCAGTGGTGAACTCTTCGATAAGTACTGTCCTGTCATAACATTCGGTGTACCATCCAACAGGACGTTTGACAAAATTATTTTCAGGCACATCATCGCCCTCGCAAACTGCTTTCACTTCCAAAAGATACGGTGTATCAGCAGCCAAACCTTCCGGAGAGACAGTAAATTCTAAAATAGCGGTCTCACCATAGGCTAAGCTTACATCGTGATGTTTTGTGACAGTTTCGCCATCAGCAAGATTATACTCCATATCAATGGCCGAAACAGGAGTAAGAGCCCTGTTACGCACATTGACTCCAAATATTATATCTTCACCGTATGGGCATGGTAACAAAGACGACGTATTTAAAGATAATATCTCCAAGTCTCGTTCAGGAAGATTGTCAGAACTGATTACAAGCTCTATACTTAATGCTCCTTCTTTCTTTGCCTGTTCCCACTTACCGTTTTTGGCAATCCAACGGGCATCGTTATTATTCTCACCGACGACGGATATACATTTCACAGCTTTCTCCTGTGAAAAAGAGAAGCCAGCCACCAGAGGAGTACCAGTTAAAACTATTTCTCCGCTCAAGGCTATGTCATTCCAGCCGGTCAATGCTTCTCCGGAAGCCATATCAAGATTATCACCCTCCAGTGACTCGCGCACCCATGCTTGCAGATTATTCACACCTTCTCCAGTAACAAGCCCGACCCGGATGCCTGTTACTTTAGCACCAATATACGGAGCGAGCATTTCTTCTGGAAGCACTATAGCGCCTTCTATAGTGGCATTACCGACTTTTGATATGCCTTCTTCTGCTATCTCACCGAAGCAATAGCCTACATTGAGAGAAGCGGCATGTGCCGCCACAGATAGAACTATGGCAGCACATAACGTAAACAGTCTTGATAGTCCTTTATTCATCAGTTGAATATCTTGAATGACTTATCACCGATTCTGACTACATACATTCCCTTGGTTAGACGTATCTGCGCTGACTCAGCTGAAGTAGCGAAAACACACTTACCATCAAGGGTATATATTTCACACACAAGTCCAGCAGGATTGACAAGGCTAATGATGCCATCGGTAGCGTACACCTTACCTTCAAAGTCAGCCTCTACGCCCGTAACGTTGTTGGTGGCATTAACATCTACTTCTTCGGATATTGCACCCATCAACTCATTGGAGAAATACCCCTGTACACAATATGAATATTTGTTGTAATCATTGACAGGTACTTCCACACGCGCTTCTGTAACCTTGCCGGCATGAACTGTTTCGGCAGGAACTGTAACAGTTTCACCCTCATTAAGAACAGTAGATACAGAAAGCATAGGTATTAGAACCATGTCGCCACCTTCAGCAGTCTCACTGATTTGGAATACGAAACGACTATCAGCACGACCTCCTGTCAGTTCCATTTCAATCATAGTGCCTTCGGTAGTGATTTCAAAGGTTTCGGAAGAATAAAGATTGTCTTCGGCGTCAACAAAGCCACAGAGCATTACCACATCATCTACCGAAGATATAGCCATACCAGATACCTTCACCTTACCTTCACCGACAGAATAGTCTGTTACAGGAGACGTCAGACTTCCCTTAAGTCCATACATAGCATACTGATTTGTAAGAGCCAGTACCGGCATCTCTGGAGCCAGTCTGACGAACATGCCCATGTCAACTGACCAGCCTGCGCGACTCATATATATGTCAGTACCCTCAAAACCTAACATCGGAGCAATCTGAATAGGTGCATACATATCTGCTGACTCAGGCACGTTAGCGAACAATTCGTTAAGATAATAGAATTCTTCACCATTCTCAGCAGCAGTATGAGTTAGCGTTGGCATAACAAGATATGCAGAAGCAAAATCGGCAGCTTCCCAATTAGCTGTAAAGCCTGTCTCTGTAATATCGGTAGCATCTTTGGCTACTGTAGCACCTACATACTGAGGGATAAGGCTGGTTGCCTTATAACCCGGATAGGAAATCTCCTCACCGTTATGGGCCGTAACATAGAAAGTGTATGATGCCTCACTATCTATTTCAAAGTTTAATATGCAGGAATCCACATCTCCGTATTCTTCAGTCAATATTGTCTCAAAGCCTTCTTGTACTTCTACGGTATAAGAGGTAGCTCCGGTAACTTTCTCCCAGCTAACCTTGACCGAACCATCAGGAAGCAGTTCGGCATCTAATACAACTGGAGTGGAGAGAGGAAAAATCAGTTTTTCAAGTTTGAACTCATCAATAAGTACCTTGCCTTGCCAGCCAAATGCCATGAAGGATGTCAAGTCAGAAGAACTTGAACCTATCCATTCACACTCACACCATTCTTCATATTGCATTGGTTTTGCAGAAGCAGTAATAATTGATGATGTGGCTTCATTAAATACAAATAACTGTAAACCCTGTTCCTGATTGTTGGCATTGACATTTTTTACATGACAGATGAGACGCCAGTAATTGCTACCCTCTTTGAAGTCAAAGTTTGGGCTTTTGAGATAACCAGGGCCATCAGCACCTATTTCATCATATCCCATATAACCGGCACCACCTGCTTCATACATTCTGAAAGCTGTCCAGTCACCGGTATAGTCCATCAGTTCTGCAACCTGCTCATCAGTCACCATCTCTGTGGAAGGCTCACTTTGGGTACCTGCTGTCCATTTAGAGAAATTTTCATCAACAAGCACTTCCGACTTAACGGTGGAATTGACTTGAACACGCATGGGCTGTTGAGAAACTTTCTTCGTCATAAATGAAGGAGTCTCGAAACCAGAAGCTATTGTCTCTAAACTTCTCAGATTCTTTGTCAGACAATTTGCTTCAGCAGTCTGAAGACTGACAGCCTCAAGCAGTTCGCCGACTGGTACACTTTCAGCTGCTGTAACAGATAATGCGGAAAATGCCATCAGGACCGATATTGGCAGCACTCCTGATGATACTTGTTTCATAAGTAAAGAAATCTTCATATCAATTAGTATTGATGTTAAACACATCGCGAAGTTAACTAAAGCCCCCATATTTTGTGAAAAATGTCAGATTAATATATTATCTACAATGACCTAAATACTGGTGTTTTTTAATCTACTTGACAAGATTATATGTTTGATTATCAATATGTGTCCAACCTACAATTGATAATTTGTCCTGGCGTATAAAGAAATTTTAAAATGTCGTTATAAATCCCTCTAAGCTATCCTCCTGCGCAAGACCGAGAGATTTGCGTAAACGATAGCGCGCCTGATTGACTGATTTAGCTTGAAGACCTGATAATGCACTTATTTCCTGTACATTAAGGCCAAATCTTATATAGACTGCTATCCGAAGGTCATTTTTAGTAAGAGAGGGATAGGCTTCACTGAGACGCTCTGTAAATTTTACTTCGACCTCCTTGACAGTCTTTACCATAGTATTATCACTTTTAGGTAGCCGTGACTGTAGAAGATAGTTAAGGAGACTTCTTACCTGCGAATCTACCACAGAGTCTCCGGTCTTCGGAATTTCCTTTACCATGTTGCGGATTCTGTCAAGCATAGGATTGAAACTCTCTGCCACCATATTTAATGCGGCTGCTTGCTGAAGCTGGAGAGCATTTAATTCTCCGTCTGAAACAGTAGAATCAATAGGTGTATCTATAGTCTTGTCTGTGGTCTCATTTTCATAACTACATTGTTCTCCATCTGAGAGCAATGTTTTATTCCTTTTCTTTCTGATTAATATGAGTATAAATAAAATTATAACTATGCTGATACAGCCTCCAGCAATCCATAATCCCGTTATATTAAAATCAGATGTATTCTCTGCTTTCGTAAGTTCACTTTCAGAATTAGGTAAGGGTACATTGGTTTCTACCCAGTTTATAAGAGAGTCTATAGTGTTAATATGAGCCTGGTATTCTATGCCACGATTTTCTTGTTCTTTGTCCGTAATAGCAATCTTACGTGATAACATACCGTAAGCAGCTACATAATTCTTTTGGATATAGTAGATGTCTGCCAATAGTCCGTAGGCCGTAACTTGCATATCGACTTGTGAAAACCGCTCGGCATAATTAAGTGCCTTACGTGCATTTACAAGAGCTTCATGATAATTTTCCATACGATAGTAGTAATTGGCCAATTCGTTATAATTAGAAGCTAAGAGAAATGTATAACCGTTATCAAGAGAAATACGCAAAGCTTTCTCTAATGTAGACAGGTCTATTACAGAATCTTCTTCGACTCTTTCAGCATATCCAGACACAATAGAGTAATAATTTTCATATTTTTTTTCTTTCTGGGCAATGGAAAGTACCTTGACATAGTATTCCAAGGCCTTTGACCTGTTATGAATTCTGGTATAATACAATCCAAGATTCACACAATTTTTAAGCCATTCTACTGTGTCGCGATGTTCCATGAAATATTTGTTAGCCTTAAGCAGCAGCTTTCCTGCTTCACTATACTTCTTGTCATAAAGATATACTCCTGCCACTGCTGTCTCTATCTGATGTTTGAGTGAATGTGCTTCTGAAGGACAATAACGAAGAGCTGTCTTGAGAAGGTCACCACATAGAAACCACTCCCCATGGTTCATAAGAAACCATGAGTAATTAAGCAGTCCTTCGGTTGTGTATTGTCGTAGAGAATCTGCAGGTACATTATTCTTAAAAATAGTAAAATATTTAATAAGATTACGTGCTTCATTTTCAGTATAGACAATATTGTTATGACGTAACGAATCAACATAAGCTGATATATTTATTTTTTCTGTTCCTTTTTTGTAAACGTTAGCCAGAATGCTGTTTGACCAACACGCACATAGGTATACTACAAGAAAAATATTGAATAATAATGTTTTAAGACCGCGTGTACTTATCTTTATATCACACATACTTCCTATAACTTAGTAGGGTGCAAAAGTATAAAATATTTTGTCTTCCCACAAATCATGCCTTAAGACAGTTATAGATGCAGTTAATTGAGAGCTTTGTGTATGGCTTTATATTACTGGCGTCAAAGTATGTAACATATAAAAACGAAACTAAATGCTTTGGTAGATTTGACAAGATAGACTACTCTACGGAGGATTTCTTTTAGAGATTAGAAATTTTTCATTAATTTTGCTTGATAACAACGATAGGTAAGTAACTCTAAAATTAACTGTGTTTTATGTGTTCATTAATTTTTAAGAGTTCCTTACTGCTTAAATAATAGAAGTATGGGAAAAGTGGTTAAATATGCAATCGGGGAACAGGATTTTAAGTCTTTGCGTGAAATGAATTTTGTCTATATAGACAAGACTGCATTTATCGAAAAAATAATTGAGGGAGGCAAGTATTATTTTCTTGCTCGTCCACGACGTTTTGGAAAAAGTCTCTTCCTATCTACGCTACGTTACTTTTTTGAGGGAGAACGCGACCTCTTTAAAGGGCTTTATATTAACTCTGTTAATTGGAGCTGGGAAGCCTATCCCGTATTGAGAATTGATTTTAATACTAACAGATTTAGCGAAACTGGACTGCTTGAGCCTGTCTTGAATAACTTGTTCAGGGAATGGGAGAAAAAATATGAAGTTGACTACATTGACGAAGACCTTTCCCAAAGATTCCGTAACATCATAAAAGCTGCCCACAAACATACTGGAAAGCAGGTAGTGATTCTTGTGGATGAGTATGATAAACCGCTTGTTGGTAATCTTAACAAGAGGGAGAATTTTGATCATTATCGTAATCAGATTGCCTCACTCTATTCCAATTTCAAAAGTAGTGCAGAACATATTCGTTTGGTATTCTTGACAGGAGTAAGCCGTTTTAGTAAACTAAGTGTATTTTCAGATCTCAATAATATTGCAGATATAACCTTCTCCAACGAGTTTGCCGATATATGTGGTATTACCGAGAAGGAGATGCTTGATAATCTACAGACTGGCATCAATAAATTGGCAGAATATATGGGAATTACGTACGACGATGCCCTCAAACTACTTAAAGAGAATTATGACGGATACCGATTTGCCGAAAGAGGAAGTTGTATCTACAATCCTTGGTCACTGTTGAACGCTATGGACGAGTCAAGAATAGGCAACTATTGGAATTGGTCAGGGAAACCGACTTTTGTAATACAGACTTTAAAAAAACTAAACGTAGATCTTGAGAAAACTCTTGATTGTTATTGCTCTATCGACGACTTGATGGGGCTTGACCTTCTTGATCCTAATCCCATTGCACTTTTGTATCAGACCGGATATATAACGATAAAGGACTACAATAAGATGCTTGATATTTATCGGCTTGGCTTACCCAATCGTGAAGTTAAACAAGGTTTCTTCAACGAATTATTACCCTATTATCAGAAATCCAAGGCCTTTCAGTCAAGCAGCGTTGTCAAGGATATTGTCAGATATTTCACTTTTGGCCAACCTCAGGAGGCTATGAAGGCTTTACAAACATATTTCGCTGGCATTGACTACTCCCTTAAGATTGAGAATGAGAACAATTTTCACAATGCCTTTTTCCTTCTGATAGATCTTATTGGTTTAAATACCAAAGCTGAGTCACATACTTCTGATGGCCGTATAGATATTGAGGTTATAACAGACGACTTTATCTATATTATCGAGTTGAAGTATGACAATACAGCTCAGGAAGCCCTGAAGCAGATTGAAAACAAACGATATGCCAGAAAATACCAATCCGATTCTCACAAAATTTTTCTGATTGGGGCAACTTTCTCATCACAGACTCGCTGTATCGAAGACTGGATTGTCAAAGAAGTCAAATGGTGTTAATATTTCAGAGATAGTGTGGATGCGAGACCACTTGTCACGTCCTTGTAAGCTTTTTATAGACAGTCGTGAAGAGTATTAATAATTCATTGAATATTGAGAAAATAGCGGCTTTAGACATTCCTGATGTTGCTCCGGTCTATGGTGGAGTTCGTGGACGTACGCTTTCATCGCCCCACCAGGCTTATGCTTGGCCCGTAATTAGAGAAGCTGGTATCAGAACTATAATTGACCTTCGTGAAGATGGCATACGTAGCCGCCTGTCCGGACTTTGTCAAAAATTCGGACTGGAATTTTTTACTACCCTATTGATAAAGAATGTGAGAACATAGAAAAGATGGTCAGTGAATTCTCTAACTTTTGTCATTATATAGACAATGGGAATTTCTATATTGCCTGTGCTATGGGACTGCACCGAACGGACATTGCCTTATGTCTATACTGGGTTTTTCATGCTGCTGACAAAGGTCTTATGCCACCAGCTATCAGAGGTTATCGCAAAGAGCAAGGGCATAAGACCGATAAAATCATGCGTGTTATTAATAAGTTCTACAGCCATATATCTGATAAAAACGGTAAAGCCCCCTTTGACTTAAAAGTCCTTAAAGAGCGAAAATTAATAATTGACTTCCTCAGTAAGAACTTATAATTCGGTTATTTACACACTAATATCACTCCTCTTGATAACCTTAAATATCTTTCTTAGGGCTATTAAGTGGAAATTATCAATAGTTTGTGGCTACCTTCTTCCGTTCATAAATTTGTCTATTAACCACCTAAGTAATTTCTTTTTCTGAAGTGCTTAATGTTTATTGGCTTGAAACATTGTTGATTGAGCGGCTTTCAGTATACTGTTTCAAAAAGTGTGTCTGAATAAAACGTAAAAAGGCCAACATTTGCATGTCAGTCTGAAAGTTTGTAACTTAGGAGTGACCAAACAACTAAATTTACAAACTATGAATTTCACGAAAGTACAAATTTCTGAGCTCATACGCAAGTATGTAGAGAAAGAAAAATGGTATGCATAACCTTATGGAATTTTCTGATTATCAATACTAAAATATTCGTATATGAACCATTCCAACACTAAACACAATACTTTTAAAGAGTATCTTGACCGACTTATGGCCAGAAAGGAAACGGCTTCGGTAGAGTTCAAATATGGAAAAGGGGGATTCCCTCATAAGGAATTTTGGCCTACCTATTCGTCGTTTGCCAATACTGACGGTGGAGTTATTATTATTGGTGTGAAGGAAAAGAATGATGTTTTCTATCCTGAGGGACTTTCTGCGGAAACTGTAGCCCACTATGAAAAGATTTTCTGGGATAGTGTAAACGATCCGAATCAAGTAAGTCGTAAGCTAATTACTAATGATGACGTCATAAAAGATGAGTATAATGGAAATCATTTTCTCATATTTAACTATATGACAAAAATTGGAGAATATTGAATTTAGGTTTCTTGGTAGGTCAGTTCAAGACATCGGAGATTTCCTTTGGTATACATACTTGACAATGGACTTTCACAATACTTATATTTCAATATTCTAATTTTCTTAACATTAATATCCTTATTCATTGTCTTCCCAAAATGTTATTGCATAATCGGGAAGATTTGGTTAACTTTGACCAAGTCCTTGGAATCAGTAATTTTCATGGTAAAAAAGCTGCTAAACTTTTCCTTTAAATTACTAATTCTTAAGGATTTTTTTAATATAACCACTTGAAATTTAGATGTGTCATAACATAGATTTCAATTTTTGTCATGTACTAAAAATCATATCAAATATGATTTACAAATAATTGTTTATTAGTATGGATAAACCGAAACTTACGATAGAGCAGCTACGCTTAATGCGTGAGAGTGAAGACCATGTGGAATTCAAGCGTTGTCAACACGGAAACCTTTCATTCAATGGTGGAGACAAACAGAAACCTTCGGATCGTCGTAAATGTATCCTTGGGTATGTGGTTGCATTAGCTAATGCCGGTGGAGGACATCTAGTAATGGGAATGGAAGATAAGTTTCCACATAGAGTTGTAGGAACTCGACAGAATGAAAATGCTCTTGGTCAACTGGAAAACGATATATATAATGCACTTCAAATTCCAGTGGATGCCTATGAACTACGTGATGAAAAGAATCTTCGTGTTGTAGTTGTTTCTGTACCACGCCATCCCGTTGGTAAAGCTCTTAAATATGAAGATGTGGCTCTATGGCGTTCAGGGGAAGAATTAATACCTATGCCAGACAAAGTTTTATTTTCCATTTTGCAGGAAACAGATCCTGATTACTCACAGGCAATTTGTGAGGGGGTCACAATCAATGATCTTGATAAAGAGGCGATTGCCATACTTAAAGAGAAGTATGCAAGGAAACAGAATAATCCAACATTTACTTCGCTTTCTGACTATCAAGCACTAAGTGACCTAAAACTCATAGTAGGTACAAAGGTTACCAATGCTGCTATACTTTTGGTAGGAAAAACAGAAGTTATTGAAAAATATTTTCCCCAAGCAAAAGTGCAGCTTGAGTTTCGAAATATGGAAGAGCAAGAGCGATTCGACAAAAGAGTGTCGCTCCTTTTACCTTTTTATATACTTATTGATAAACTCTGGAAAGCCATAAATAATCGTAACGGATGTGTTCCAGTTCAGGAGGGAGCATATATGTTTGATATCCCTTATTTTAACGAAGAGGTAATACGAGAGGTAGTCAATAATGCTTTTGCACATCGGGACTATCGCTTACAAAGCGAGATCATTATTAAGCAATATCCGGCAAAATTAATAGTAGTAAGTCCTGGCGGATTTCCACTTGGAGTTACACTTGATAATATTCTTACTGTTTCAAGTACTCCCAGAAATCGATTGCTTGCGGATGTATTAGCTCTTACAGGTATAGTTGAACGTTCTGGACAAGGTATGGATGTGATTTTCCGATTAACTCTGTCGGAAGGAAAAAGAAAGCCTGATTATAAAAAGTCTGATGACTATCAAGTTGTCGCAATACTTTCTGCGAGAGTTAATGATCCTGGGTTTGCTCTTTTTATAAATAGTATACAGCAGGAGCTGCCGGAAAACCAAAAGTTATCAGTATTTGATATCCTCACATTTTGTGATATAAAGGAAGGTCTTCAGCCCAAAGATAAAGAGATTGCGAAGAGACTTTATTCAATGGGATACTTAGAAAAAAGGGGAAAGACCACAGCAATACGATATATACTTCCACGTAAATATTATGAGTTGACAAATAATATTGCCGAATATTCCGAGTTAACAGATTGGGATGATCAACAAGTATTAGCTGTGCTACTGCCTTTTCTTACCAAATATGGAAAAGCGAAAAAGTCAGATATTTCTAGAGTAATAGGCTCTCATATATCGGAGACTCAACTTCGTCGAACAATAGAGCGTCTTTCACAACCTGGTGGACCACTAATTAAAACAGGTAAGACTACCAGTACTACATATTCTATTTCTCCTAAATTTAAGGGTCAAATGAATCTTTTACAAGAAGCTACAAGAATTGGTCTTACTCATATACTTAAAGGACAAGAAAATAATGGTACCAATGAAAGAGATGTTAATGACGGAACAAGTGACGGAATAAAGTAACACATAAATTATATGTAAGCTTTATGTATTTGATTTATATAGAAATAAAGTGACGGAATAAATGACGGAATAAGAACCTGGAAAAATATATTCAAATCACTAAACCTCGTGAATATGTCGACATTAAGCGAACAATTCATTTGAAAAACTTTATTTCGTTACCTCGTCCTCAGAAGGTAGTTCATTCTGTTGTGCCAGTGTAAAATCAGCTTTTGAAGGTAAAGAGGTCTTTGTATAATCATAAGGTTTATTGTCAAATATTGTGCCTTGTCACATAAAATGACAATGCTCATTATTTCTATCCCAACCTAGGAAGAGGAATCGCCAAAAGATGAAGAATTGAAGGAATTGTAATGTAGGATAACATTGATTAACCTTTTCAATATTAGTATCAACCTGTCAGGGTAACTGACAGGTTGTGTTTTTAGAAGAGGTATCTCTTAATAAAATTTCTTATCTTTGTAGGTCTATTATTGTAGATGCTTTGGCAATTATGGAGTTATGAAACTTCGGCTTCTTGATTAATTCATTGCACCTCTTGTTTTATCATATTGAAGACCTATAAGTTGAACATGGCTTATGACATACTTTTCCCTTTAAAGACAATAATTTACTATTGTAAGAAATGCTGTGGTGAGTTACCTTACCATAGGTTTCTGGTGTTCGTGAGTATTCTTACGTTAGTCGTATCTTGTTCTCATAATGGTGATAGGCATACGCAGAAGGATGTGACCAGACTTGAAGAGTTACGCAAAGAAGCTACAGATGCTTATATAATGAATGATCGAGCTAAGAGTGACTCTCTCGCTGATTTGCTTTATAATGAGGCAAGACGCCTTGACAATGATATGTATGAGGCCTATGGACTCCTCATAAAAGGTTGTTATCCGCGCACTGCGGGTAATACAGAGGAACGCCTAAAGCTTGTAAAGCTGGCTGAACAAAAGGCACTGGTAGTAGGCAATGATACACTTTTATCACGAGTGTACAATATGTTGGGTATATATGCGAGCGCTTACAGCTATGATTTCCCCCTGGCATGTCGTTACTATGATGAAGCTATACGCTATGCGGAACGTGCCGGTCTTGACAATCTGAAAATAGCAGCTGAGTGTAATGTAGCTGAAATTCATTATAACTTTGGCGATACGCTTGGATTTAAATATGATTTTGATATTTATGAGTATGCCCTGGCAACGGATAACAAGCAATTGCTTGTATCAGCCTCTAAACGTATTGCTGACTATTACTTATCGCAGACTGATCGTATAGATTCCGCACTTCCATTTATAGATTACATACGAGACTCAGGCAATCTCTATCTGTGGCATGTTATGAAGGGAAAATATTATCTTGCCACCGATAGTTTACCGAAAGCAAGGCATGAACTTGACGCTGCAATGAGCCATGACACAATCACGGCTTCTGCACCCCTAACCTACGCTGTATTATTGAATAAAATAGGCGAATACAAAGCTTCAAACGAGAATTTGGAATTGGCTGAGGAACTGTCGCATAGTGCAGATCACCGCGGTCGTATAGAAACGATGCGTTTATATGCTGACAATATGCACAGGCTGGAAAATGATACTGAGGCATTCAAGTGGCTACAGAAATATACAGTTGCCCGTGACAGCGTGGTTGAGCAACGTAACCGGGAAGAGCTCAACAGATATAAAGTGAAATATGACACTAACAAAAAGGAGGTTGAGCTTATGAGAAGACAAGCGGTGATAAGTCAGCAGCGTCATATAATAGTGTCAATCGTAGTCATTGTCATTTTGGTAATCTTATTTTGGGCTTTCTACATAGTGAGAAAAAAGAAGATGCTACGCCTTATAATGAGGCAGAGCCGCGACTATGCGTTCCAACTTCAGTCTGTCACTCAAGATGACATGACCGAAAAGAACAACGAGGATATTTCCGAAGAGACTCAACCTGTCAACACGCAGCCATCACAGGTCACTACGCAGCCATTGGCTGATACTGAAAGCTCTCAGGATAAGTCTGGTCTTTCGGATGAAAGAGCTGCCCAGATTTGGAAGGCAATTGTTCATGAAATGGAATCTAACAAGATTTACACAGACCCAGATATATCACGTGAGGCTTTTGCAAGGCGCGTAGGATGTAATCACACGTGGTTCACAAAGGTTATTAAGGAGAAGACTGGAAAGACATATTTGCAATATATAAATTCCCGTAGAATTAGCGATGCAGTGATAGTTCTTTCGAATCCGCAGGCAGATACTTCTATCAAGTCATTGGCATATTCACTTGGTTTCTCTAACCTTGCCACATTCTATTCTGCCTTCAAACAACAGGTAGGTATGCAGCCGGCACAGTTTAGGCGTCTCGCTTTACAAGACAGTAAAGAAAAAGAAAATGAGCTTAAAGATGAGGATTAAAGTGAAGAATTACGGGCCATAATTAAAAAAGACGCCATTTTTTTATTGTTGCGCGCCATTGGCGACTTCTTTAATTAATTGATTTGTAAAACGAAAATTGATGAAATAAATTTGCGCTATAATTTTTTCATCAATTAAATCGTTTCAGATATGAAGAAGCCTTTTCTGTACTTGGTCGCTCTGTCTGCCATCGTTGTAGCAGCGGTGTCGCTCACGGAAGCCATGCCTAAGCAACCTAACCTCAATGCAAGTCAGCTCCCTATGCTCAATGCATCAAATACGATGACCTCTGCACCTCGTAAGGCTCATGCCAAAGTTGACTCAAATGAACTCCTTTACTGGACGACTGCTGTTTCATGTTATAATGATGCTGGGCAGGGCGACATGGAGAATGGTGTGACACATGAATATGGTACCCACATTACAATAGATGGTGATAAGGCCACAGTATATGGCCTGGTTCATCTTTACTATGGCAATATCACTAATGAATATCCATTAGTAGGTTCGTATAATGATGTTACCGGTACAATTAACATACCTACAGGTACCTACTCACCTTCCAAGAGTGTAAATGACTATACCAGGGTAGCCGATGTTACATTCTCTGATGGTCGTGATATGACTCTTGTACTTCTGGCTGGCGATTTGGATAACAACTTTGACCTTGACAGTAAAGACCAGCTTGTGCTTAAGGTTTCAGACGATATGAAGACCATATCTTCGCGTACTGGTTTTGGCCTACTTGCCTGTTATGATAATGAAACTGGTTCGACTGACCTTTACGACTACTATCATAGCGGTGTAGAAATGCACCAAGCAGAAGCTGACACTCCTTTGAAAGTCTCAGATGATTATCTTGACTTTAAGGGTTTTTATATCTGCGAATCTATTCCTGCACACCAGATTATCACTATAAGCAATCCTTCGTCTCAGGAGGTATCATACAATATTGCTTCATCATCTGACAATCTGGTAGCCTCGCCATCATTCGGTTATCTTCCTGCCTGTTCAAGTAAAGAGGTGGAGGTCACACTTACAGCCTCTAGAGCTGGTACCTTTCGTGGCTCTCTAACTGTTACCTCCTCTGACTCTAACTATAGGAAAGTCATTGATGTTAACGTTGAGGTATCAAAGAAAAGTGACTATCAGCTTATCGTAAAGCCAGGTTCTGAACCGGTAAGTTTTACTACCTCATCGAACTATCCTTTTATTTTGACAGAATATGACGGACACATCGCAGCTGCTTCTACCAATCAAGATGATTCTGAGTCATATCTTACTTGCAGTGTAGACGTACCAGAAGGCAAAACAGGTATATTCACTTGGAACGCCGCTATGCTGACAAGGCAACCCAATTCTCTTGTAATTATTGTGGACGGGGAGGATATAAAGTTTAACCGTTATCATAACTCTGCCGCTCCAGTAGATATGTCTGACAAGATAGCCCTCTCTTCTGGTAAGCATGAGATTACTTTCCTCAATTCAGTCATAATGAAAAATGGCTTTGTTACTGTAAGCTATGTATGGGATATTGACTTTACCATTACTGACAAAGTGGCAAATTCAGCCATATTGCTTGACACAGATGCTGATTTTGGTAAGACTTTCTATGACCGACTCTCAGTTGAAACTGAGAAGACTGTGACTCTGCTCAACACAGGTAGTGAACCACTCCAAGTGATTGGAATAAATGGCGATGCTCATTTCAGTGGAAGAATTCCAGACATTTGTGCAGGTTATTGTGAGAAATTGTCAGTTCCTCTTGTATGGACAGCCACGGGTGTAGGCGCTGATAATGGCTCCGTAACTATATCAACAACAGCTGGCGACTTTATAGTAGATTGTTTTGGGCAAGCTGAGGCCATACCTTATGACTACTCAGTTATCGTAAGCAAGGGTGAAATATCATTTAATACTGCTACTGATTGGCCTTTCATTCCTTCAGATAATGGTAAATATTTCTACAACTCTTCATCAAAGAGTGATATAAGCGAGCCGTGTTATTCTTGGATAGAAGCTTCTTTCGATGTGCCTGAAGGTAAAGTAGCTACTCTTTCATGGAAGGCATTTAACGATTCTCAGGACTTGCGCTGGATGTTTGATATACCAGGAATCGTATCGGGTTCTGAGATATACATCGACGGAGACCAAGATGATAAATATGCTATAATTGGTGGTGTTGGCTCAGATTGTAGTTCAGAGGCTTTGTTTGATGCTACACAACTTACCTTCAAGCCCGGACATCATACAGTTATGTTCAGTTATCGTAAAGCCTCGAATGATCCTTCCTCAGTATTTGGAGAAGACCGGCTTATGCTCTCCAATATTGAACTTAATGTTAGTGATTCTGGAGAGAGTATGTCAAAAATTTCCACAACTGAGATAGATTATCCTGAGGCTATAACTGTCGGTTGTGCAGGTCATTTCCCAATAAAGCTTTACAACTACACATCGCTTGAGCCACAGCTTCTGTCATACGAATCAGATGGTCCGTTTGCAGCAAAGGCAGGCCAGGTGGAAGATGGTGACCTGAATCTGCTGATAGAGTTTATGCCCACAGCCAAAGGTACTTATTCCAATGATCTCACCATTTACACTAATATCGGTGACTATACTGTTCACTGTACTGGTAAAGGTATTGATTCTGAACTTGGTACTTCTATATACTATGAGAGCTTCGAGTATGATTTCCAGAAGAACTGGATTATACATGACCTTAACGAAGATGGTAACAGTTGGCAAGCTCTAAGCCCTGTCCTCCAGAGTTTCGACAATCTTTTTGGTACTACCACAGGTGAAGGTACTGAATCGCTCGTAGCTTTTGGTTATGACCCGTCAATTTTCCAGAAATACGCTACTGATGAGGTAATCTTGTCTCCCGTAATTTTAATTCCAGATGATGGTGTGACTTTCTTACAATTTAAGTTTGTAGGCTATACCTATTCCTCAAAGACTTTGGAAATATTGGCTGGAGAAGGTGATGACTTTTCAACATATTTGCCTGTAGGCTACATAGACTTTGACATGCCTACTTTAGGTTGGGAAATACATGAATTTGACCTGGCTGAATTTGCAGGTAAGAACATAAGAATTGCCTTCAAAGCAAAGGACTTAGACTATTATGTTGGTATTGATGATGTGTTGGTGGCCACTACGGGCACTGTAGGAGTGTCCAGCAGTTCTACAGTTGATACTGTCAAGAGTGTTGAATACTATTCTATAGATGGTAAGCGTCTCTCTCAACCTGAAAATGGCGTATGCGTCGTAAAGACTACATATATCGACGGACGCATATCGACTCATAAAATTATAGGAAGACGATAACTACATCTATCTATAGTTCGGACAAATAAGAATCAATCAACTGTCACGTAGAATAAATATGTCGGTTAAACTCATGTATGAGTTTAACCGACATATTTATTCTACGAAAGCAAGAAGTAATAAGTTAGGTATATTAGAGGATTATGGTATGAAAATTTTAGATGTCTTTAAAGAGCCATCAGACATTCTATCCACACGGATACATACACCTTGTGTAGGAGTGCATAGACGCTGGCCATTAATGTTATACCAAGTTGTCTCAGCAATTGCTTCAGCTTTAAGTGTATTGATTTGAGATGAAGGAGTAGGGAGATAACCAGAGGTGTTACAATTAACAGGCTTGCCGGTCTCTCGGTCAATAAGGATAACGACTACTCTTAAATTATCTTTATGTGAGGCTATTATATCATTGAGGGAGCCGAGTTTAGTAAGGTCAAATGAACAAGAATGAGTAATAGGATTGTCACATACGATATTGGTTGGAATTGAGCCTTCAATTCCATTAGGATAAGGAAAACTTACAACAACATCATTAAATACCAGTCCGAACACATACTCATTACCGTTTAAAAAGAGTTGTCCTAAGTCACCAGGCATATCTTCAAGATAGCCATCGTATTTTCCTTCATCTGTCGAGTAATAATTCTTCTGTCCCCAGTCAGGTTGTGAAAGGTTATCTGCTACGAGAGCATAGGTTACTTCAAATTTAGCCTTATCATAATCTTCTAAGAATCTTGAACAGGAAGTAGCTATTATTTCGTTATAAGAGTCGTCTGCCCATTCTGCATTTATGTCAATTGCAGCAGGTGCTATAACCTCTGCCGCTACAGGCCATTGGTCATATAGTTGTGCAGGGTCGATTTTTTCGCCTCTGTTTATATATGCCGCTGGATATCCATCAGGTCCATAAGGCAATTCATAATTACCAGACATAGCATCACTCTTATGATAAGCCAGTCCGATAAAAGAATTGGGATATAATTCACCCATTGTCTCCATTGCAACGTACCCACGGGGACACCACCCGCACCATAGGCCGGTAAATTCTTCTACAAGTGGTCTCGTCACAGGTACAAATGGATGAACCTTGATAGGTATTATTGAATTTATGCACTTATCTGAATTTGTTTCTCCATTAACTGTGAGCACAGTCATAGTCAGAGGTAACGTACCTCCTTGAGTTAATTTACCCAAGTCTATCTGTACCGGTGTTGACGCTCCCCATACAGCTGGGAGAGGAGTCTCAAGAGTTATGTGACCTTGACCTGAATTTTCAGCTATTTCCCAAGTATATTCTACGGAATGTAATGCATTTGTACCGTGGTTTACCAATTGAACTGTTGCTATATTATTGTCATCACTAAGTGAGCCATAATTTGTTTTGTATGAAGTGAACACTGCAGCATTGTCATGAAAATCACCTTCGATAAAGACTTTCATTGTGCTTACCCCTTCTGCTATGGAAGTAGCATCAATCCATTTCAATTTTGAACGCGAGGTATGAATATAGAATCCTCCTGGGCGTGAGCTGCTGACGAGATTTACAGGTGTAGCTGTAGATTGGTCTTTTTTATCAACAGTAAAAGAATAACCTGCGTATATAGGGCCCTCTATAAGGTAAGGTGTGTCGAAAGTCACTGCCAATATCCCATCTGAGAGCATTCCTTCCTGGACCGTAATATCAGGTGCATTTACAAGTTTGCCTTCCTTTCGTTCAAGTATAAGGTCTGACGAAAGCCATACAGAAGGGGAGGAAATATTTTCACCGCCAGGTATGTTGACAGAAATACCATTTACTTTTGAGCCGATTAAAGAAGGTTCATTAATAAGAATGGCTACATCGTATGTTTCAGCTATATTAAATCCGTATCCATATTCTTCTGCCGAAGAAGTATTGTACGAAAATTCGATTTCTTTTGCTTGAGTACTAATAGTTGCAGCTATTAATACAATAGTAAAAATCTTTTTCATTTGAATTAGAAAAAGTGTAATGCCGAGATAACGGAGAGAGGTCGCGTTATCTCGGCAACATCATTTATAAAATAACTTTTGTCTTGAAATTATTGCAGGTTACTATATAGATACCCTTAACAAGATTATGGATAGAATTTATACCTTCTGTTCCACATATAGTTGCTACACATGTGCCTGAGGTATTAAATATATGTATTTCAGCAGCCATGTCAAGCACTACATTTATACTGTCATCGTTTGTGAAGACTTTAATACCAGATAAGGAGTCTTCAAACAGTTTCTCAACCTCAGATGGTTGGAATTTAACTATTTCAAAAGGATTAGTTTCCGAAGTATAGATTGTACCGTTAGAAAGATAACGGAATGCATGAACTCCAAATGCTAAATTGTCATTTTCTTTAACTGGAAGTTCGTTAAAGGTATAGCTATCTTCAGAAGATTCTACAGTTGCAGATGACAATAAACTATAGCTGTAATCTCCATCTTTTACATCTTGAGTTACTACAAAGTCAGATACTAAGACATAATTATAGTCAAGAGAATATATGTTGATAACCGTATTTTCGGCACCATTATGAAATGTCAGTTCTACATCAACGTAATCTGCTGCATAATTACCGGTTGAGGGATCATATTCTCCATTGGTAGTTACAACATATTTTTCAAGTCCGGATTGGAAAACAATCGGACATCTGCCCCATGAACTGGCTGTACATTTTAATGTGAACACACCATTATTATTCTGGAGTGCCATTTCGGGAGTGGAGAAAGCGCTTGCACCAATCTTCATATCAGCCATCATGCCTGGCCACATATCAATAGTCCAACCGGGCATATCGGTCAAGCCATCAAAAGAATCAACAATAGCTATATCGTATCCTGGCACATCGTTACCACTGACAGCATTTGAAAAATAGTCAGCAAAGGCTACACGATTTTCTTCAGCTTTTAGAACATATTGCTGGTAAGCCTTAACAATGTAACCATCGGCATTTTCTGCTCTTTCCCAATTGGCCGTGAAAGAAAATGGTTCATTATTGATATTGGTTGCCGGAAGTAAATTTGGTGCTATTATACCTTCCACGACACTCCAAGGCGTATAGTCAGTGATAATTTCTCCATTGACACCTGCCACTTGCATAAAATAGGAAGCTGCATTAAAATCAATGTCCTCGAAGGTGACCTCGTTCTCATTGACAGGCATTGCATCAACAATGAGTGAACGCTCTCTTACCCCATCGGTAGACCATACGGCCTCATCAATTAAAACATATTCTTCCTCCTTGAAGTTAAGGGGTATGAATCTTATTCCAGTGTAATTGCCAGCAAAATTTGGAACTGACTGACTTATGGAGAGTTCAGTGCCTTCGCTTGATATAAGAGTAAGGTTAACTTTTCCTAAGCGCAACCAATCACCATTAAATAATACTTCTATAGCCATGCTACCTTCTGAGTCATCGTTCAAGTTGGGCTGTATAAATAATGAAACATCATTTAAAGTAGCATAATTTATTGGAAATTGTAACAGACCTTCACTTCCTAACTTAATTGCGGAAGAATTGTCAAATCCTCCTTCAGATACTTCTATTGCATCTTCGGCTACCCAATTTTCTGGAATCCCATAATTAAAGTCCTCAGAGTAGGTTGTTTCTTCGGTAGAAACAACTCTTTCTTCTTGTAGATTAACGAGAAAGCTCTTATTTTCTGCACCAGGAAGCCATAAAGCAGAAAAACCATTATCAGTAAATCTGCGGAAAGTAAGGTTAGAAGGAATTGTAGCAAACTCATAATCTCGAGTTATCTTTAAATCATCAATGAGCACACCTGTGTCAGAATGATTACAACCATTGATTTGAACGAAGGCATCGTCACGATCATAGTCACAATTAAATGTTACGTCTACAGTCCTCCACTCCAAATCTTCATTTTTTAAAATCTCCATGTGTATGTCGTTTATGGCTGCTACAGGATAGTAAGCATCACCAGTACATACACTTACGAAAACGGGGAAAGTAGAAACCCTAACATTGTCTTCGCGAGCTCTCACTTTAAATGTGATATGCAATCTACCGTAATAATTTTTAGCGGGGGTGTTTATACATCCTCCTAAGCCTGGTTGCGCGAGAGCACAAGTACCACCAGCTGAATACACTCCGATACCTGTCCAGCCTACTTCTCCATTCATCCAAACGGGTTCTATTGTGGGAATTCCAGAGTCAAGGAATTGTTGAGTAACACATTCTCCAAGTTCTGTTTCAGAACCTGATGTAAAATCAGAAAAGTCCATCTCAACAAGTACTTCTTCTTCAGCAGCAGCGTGAAAAGGAAGGTGCTTGTTAGTTTCTTTGATGCGTCCTGACAAGTAGTCCAAATAAGGTTTTTCAAGATTTGATATCAAATCAGTAGTTTTGACTTTTTCGTTGGATGCTTCTCCAACATCATTAGTCAATGTGATAACATCAGAAGCTTCTGATGTTCCAGAGCAGAGCATGAGTCCCGTCATGAAGGCCGATAGAAAGGCACTCTTTGGAAATTTCGACATGGGTTTAAGATTTAGTTATGTATTGGTGGAATTGAAAATACTTTGAGATTTCATTTGCAAAATTATACTCTTTCAATCATATTCCATGTCAAAAAAATGGTGTATGTGTGCCTATTTTCAAAATAGATACACTTTAAATTACTTTGCAAATTAACAAGTTACATTTTACTCTCCATTCTGTGAGATTCCCTTGCCTGTTTCTGATATTCTGAGGGTGAGAGCCCTGTATGTTGTTTAAAAACTTTTGCAAAATGAGTGCGAGCTTTGAATCCTAAGTCTTCGGCTATAGCTGAGATAGTATATTTCCCATATTGCTCCAGGTCAGAAAGTCGTAAACATGCTTCCTTTATTCTTATTTCTGTAAGCCACGTATTAAAATTCCCTCCAGTAAAAAGTTTGATTGCTTTTGACACCTTATTTGGATGTTCGTCAGCAAGTGAGGCAAGTCGCAAAGCTGAGAACTCTGTTGAGAAACGCTCAGGATTATCAAGCATTATAATACTCACTTTTTCCCATACTGTCTTTAATGATTCGTCTGTTGTCTGTGTGTCAATAGTATTATTTATTATTGCTTCACTGGTAGCAGACTTCGCGAGAGCCTGATTCTTAAAGAAGAGGTTCCTTTTTGAAATATTCAATTTCTTATTGGTAATCCACAGGAAGAGCAATGCCGTAGCTAAGAGAGCCCATGCGGCACAAATCCATGCAATTAGTTTTCGCCGCTTATTTTCTTGCTGCATTATGTCAACGTCTTTCTGCAATAACGTACGGTCCATCGTGTTTTGGGCACTAATTACATCTGCAGAACGACCGGGTATATTAAGTTTCTTTTCACCTTCTAAGAACAGAAGCTTATATTTATTTGCAGATTCATTATCTCCAATTTTAGAATAATATTGACTGAGCGGTTCATATATTGAAATTTGAATTTCCTCAGGACAATCGGCAAGTTTAGAGGTAAGATATGTTATCGCCTTCTGAGGCATACCTAAAAGGTCATACGCTTTAGCTTTTAATATAATTGATGCTCCTAAATATCTTTCTGGAGTATGTCTTGTGTCAATTAGGGAGACTGATTCTTCGAATGTTTCTGCTGCTTCTTCATATTTACCTTCCAGCATAAGTTTAATCCCCTTATGAAAAGCTATGGCATAAGCTCGCATAGGTGTGTCCGGTAGGTCAATGCTGCTAAAGATGTCAAGTTGTTCCTTAATTGTAGATATATCACCTTCTGTTATAAATTCAGGATAAATATATCCTATGAAACCTATTAGATAGGCTTCCCACATATTATTTTCTCTGGCCAATCGCATACTACGCAGAAAATAATTTGTCGCTGTGGTTAAATCCTCTGAACCAGTGAAGACATTGGCAAGATTTAGAGTTATTATTGACATAACAGCGGAATCGCCGAGGGATTTTGCCGCTTCTTCCGCTTGGCGTAAGTAATAGTAGGCATCGTCAAAATTTCTGAATGGATAAAGTGATGTGTATCCGGCGTTTGTGTATATAAAAACTGCATCTCTTTTGGTATATTTTTCAGGTTCTGCTTCATATCTTGCTATGGCTACTGTGTAATAGGCCATAGTTGTATCTGGACTTTGGGAAGCTAATCCTTTTTTTACGATTTCATTGAGTGGAAGGGTTAAAAGAGAATTATAAAACTCTTTTGGATAACGTGCTTTCGCATAGGTATGTAGTGGCACTATGACTGACAATATTAAAATTATCAGACATGTAGAAATACTATATTGTTTAGTATATTTATTCATAAGGTTAGATTAGGATAATGTAGTTACATATTTAGTTCTGTCATTAATTCGCCCTACAGATTGAGTGAATTTTCATTCAGCAGAAAATCATAGATTCCGATTGTGGTAATTCCTGCTTCGTTTCTCAAAACAGGAGTGTTTTCGCCGACGATAATGATTTTCTTGAAAATCATCAATATTGCGCAGTGAGGCTTCCTCCTGTTTTATCTTTTCTTCATCTGGCATTCTGTAGGCCGATTGGATATAGTAGCGTCTGCTACCCATATTGCAGACAAAATCCACGGGGAAAGAATCACATATATACTCCAGATACGATGTCAGCGTCATACGGTTGACTTTTATATATTTTACACTCTCGAATGTGTTGGTAAGTTTAGTCGGATTTATCAACGCACCGATGTCAGAGGCAAGGATATTTAGCAGCTCATCAAGCATCTCTATGTTCTTGATGCTATAACGCTCCTTTATATCCTTAATATAGGTATGGGTAAAAAGTCCTTTCAGATACTCGTTCTTTTCTTCTTTGGAAGATTTCTGAACGACTTGTGGCAACCCTCCGAAAAGCATATAAGTGGTTAATGCGCGGTCTTTTTGCAAGTTCATATAGGGAAATACCTCACCGAAGCTGAAAGGATAAAGCTTTATTTCGTCACCTCGTCCTCTGAAGGTAGTCGTTTTGTCGACGTGAAATCAGCTTTTGAAGGTAAAGTGGTCTTTGTATAATCATAATATTTATTGTCAAATATTGTGCCTTGTCACACAAAATGACAATGCAAAGATAGTGGAAAATAATCTTTACAACAAAGAGAAAATGCGTTAAAATCACCGCGATGTTCCCGGCGAGCGAAGCGAATCGTTCAGTATTGTTTCTTTACAGCGCTCACTGTAAAAGACAGTCCACAATTATGAAGTGTGGGCTAAGGAGAAAAGTGTGTAAAAAGTTCAAGGCGCCTGTCCTCACGGATTGGCGCCTTGTGTTGTGTTTTCCATAATACTTTCTAACTAACCTAACATCATGAAACTGAAAATTGATGAATCCTTCTTGAACTTAATCAAGCGAAGTAATCTATTTTCTGTATTTATAACATCAGGAAAGATAAAAAAGTTTTGGATTATTTTACAAAATTTGCGAGACGGGTGTAGAAGGTCGGGTCCTCACCTGTAGTAAGGTCTACGAGTTTACCATCGGGGTTGATGATGGCCTTAGTAGGGAAGCCCTCTATGTTATAGGCTGTATACAGTTCTCTGTTATTGCCGTTATAGAGATTGAGCCATGGTATCTGATGCTTTTTGACTCCTTCGCGCCAGTCGGCTTCGGATTCGTTACAGTCGATACCAATTACTACAATCTTATCACCATACTTAGTGTATGCTTCTTTCAATGCGGGGAAGCCTCTAATGCACCAGTCACACCAGCTACCCCAGAAATCAAGCACTACCCATTTGCCACGGAAATCTGACAGACTGATGTTCTTACCTTCAAGATTGGGTAGTGTAAAGTTGGGTGCGGTAATGGTACCAGAAGCAACTTCTGCTTTACGTGCTTCTTCGGCCTCTCTGTCTTTCTGCATCTCTTCAGCCTGCTGGTTATACAGTATAGCGTATGGCATAAGGATAGATTGCTTCGCCTCCGGTGTCATGTTATCGTAAGCATTCTTGAAATCGTCACCGCTGAGATCCAGAATAGCGAAAGGTACAGCCGGACTCTTAGGATTATCAGCTACAAACTTTTTAATTGCAGCGTCGTAGCGATCCATTATACTTTTTGCCTGCTCTTCAGTTACATTGTCATTATTATTCACTAAGTAAAAGTATTCCTGTTGGATAGGATTGGTGATTGACGAGAGTGTAGTCAAGTCCTCCATCAGTTGTGTTCCTTTAACTCTGTAATCCAGTGGATCAAAAGTAGTAATAGTTACCTCAAGTTTATCATTAGGAGCAGCGTAAAAATCGGGTTCAGTACGGCTTACTACCGGTGGCTCTATATTATATCGAGCAGCTCCAGCTGGGTCAAGCTTCATTTTTGCCACACCGTTTTTCACTTCAAGTGTGTCATAGATTATCTTAAGATCTTCCTGCTGTTTGGCAGTAAAGATATTGTCTATTGTCACGTGACTGACTACCAGAGTTTTTTCCTGAAAGTCCTTTGGAAGCTGAATTGTTACATCGCCATCGTTATTTGAGCAGGACACCATTATAATACCCGTCACTGCCAAAAGAAATATCTTCTTCATCATTAATTTATTAATGGAGTTTTATAAGCTATTAATGGATTGCAAAGATAATTATAATTAATTATTTCACAGATTGCTCTTAAAAATTTTTTCGGTATTTGTATTCGGATAATGTGTATTTTGATGCTTTTATTTAATTTTGCAGTATTACTCAGCAATGCCTTTCGATTGTGAACTTCACTATCAGAGTACTAAAGTATTATCACCAACTAAAATATTTATGATTATGCTTACTTATGTTTGCTGCGCAATAATCATTGTTGTTTTTATTGCTTCGCTGGTTTATATTAAAAAAGTAAAGTCTGTTGATATAGATAAGAAACGTAACTGGATGGAACAACTTCCGTCCTTAATGTCTACTTTGGGTGTAGTTGGCACTTTCGTGGGTATTACGGTAGGATTAATTGCCTTCAATCCCAGTAATTTGGACGCCAGTATACCTGAATTGCTACAAGGACTTAAAACAGCTTTCTTTACCTCCTTATTAGGTATGGTAGGTTCAATCTGGCTGAATAGAGCTGTAAGTAAAAAATTACCCTATGAGAAACCTGAGTCTGATTTAAAACAAGCTGTTCAGCTCATAGTCGATACTCTGAACGATAATCATGCTTCATTGCTTTCTGTTGTACAATCGCCTACTGACTCTGCCGATAATCTTAAAAGTCTTTCTCTTACACTCACAAACATTAAAAACGACATAGCACGAATAAGAGAATTAATGTTAAGTGTCTGGTCAATTCAGAATGATATAGAACAATTGAAAGGCTTGCTGACGTCTGCGGCACAAATCAGAGAAAATTTGGAACAGCTACAGAGCTTACGCCTTGATACAGAACAAATCAAAGATGATGTGGAAGAACTCAAAAGTATTCATCAAGATATGTCTGCTACTCTACAAAGCATTAACCGGGCTCAGGAAAAGACTCGTGCAGTATTGATGACTGCAACAGCTTCAGTAACGGCTATTGACAATAATCTGGAAGATATAAAGGCAAAACTTGCGGGTACTACCCTACCGGAAGAAATCAAAACTCTTTAAATTAAGTACCGATGATAAGAAATAACCCATGGCTATCAGTGTCAGACCTTATGACAGGTCTGATGATGATTTTTCTTTTCATTGCGATTGCCTACATAAAACAGGTAGACAGTAATCAGACTATATTAAAGGATTTTGTTGAGAATAAACAGGAACTTCACGATAAACTCATTGATAAATTCAAAACAGAGTCCGAAGACAGTATTATTGCTATAGGTGGTGATTTATCAATGCGTTTTCAGAAGGCAGAATCCTTGTTTGACGATGGTAGCTGGGAATTGAGGCCTGAATTTAAGGTACAGTTGGCTCAGATTCTTCCTAAATATCTGGATATACTTCTAAACGACTCTCTGAAGTATAAAATTCGCGAAATCAGAATTGAAGGTCATACTAATGACGTGCCTTTCCCATCAATTGATTCGGATCCCTATATGGCCAATCTTATACTATCACAACGTCGTGCATTAAGTGTAATGTATTTTCTTAGGAATCTATCGGAATATGAAAGTTATTCAGAAGAAGATAAAAAATTACTGGAGTATTGGTTTACAGCCAACGGGCTTTCGTACGGTCATGCTTTAGACCATAATGGTGACTACGCTTCACTCACCGGCCTACCTATTGACAGGGAGAAATCGCGTAGGGTAGAATTTCGTATTATAACTTCTGGAGAAGAACTGTTAGAGAGCTTTGTAGAAAAATCAAGATAAGGATTATTAAAACATAATATGATAGAAGTCATTAAGAGAGAAATAGGTAATAATATCAGATTTGCTCAGATGCTGACATCTGTATCAAGCATCACAATTATAGAATATGATGCTGTGAACGTTGTTGGTACAAGAGCCATATTGAAGTTCCTCACTGAGTACGCTGATTGGGGTCAAATTGATGTGACTGTGATTTTATTAGGTGATAATACTGGTAGAATATTGCATAATGAAGAAGCATTGAAATCTGAATGGAATAAAATTAATGTTCTACGCACAGGTAATATATGGGATAAACAGAATTTTGAGGCCTTGAATATTTCAAGTATTCTGATTCTACACATTTTGTTTTCTATTGGTATTGATAACAGTAGTGTTAGCATTTTTAACTTAAAAAAATATCGTCAACAGAAACTTATAAATTCAATTATTAATTCTACACGTCAAGCATACTATGCAACTTTTCTAAACTCCAATACAAATAGTCTTTTTGATAGACCAATCGTAATTGATTTTAAAGATAACCTTAAAGATTTAAGATTTACTTCTTTAAGAGACGACAAACAGAAACCAACGCTTTTCTGCTCAGATAAAAAAGAGTATATGGAACATGCAGTAGAGAATCTTGATGCAAAAGACTCTTTTTTCCTTTGTTTTGATGAAATGGAAAGTGGTTGTACCGCCTGTAATCAATGTGGTAAATATATGATGCAGAGGCATTGCCCTATGGCTCAATGTAAAATTGCTGAATTTTACCGTACTGGTTATTTTGTTGACCATGACGATAAGATAGGCCATCAATGGTATTTAAAAGCTGCCAGACAAAATTATCCGCCAGCTTTAATAGCTGTGGCAGATAACCTGGCAGAAGGTATAGGATGTGAACAGGATATATCCAGAGCTATCAGAATATACACCTCATTAGCTTCCTGTTCCACATATAAGCATTTGGCCTCTCTAATAATAAATCTCGTTGAAAATAATGCAGAGCTTTCTCCTGTAATAGCCATTAAATTTATGGCTATGCTTGCGAATGATGGTAATACGGATTATATCAGAAGGTTGATTACTGCCTTTGAGGTGGGTAATTATGGATTGCCTGTTGATGAGGAACAGAAAAGTTATTGGGAAAGTTGGCTAAGTCGCCATATAAGGACATCGGTTAACGAAAGAAAGAGCAATCGGATTCCTGACCTAATACATCAGGCCGAGATTGGTTCGATAAAGGCTCAGATAGAACTTTGTGATTTGTATTTTTCAGGTACTGCTGTTCCGGAAGACTATGAGCAAAGTGCTTACTGGGGTGAGAAAGCAATTGCTCAGGGTGACAAAAGCTGTCGTTTTAAAGTAGCGTATTCAAGTTCTAAATCAGGTAATCGTTCAAGAGCATTGGCTTTGTATTCTGAACTGGCAGAAGAAGGTGACCAGGTGGCTATGAATAATCTTGGTTGTCTGGAGGAGAATACTGACAAGAAGATTTTTTGGTTTAAGAAGGCGGCTGAGTCCGGAAGCTGTACAGCTCAATACAATATAGGCATCTATTACAAAGGGGGTATTGGTGTAGAACAGTCTTACCAGGAAGCGTTGCGTTATATGGAAATGGCTGCTAAGAGCGGCTACGAACCAGCAATGATAGAAATAGCTCGTCTCTATAAAAACGGTTATGGTATAGAACAGGATACTGCTAAGATGTTACAGTGGTATGAGAAAGCTATTACCAATGGGAATGTTACCGCAATGCTGGAAGTTGCTTCTCTTTATAGGTATGGTAATTATGTGGATGAAGACTGTGCCAAGGCCATGGATTATTATCGCAGAGCTGTACAGACAGGCGAGAGTGGCAGTTTTACAGAAAAATCCCCTCAACTGGATGCCATGTATAATATCGGTAAAATGTGGGAACTTGGAGAAACTGGCATAAGGAATATTGATAAGGCTATTTTCTGGTTTCGTAAGGCTGCCTTACACAATCATGCCGATTCAAAGAAAGCTCTGATACGACTTGGCACAAACTGGATAGATAAAAATGGTAATACAGTTTCAAAATAAATATTTCTATGCGTCCAACTCTTGAATATCTGTATGGCAAATTTGATTATTTCAATCAATTGTGTTTTCATGGTCAGTTGCCACGAGTTACTATACAATTGAATACACGTAAAATGGCTCTTGGACGTACCTGTCGTAGAATAGATGGCTCCGGTAAAGAAACAATATGGATTGAGATAAGTGTCAGATTTGATTTTCCTGAAGAAGAATATATTGACACCTTACTTCATGAAATGATTCATTATTATATTTTGGTCAATAAACTACAAGACGATGCACCTCATGGTACTCTCTTTAAAAACGAGATGAACCGTATTGCTGCTGCTTATGGTCTACGGATAACTATACAATACGACCCTTCTGAGGAGAAAATGCTCAATACCAGTTCAAGATGGAGATATGTATGTGTAGCTACGTTTAATGATGGCCATAAGGCTGTCACAGTAGTTGCAAAAAATAATCTCTTTCGTTTCTGGGAGGAAATAGCTTCTCTGCCTAACGTGGTTGAGGCTAATTGGTATTTTAGTAATCGAGATGTGTTTGGGAAGTATCCACTTACTTCTTCTCTTACATGGTTTCCTGTTGAAGCAGCTAAAGTGTCATTATATTTGACAGGTGCAAAATTATTGAAGAAAATCGGTAATACAATTCAGACTGTTGAGTCATGATATATTGACTTGATTAAAAATTAAATGAGGGAGCAATCGGTTTGAACTGACCCCTAAAAGTTAGACAAATAACTTTTAGGGGTCTTCTTATGAGA
>CAYNUE010000015.1:0-52210 GCA_964400325.1 uncultured Sangeribacter sp. | reverse complement strand
GAAAAAGGACGCATATATCGGAAATGAGATAATGATCAATAATCAGCTGTACACTCCCGTAAATCACCTCTTCCAGCAGTATGTCATGCTTAAGAACGCTATCCGCGAAATGGGTGGCTACGAAGCTGACGAAGAAATTGATTAATAGCTAATCACAATAATAGAAGCTGCCGGCATTATCAGATTCTGATAATGCCGGCAGCTTCTATTATTGTGATTATTCCATCATACTAAGAAGTCTATCCATGACATCACGATGATTGACAAGTCGGGGTACCTTGCGCTGACCGCCGAGTTTATGAGTACCAGCTGAAGCCAACCAACGATCAAAGAGTCCACGAGGTGCAGACAAAACTTCTGGTGGGTCGAGAAATATGGTATTGGCACGCTTAGCTTCATAATCAGAGTTAAGTAACTGTAACTGCCTGTCAAGTTCAGCAGCGAAAGCCTTAACATCAGCAGGTGCCTTAGCCCACTCCACAAGCCACTGATGACGGCCACGTTTGCCGTCAGCGGCAAAAACAGGAGCAGCTGTGTAATTAACTATTGACGCACCAGTAAGACGGCATGCCTCGGCCATAGCGCGTTCAGCGTTATCTTCCATAAGTTCTTCACCAAAAGCATTAATATAACTCTTTGTACGACCAGCTATACGGATTTTGACCGGAGCAGTCTGAGTAACAGTGACAGTGTCACCGAGATGATAACGCCAAAGACCATTGGAAGCAGATATGACCAATTCGTATGTATGTCCTTTTTCAACTCCCCAAAGCGGTACAGGCTCACCTTTGCCGTCAATAGGAAAAAACTCGTAGAACACGTCACAATCAACTATAAGGAGAAGGGACGGATCAGTAAGGTCATTCTGAATACCGAAAAAGCCTTCCGAAGCATTATAGGTCTCCATGAAGTGCATTTTTGAGGTATCAGTAAGACGACGATACTCGGCTCGATAAGGTTCAAAAGAAATGCCACCATGAAAGAAGACTTCCAAATTAGGCCATACTTCCGCCAGATTGGACGCACGTTTTGATTTCAGAATGGAACGTATCACCGTAAGAAACCATGAGGGTACACCGGAGATATTGGTAACATTACAATCGCGAGCAGCCTTAACAAGTGCCGGAAGCTTTACGCTCCAGTCAGGCAACAGTGCTGTCTTACGGTCAGGCACACGAGCCATATCAGCCAGAAAAGGCATTTTGCTTATAAGTGTGGCACTAAGGTCGCCTATCTTCACACGTGGGTCAGTTGGATGAAGGCTATTAGCAAATGACCCACCCAAGATAAAGCCTTTACCAGCAAATATACGACTACCGGGTACCTGACGCAGATAATGACCTACTACATCGGCACTCCCGGCATAATGATTATGACGCAAACTGTCTGCGGTTATAGGTATATATTTCGACTTGCCTCCCGACGTACCCGAAGACTGGGCATAATCACGGCACACACCGGGCCAAAGCACATCTCGCTCACCATTTACCATACGCATAACCGAATCACGTATAGTCTCATAACCTACATGCGGCACACGCCGTCTGTAGGCTTCATAAGGATTGCGTAGATGCGCCAGTTCATCATAGGCATATCGTCGTCCTGGCTCTGTAGTCGCACCGCGCTTCAGAAGAGTTCGGAGCACTTCGGCCTGTAGATCAGCCTCGTTGGTGCGCCATGCATCGGTGCGCTGAGCCCGGTTCACCATACGGCTCCGGAACAGCGGAGTATAATCTATTGCCATCTCTGTGATTTCTATGGATAAGATTTTTGATTCGCGTCGAGGAGCAACTCGCGTAGTTATTCTTTATCAACTGCAAATTTAATAACATATCCTGCGCTATGCAAACTTTCACCCCCTATCATTTATCTTTCACAAGCACAATAGCAAGACAAAAAGACGGTTTTCAGACTATTTTTTGCATTTATCACAGGGGTTTGTATTATCTTTGCAATGTTTTTACGTAGACGTTGAGTATCGGGGAATGTCTCCGACCCAACGCCTCTTGTCCAAATACTCTCACAGACCAAAAACATCATGACCCGTCTGATCACTACGCTTCTCTGCGTTTTTCTCGCCTCGGCGTACACCGTCAGGTCAGCCGCCCAACTCCTTGCTGTAAAAGAACAGGAAGAATTTGTCGATTCACTCAAACACGAACTTGACTTTGGACCCTACTTCGGCCTCTACAAAGATAACTATTTTACTGTAGGTACCGCTTTAGGACACAAACCAACACGTACAAATTCTGATGTCAAGTTTCAAATCTCATTGGCAATACGTATCACCAATGAGGTGCTACCATGGCACTCATATCTTTTCCTGATGTACACTCAAAAAACATTCTGGAACGTATTTGAGAACTCCATGCCTATGCATGACTTGAACTTTAATCCCGGTATTGGCTGGACCAAACCTTTCTTCAGCAAAGACCGATATGTGGGGAAAATGACTATTCTTCTTGAACATGAAAGCAACGGTCGTGATAGTATACAGAGCCGCAGCTGGAACCGCATAGCCCTATGTGGTTCAACAATAGTCAATGACTGGCTTATGGTACACTCCAAATTCTGGATTCCGATTGTTGACGGCGAAAATAACCGTGACATTCTGAACTATACAGGTCTGTGGCAAGCTGGGGCGGTATTCAATACACGAGATCGTGAGTTCACTTGGGGTATAACACTTATGAAGCGTAAAGGCTGGAATCTGAATTTCAATACAGTGTTGGAATTTACATGGCGTATACATGACAAATCAAATCTCAACCTGTTCTTTCAATATTATAACGGATACGGTGAAAACTTACTTGACTACAATCAATACCACTCACGCTTACGTGCGGGTATAGTGTTTAAGCCAAAGTTCTTCTCCGAATTCTAAGTTCCCATATAACGTTTATTGTGACTGATATCTATTTCTTTAACTTCAATTTCCAGCTTATATGCTGGTGTCTTATCGGTGCTGCCATAGTGTGTGGGGCAGTAGCTTGGTGGCTTATGGCGCCTTTCAGACGCACAGCCGTGACAGCTATACATGTGCCAACCGAAGCTCCGAGCACAACTTCTCATCCTTCACTTACCGTCATAGTTTATGCTTCGGCACGACTCGAAGAACTCGATGCCTATCTCGAGACACTCATGAAACAGGACTATGACAACTTTGATGTGGTACTGGTCTATGATTCAGGCGCATCGACAACAGCAGCGGTATCTGAACACTACGACACTCTGTATGACAATCTCTACTTTACTTTTATTCCGCCTGAATCGCATCACTTGAGTCGTCGCAAATTAGCGGTGACGCTCGGAGTAAAAGCAGCCAAAGGCGATGTCGTAATCACTACCGATACCAACTATATCATTCCATCAGAATCATGGCTATCAGAGATGATGGACCCATTCACACGTGATTCTTCTGCAGAAGTAGTGTTAGGTTTTACACACTATGATTTCAAAGAGCTTACCGGTGCCTCACGATGGTACCGTCAGTTTGATGCCGTTCTGACGTCAGCTATGTGGTTAGGTTATGCCATAGGAGGCCGTCCTTATCGTGGAGACGGAGCTAACCTTGCCTTTATAAAGCGTCTATTTTTCGAACAGAAAGGATTTGCACGTACACTTACTTTACAGACTGGCTATGAAGACGTGTTTGTCAACGATATAACTGCTACTGATAATACTGCTGTTGTACTGCCTCCAGATTCAATGCTCACGGCATATTGGCACGAGGCAGCCTCTCGCATGTGGACTGACCGTAAAGAACGAGCTGACTTTTCAGCCCGCTGGTTGCCTACAGGTCCTTTCTTAAGGGCTGGAGCCATATCAGTCATGCAATGGGGTGTAGCCGGTTGCTGTACTGCGGCTGCCATAATCGGGCTTCCAAACTTAATACCAGCTATTATAGCAGTGATAGTACTGCTTACTTTCTGGATTTTCGAAATAATACTGTATAGAAAAGTAGCTGCCCGCCTGCAAGCTGTTAAACTCTGTCTTTCCCTACCTTTCTTCTGGCTATGGCATCCCATAGGCAACCTATTGTTCCGTTGGCGTCATCGTCCTGACCGATTCAAAAATTACGCCTTCTGCTAAATCTCCAGCATAGGCCTACAAGACAAATATAATACGAGCAGGTGTATCGAGTCGATACACCTGCTCGTATTATATTAACTCGTTTAGTGCACAAAAATTAAGCTCTATATTTGAGACATTCTTTTTGTTGATAAAAAACTTTAAAAATTGAGTATTAATCACTTAACTATAATTATATATGAATTTCTTTTTTAATTCTTTTTTTTTATGGCTTTAATGAGTAGCGTCTGTTAGTACGTGAGCCGGTTGTTAACAACTCATTATGTCTTGCCATTGCATAAACTTGTTTTTGTATGTCAGTCCGTTCTACATCTGGTAATCTTAATGCAATCTCAGAGAGAGAACTATCGGGATGCTTCTTCAAATCTTCTTCAACAAGTGCTTTCAGACGATACGGCTCAATAGTTTTGAGCGTTGTCGGCAGATTTACTTTTGCTGCTTGTATGAGTTTGGGGTTGATTAGGTACTGAGTGCCTTTCTTCACACCTCTTGTTATAACAATACCAAGTTCAACTAATGTTTCCACATAGGGTCGTAAACGAGCAGTTTCGGAAAGTTGAAGCTGTTTAACTAAATCAGTTGCATTAATCTTCTCATATCGAGATATAATTCCAAGTGCTATGAGATTTTTCTGTTTCAGTATTGGAAAATTCTGATTTATATAGTCAAAAAGAGGAAGCAACTCTTTATTAAGAATCTCAGAATACTGAATAACTGTGACATTGTTATAGTCTGACACTAAGATAGGAGGCTGCTTGACATCAATAGCATTGAGTTCGTAAATCAAATCATAACCGGAACCTTCTCCTTCCATAAGCCCAAGGTCGTGCATAATTCTAATCATGTGAGGATTCCTGCGGACTTTCTGATGCAAGATGTTGTCCTTTGTTACACCCAAGGGAAGACTGCCTGGACTTGAAATTTCAAGTCGATCAGTATAGACAGCTATGATAATATCTCCGAATATCGTGAAACTTTTATGAGCAAAGGCATTTAGAAGCAGCTCTCTTATAACCTTTGGTTGATAGTGTCGAATTTGCTTTCTGAACAGACCGTTTGGTACTTCAAACGAATATGTCAGTTCAATTGCCTGTCTTTCTATCTCAAGCAGAAGATCTTTAGGGCTCAATGAATTGTCATGCCAATCCAGTTTACGTACCTTATTCTCTTGATTATCATATACGATATACTGTACTGTAACTGGATACAGAATTCGGCTTCGCTGCTGAGCATTTCCAAGCCACAAAGCTCCGAGATTTGTCAAACAACCATTCTCAATAAGATTGTAATTTATCAAGATTTCTTCATCTGACATTTGCTTGATATGAAATGATACGCGGTCGGAAGCTCGTAAATCGCTACATAATGAAACGATTTTATCTGTAGGCACATCTGAAATCTTGAAATCGGTATTTACAAGTTCCCAAAGATAAGATTGTTTCTCGTATGCAACTCTTTGAAAATCCTCGCTTCGCATTGGGACACATTGATCAGCCACACGAATATAATATCTTCCGTCTGCAGTTGATGCAAACGATTTCAAGGATGGAGCTACCGAAATAACAAAATACTCATTACCACTTTCATCTTTCAGCACACCGGAAGACTGTAAGGCTACATTGTAACAGTTGCTCTTCAACTTTTTCACAGCTTCGTTCAAGGTTTCTTCCGAAATACGCTGATTGGGTTGTGGAGCCTTCGTCTTGTCTTCAAAACCAATATAAAGTTCACCTCCATCTGCATTTGCAAACGACACACAGGACACGGCAAGGTCTTTAATTCCCTTGTCAGTTTCAATCTTTCGTAATGATTTGAAGTCAAGCTTCTGGTTTTCGCAAAGTTCCATATTATGTATTTATTTCCGTATTTGGAATTAACATTTGTTGAATCGTTATATACTGATAACGAGCAAGCAAAATACCTATCGAAGCCTTTTAGATTTCATTTTTATTATGTAGTGAGATTAACTCGTTAGATATTACTAAGTTTCTTTGTAGTTGCAATCTTGCCAGATGCGTATGTAGTGACAATAATCACAGGGCCAGTTACATGACTGGAGACACGATGTCCTGTAAGGTCAAAGATATCAGTGCGGACTACTTTATCACTCTCACTGCTGAGGGTAAAAATACCGGATTCACGCAATGGTGTCACCTCAGCAGCATTGAGTATAAAACCGTCCGCTGCATCTATAACCTGACCTATTATTCTTATATTCTCCGTATTCTTTACACAGTCAGGTAGGACAAAGCTGTATTCGCAACTATAACTGATACCTGGTTTAAGCACACCGTCGAGAAGAGTGGTACCACCGTATTCAGGGTATATGCCTCGGGCAACATCCTTATACTCGTAATCTACGACTACAGGTGGCAAAGATTCCCAACCGCCCATTGCTGTAGACCCTCCGGAGTAGGAATTGTGTTGATTGCCTGTCAAACCATCTTCAACTACTGTAAAAGCAAACCGTAAGTTGGAAGCATCAAGTTCGGTATCTACAAAAATATCTGACACCACCTTTACTTCGCTATCATCATAAACAGTAGCTTTAAGAGTATAAGCTATTGGCGTAGGTTCATCAATCTCCGCTGCGACCATACGCTTGATGTTAAAATAAGGGTCACCAGTACGACGACGATTAACACTACAGCCAGGTAAACCCGTCAAGGTAGAAAGAAAAAACTCGTAGCCCTCGATAGCATAGACATCATCTGTATGTACAGCAATAGCAATGAATCTATCACCATACTTATCTTTCATCATCTCAAGCCCTACGATGCCTCGTGGACACCAACTGCACCAGTCACCGGTACCCTCTTCGACCAATACTCGACGTACAAATTCGGGAGACTCCTCAGCACTGAGAGATACGCTACAAAAGCTAATTGCCGTAATTACTGACAATAAGCGTACTACTTTTTTCATGACAATTAATGTGTCTCTACAACCTTAGTAGGAGCCTGTGTACGGTTGCGTTTATCGACTGCTTCAACAACCTTACCAGCAAGACGAGCAAAAGCTGCTGCCTCAGCATTACCGCTGCCAACACCACCCATTTCCTCAGCTGTAGCAAGTGCTAAAGTAGTAGGTTCACCACGATCCACATGCTCACCTATAGAGGCAACAAGAGGTATCTGGGCTAATAGAGGCACATCAAGAGCTTCTGCAAGACGTACTCCGCCACCGTTACCGAAAAGGTAATAGCGTTCTTCAGGATGAGTAGCTGGAGTAAACCAAGCCATATTCTCCACTATACCAAGCACAGGTACATTGATAGCAGGCCCCTGGAACATAGCAATTCCCTTGCGAGCATCGGCCAGGGCCACTTCCTGCGGAGTAGTGACCACTACTACACCAGTTATAGGCAGTGTCTGCACAAGGGTAAGATGTATATCGCTTGTGCCCGGAGGAGTATCAATAATAAAATAATCAAGATCACCCCACCAAGCATCAGTGATAAGTTGTTTCAGCGCATTACTTGCCATACCACCACGCCATAGCACAGGTTTGTCTTTATCGACAAGAAAACCTATCGAAAGCATCTTGATACCGTATTTCTCTATTGGGTCTATCCAGTCGCGACCATCTTTATTGACCATATAAAGCTGTTCGTCCTCAACACCGAACATCTTTGGAGCCGAAGGACCGAAAATATCAGCATCAAGCAATCCTACTTTATGGCCGCGTGCAGCCAAAGCTATAGCAAGATTAGTGGATACAGTAGATTTACCGACGCCACCTTTACCAGAGGCCACAGCTATTATATTTTTAACTCCCGGCAGTGGAGTGGCTGGCTTATCAGCAACAGGCTTACGAGTCTTGACAGCAATATTACCCTTTATTTCTACCTCTGGAGAAATATAAGTATTTATAGCTGTCTCGGCCGCACGTACCACACTACGTATAAACGGGTCAGTAGGTTTATCAAATATTAATGAAAACGATACTTTATTGCCGTCAATACGTATATCGTCTTCTACCATGCCATTTTCGATAAGGTCTTTACCATTACCGGGATATTTTACATTTTTCAGGGCCTCGGTTATTAAGGCCGGATATAATGTCACCATTTCTTTAGTATTAAATCTTTTAAGTTTAACAGTTTGGTATTGCTACTGTTCACTGTCCGCTGACAGGAAGTGGCGAATGACGTGGCATACTGCGATAATCATCGCGTTCTATATCGTCTATAACTGGCTCTTTATATGGAAGACGGTCGTGTAAGCGAAAGCTGAGCAGTTTTATAGTCTTACCACGAGCAAGCCACTGAGTTTCATAGTAGGTTTTGATGCTACGTACCAGATCAGCAAGACCACTGCCATAAAGGTCTTCGGTTTGTTCAAGCACCTCAAACCCATTCAATTCTACCAAGCGACGAGTATATTCATACAAGAAAGGTGAATCTGTCTTCAAGTGAATAATACCATCAGGACGTAGAAAACCAACATATAGGGCAAGAAAACGTGTAGAAGTTAGACGCTTACGAGTTTTCTGCATCTGAGGGTCAGGAAAAGTTATCCATATCTCGTCAACCTCGCCGCTGTCAAAAAAAGAAGATATATTCTCTATCTCAGTACGCAGAAAAGCAGCGTTATCAAGACCTTCCTCTTCTACACATTTGGCACCACTCCAAAGACGTGCGCCCTTAATGTCAACACCTATATGATTATGATTGGTATGAGCACGAGCCAAGCCTACAGTATATTCACCTTTACCGCAGCCCAATTCGAGCACTATAGGTCTGTGAACGGAAAATACTTCACCGTTCCACTGTCCTTTATAAGGAAAACCAGTAGCTAATAGTTGCTCACGCGGATACTGAAGGGCACATTTGAAGCCCTCCATATCAGCAAATTTTTTCAATTTATTTTTTCCCATGACTATTTCTGTACCAAAAATTTACGGCTCACATAACGTTCACCTCCACGTGCTCCTACCACAAGCACCCGGCTATCGAAAGAACTACAGTCTACAGTGACATCAGGAACTCCGCCAGGGGTAACTGTATAAAGACGTAAGCCTTCGGGTGAATAAATTGAAACCTCATCAATTCCCTCGATACAGTACACGTTAAGACAATTATCTTGCATTATGAGACGTATACCATTTTCACTGCCAGTAACGCGGTCTATACCTGAGACTGTACAGATATTGAACTTTCCCCACTGGTCATCAGCACGCCATAAATCCTGACAATCATCACCAACTATGAGTGAGATTCCGGCACAGTCGATACCGTCAAAAGCATCGGGGAAAGCCATAGGTATATGAGTACCAAGAGCGGTGGCATCAATATCCTTTAGATGTTTCATACCGTCAAACACACGTGGGCCGACTTCAGAAAGGCCATCGGCAAGATGAAGTCTCACACCTTGGGCCGAAGCCACACAACATGCACCTAAAACATTGGCTTCAGCGACAATTGCATCAGCATCAAGTGCGGTGCAATGAGAAGCAAAAAGATCCGGTACATTGGAAGGTACGCCTACAATATTTTCAAGCCGTACATTGCCCATCAACACCCCACGTCCACACTCAGCACGAGTGTCGAAAGTAACGCTCTCAAGTTTTTCCATTCCACTCAGTGCGAAATCAGCAATATGACTCACACCACTAAGGTCAAGATGCTGCAAGGCCGTACCTGTAAACACTTCGCTACCTATATCATGAAGGCCGGAAGGCAAAGAAATTTCATTCAGAGCTCCACAACCTTTGAACGTAGCATTTGCCAATTCGCTCACACGGCTTGCTGACATATCTACTTTTTTAAGAGCCGTGCATTCGTAAAAAGCATACTCTCCTACCTTGTTGAGAGTAGCTGGTAAAGTAAGGCTCTCCAAAGCACTTGCGGCCAAAGCTCCTTCTCCTAAAGCCGTAAGTGATGAAGGTAGAGTCAGACGCACAAAAGGTGTACCTATAAAGATATATTCGGGTAACTCATCAGCGGCAAACCATGTATGGCCTTGCCATAGAGGACGATGATAAGTGTATGATTCAATACGCACATCACTAAGGTCAAGTGTAGTGACAGGACCGGGATTGGCCGCTAAAGCCATCAGGTCTCGTACATCTACACTGCCCGTGATACGTAAGTCTGTATCTGTATTTCCGGCAAGGGCCGAAGCAAGTGTGCCTGGAGATACATTCAGCTCGAGAGCCGACACAAATGCCGGGACACAAAACATAAAGCCAGCGGCAATATATCTGATAACAGAGCCCATAACCTCAGCATCAATTAACTACCATAACTTTAGTAACGTTGGCAAGGTCAGTATCCCCGGGTCCCGAAGAAGCCAGGACAAAATAGACACCTGTCTTGACACGCACACAGCTATGATTAGTTATATCCCATTTAACTTCGCCACCTTGTGCCGGACCAAGTTCCTTGACAAGATTACCAGCTGCATCACATATCTTGACCAGTGCGCCTTCACCAAGACCGTCTATAGTAACATAGCCGAAATAATCAGGACGTACCGGATTAGGATAAGCACGTACAGACTCCATATCGCCAGCACTTCCCGTACCAGAAGGGAAATACTGTGCCATACCTTGTAAGGTAGAGATCAGAAGTGAACGAGTAACGGGATTATAACCTATACCGTAGACGATATTGTCTGGCAACCAGGAATTATCAGTGGTAAATTCACCAAGAATAGTGCGACCATCAGATGAAGTGCATACAAGACCAGCACCTTTCGTTGCAAACCATTTACGACCCTGTCCGTCATCAATAATGTCACACAACTCGACACCTTCCAGAAGATAATCAGCAAGGTCAGTACCGTCGTTACGTGAAACCTTAATGCGGTCTACACGCTCAGGATTAGTCATAGCTGTACGAGGTTGCATGGTAAAGACACCTGTGGTAGTTCCTACCCATACAAGACCCGTTGAGGGATCTTCATACATGCACTTTACTCCGTGACGGTCAACTATACCGCCGTCTCGGTCATGAATCTCATTCATCAACACTACTTTATCGTCACTCTGATCAGCAGGCGTACCGTTAGTGTCTATTATCATCATGGGAGCATCATAACCATTACCACAAGCCAACAGCAAACCACGGTTAGGCTGAGCCTTCAGAGGTAACAGAATATCATAGCTTGTATAGTCGTCTTTATTATATTTGATAGGCAGTACTTTCCACGGACGGAAATTATCAGCACTTGTAGTGGCTCGACGGTCCTCAGCAAGCCAACACCACAGTTCGTATGGCTTATCGGAATCGTGATTCTGATAAGCAGTCCAAAGATTACCTTCAGCATCAAATTGCGGTGCCGTAAACTTATATACGGTTTTACGAGTTGTCTTATCAGGCACTACAGCCACAAAACCAGGCAGCGAGCCGGTAACGTCTGAAGTGTGAGACATGTGAAGTATATCTTCAGGGTCACTCAAATTTATGCGAGCCATACCCTGAAGCATGGAACCAAAGTAAATATAATCACTGTTATCAGGGTCAATAGCAAGACCATTAGGATTTCTGATTATATTTTCTTGTGCCTTATTTTCATAAGCCGGACCATATTTAGTCCATTCTCCTTGATTCAAGCCGCTCAAAAGTATAGGATTAAACACGGCAGCAGCCGTAAAGTCAAGGTTCGTGCCATGATTCGAAGCCAACATACCGTAACGAGGATGATATTCAATCTCGTTACAACGGAATACAGCTGGTGAGTTAGGCATCATTTCTCCGCGAGTAAGAGTCCATACCTTACTGTTATCATCATAACTACGACTATACAGACCCTTACGTTCGGCCACATACCAGAACTCTTTAAAATCCCATGTACCGACACAATTATTACGGTCATCAGTATAGCGTCCTAAGACCTTGTTATTGCCATCGCGTGTCAACTGCTGTATATTGTCACCGCTTGCTATCATATATCCATCTCGGTTAGGAGTCAAATAGGTACGATATGTTCTGGCGACAACTTTGTTATCGTAAGAACCGTCAGATTTAGGACGCATTATGGTCACTTCATACTGGTCAGCAGGTTTGGCAAACACTCCAATAGCATTCTCGTCAAGTGGGAGCAGACGAGCCGGACTACTGAAAGTACCGACTTTGACAAAATCAGTAATATTGAAATTTGACTGTGATACTTTCGATTCGTACACTTCTCCGTCATAGGCTATAAACAGCCGGTCGCCCATACGGGCTACAGATTCAAGAACACGACCATAGTTGCGTGACTCTGCTATTTCAGCCTTTTTGTCATCTATACAGATGTAACCGAAGTCGGTGGCAAGCCATGCTTGACCAGCTTCAGGCCAGAAAGTAATATCGTTGACATGTTTGGAGATAGGCAGAGAAGCAGACATAAGGCCCGGTATATTACGTATCTCACCGTCATCGTACACAAGGTCAATATTACAGTTGTCATAGACCACGAGCAGATAACGTTTCTCAGAATTATACTCAGCAAGAGCTACGATATTATCAGAAAGACCGGTGCGTTTGGTATGACCTTTAAGTTCATCGGTTTCCTTATCATAGTAGTACAGGAACGCCATAGGAGTCGAATATTCAGCTTCTGTAGCGATATACGGCTGGGCATAACCCAGTGTGTAGACACGTGAGGGAGTGTCTACTATCTTAAAAGTATTGCTGTCATAGGTGGGATGCAGAAGCCAGTCGCCGCTCATCGCAGCTTGTAGCGCACAGCTTATCCCACACAGCATTAGCAGCAGGGTATATATGCGTTTCATAGATGTATATGTTTTTCGTTCGCCACCGGAACGGTTCATTCTTCACTCAGATATTTACCAAGGGCAGCCATTGCACGCCCACGGTGCGAAATACTATTTTTTGCTTCTGGAGTCATGTCGGCAAAACTCAGTCCTGTTTCATCGGCAACAAATATAGGGTCGTAACCGAAACCTCCATTACCGCTTGGAGTACATGCTATAGTACCATCTACACGACCTTCAAAGAGGTGTTCTTCGCCATCAAGACAAAGGGCTATAACTGTAGTAAAATGGGCATGACGATTGTCAACACCTGCGAGCTCACTCAACAAACGTGCCATATTGGCTGCCGAGTCATGGCCTGGGCCAGCATAACGGGCACTCATAACTCCAGGCGCGCCATTGAGAGCATCGACCATAAGACCGGTATCATCGGCAAAACAGTCACGTCCATAGCGGTCACGTACCCAACGTGCTTTCTGCAGGGCATTACCAGCAAGTGTATCTGATGTTTCAGGAATATCATCATGGCAACCAATCTCAGCCAGGCTTACTATGCGGAAGCGATCGCCGGCCATAGCCCGTGCTTCAGCTAACTTATGGGCATTATTGGTGGCGAATACTAATTCTCTCACTTTTTCCATATTTCTCTAACGCTTCAGTACCCCCCTATATTGTAAACTGATTTTCCTATACATCACACTGCGTGGCTTCTGCCGTAAATGACAGAAGCCACGCAGTGTGATGTATAGGAAAAGACAGGCTTACAATACGATGTTAACTATTTTGCCAGGTACGACAATAACCTTACGTGGTGTCTTTCCATCGAGCCACTTAGCTGCGTTAGCATCAGCAAGTGCGATGCGTTCAACCTCTTCACGTGAGGCATCAGCGGGAGCTTCGATAGTATAACGTGTCTTACCGTTGAAGCTAACAGGATATTTCTTTACATCTTCTTTCAGATAAGCTTCATTCCATTCAGGCCACTTTGCATCTACCACAGTACCTTCATGGCCTAAACGATGCCAGAACTCTTCAGCGATATGTGGAGCGAAAGGAGCCAATACACGAGCAACAAGTTCTACCGACTCACGGCTTACGCTCTTCAGTGCGCTAAGTTCATTAACTGCAATCATGAAAGCTGCCACTGAAGTATTGAAGGAGAAGTTTTCAATATCACCCGTCACTTTCTTTATGAGCTTGTGTACTGATTTCTTCTCTTCAGGAGTCATCTCGGTGTCATTCTTTTCAGCACGTTCAAACAGATTCCAAAGTTTGCGTAGGAAACGGTGTACACCATCTATACCATTGGTATCCCACGGCTTAGACTGTTCGATAGGACCTAAGAACATTTCGTATAAACGTAGAGTATCTGCACCGTAACGTTCCACTATGTCATCTGGATTGACAACGTTGAACATAGATTTTGACATCTTTTCGACAGCATAGCCACAACGATACTTGCCATCGTCATCAAGTATAAATTCAGCGTTAGCATATTCCGGACGCCAGCGACGGAAAGCGTCTGTATCAAGTATATCGTTATTGACAAGATTTATATCTACTCGAATAGGTGTAGTATCATAATCTTTACGCTTATCGTATGTAACAAAGGTATTGGTATCCTTGATACGATATACAAAATTGCTACGTCCCTGTATCATTCCCTGATTTACTAACTTAGCAAACGGTTCAGCTTCGACCACATATCCGAGGTCATAGAGGAATTTGTTCCAGAAACGCGAATATATAAGATGGCCGGTAGCATGCTCGGCACCACCAACATAAAGATCGACGTTACGCCAGTATTCATCAGCCTCTTTGCCAACAAGAGCTTTATCATTGCGCGGATCCATATAGCGCAGATAATAAGCTGAGGAACCAGCAAAACCAGGCATTGTACACAGCTCTATAGGATAACCTTCTGGAGTATGCCAATCTTTAGCACGACCTAAAGGAGGTTCACCAGTGCTTGTGGGTAAGTAACTGTCAACCTCTGGAAGACGAAGTGGTAAGGCTGATTCGTCCATAAGATAAGCTACACCATCCTTATAATATACAGGGAATGGTTCGCCCCAATAGCGTTGACGTGAGAAAATAGCATCGCGCAAACGATAATTTACCTTAACTTTACCAAGACCTTTCTCTTCAATATGACGTTTGGTACGAGCTATAGCTTCCTTCACTTCAAGGCCATTGAGATCAAGATCAGGACCAGAGGAGTTTATCATACGTCCTTCTTTGGCATCAAAACTCTCCTCACTTACGTCTGCCCCCTCAATAAGTGGAATAATAGGCAGATTGAAATGACGGGCAAAAGCATAGTCACGCGAGTCATGAGCTGGCACAGCCATAATTGCACCTGTACCGTAACCGGCCAGTACGTAATCGCTTATCCAAATTGGTATCTCTTTGCCAGTAAGAGGATTAATCGCATAGCTACCTGTAAATACGCCGCTGACCTTACGGTCTATTTGGCGTTCGCGCTCAGTCTTGTGCTTAACTTCATTCAGATATGCTTCTACAGCCTCTTTCTGTTCTGGAGTAGTTAAGAGAGGTACATAAGCAGATTCCGGAGCAAGCACCATGAAAGTAACACCAAAAATAGTATCGGCACGTGTAGTGAAGATTTCAAGCTCTATATCACTACCAGCCACGCCAAAACGCATTTCTGCACCTTCACTGCGGCCTATCCAATTCCGTTGTGTTTCTTTAAGTGATTCGCTCCACTGCACATCCTCAAGTCCTTCCAAAAGGCGCTGGGCGTATGCTGAGACACGCAGACACCACTGTGTCATCAGTTTCTGTTCAACTGGATAACCACCACGCACACTTACACCTTCGCTTACTTCATCGTTAGCAAGTACGGTACCTAACTGTGGACACCAGTTTACCATTGTCTCACCCTGATAAGCTATACGATAGTTCATCAGTACTTCGCGCTGCCGACGCTCGTCCATAGCATTCCACTCATCGGCAGTAAACTCAATCTCCTTACCTGTAGCAGCGTCTATACCTGCAGTGCCATGTGACTTGAAATGTTCTACAAGTTCAGCTATAGGACGTGCCTTACCTGCGGCACGGTCATACCAGTGGTTGAACATCTGCATGAAAGCCCACTGAGTCCAACGATAATATTCAGGGTCGCAGGTACGAACTTCACGGCTCCAGTCAAACGAAAAACCTATTTTGTCAAGCTGCTCGCGATAACGGGCGATATTGGCATTGGTGGTTATTTCTGGATGTTGCCCGGTTTGTATAGCATACTGTTCGGCAGGCAGACCATAAGCGTCATAACCCATAGGATGTAACACATTAAAGCCTTGCTGACGCTTGTAGCGGCTATATATGTCGCTGGCTATATAGCCTAACGGATGACCTACATGTAGACCGGCTCCCGAAGGATAAGGAAACATGTCGAGAACATAGAATTTCTTTCGACTGTGGTCTACTTCAGTCTTATATGTTTCGTTGTCTTTCCAGTACTGTTGCCAGCGCTGTTCTATTTCTTTGTGATTATAATCCATGATGCCTGTTTATTATGAGGGGCAAAGTTAATCATTTTTTTGCCAATATGCGAATTTGCTACTAACTTTGCCCGTGAATTGGCCACTATGGGTACACCGAGTTTCTGATGAGTATCGGCCTTTGGTGGTTTATTAATTTAACTTTTTTATTGACTTTCTGAAATGTCAACCAATACTACTGACAATGTTCGCAAGGTAACGACTCGCCGTCTGGTGGAGATGAAACAACGTGGCGAGAAAATTTCGATGCTTACAGCCTACGATTATTCGTCGGCTAAAATTATAGATCAAGCTGGTATAGACTGCATCCTGGTAGGTGATTCAGCCTCTAATGTGATGGCTGGCAATATGACTACACTTCCTATTACTCTTGATCAGATGATATACCACGGCAAATCGGTAATGAAAGCGGTACGCCGTGCTCTTGTTGTAGTCGATATGCCATTCGGTTCATATCAGGGTAACTCTAAAGAGGCTCTTGCTTCGGCCATACGTATTATGAAGGAGAGTCATGCCGAGGCAGTTAAGATGGAAGGCGGTGCCGAGATACGCGAATCTATAGAACGTATCCTGTCAGCCGGTATTCCGGTAATGGGTCACTTAGGCCTTACGCCACAATCAATTAACAAATTTGGTACCTACACAGTACGTGCCCGTGAGGAAGCCGAGGCAGAGAAACTGATTGCCGACGCTAAGATGCTTGAGGAAATAGGCTGCTTTGCCATAGTACTTGAAAAAATTCCAGCTCAATTGGCAGAACGAGTTTCAAAAGAAATCTCTATCCCAACCATAGGTATCGGGGCAGGTGGAGGCTGTGATGGTCAAGTGCTTGTCATGCATGATATGCTTGGTATCAATGAAGGCTTCTCACCACGGTTCCTGCGCCGCTACGCCGAAATTGGCTCAATCATGACTGATGCAGTAAAACACTACATTGACGACGTGAAGTCAGGCGAATTTCCCAACGCCTCCGAACAATACTAAGCTGCCCAGCAAAGTCTGAGAAACTACAGAAGCCATAAGTAAACTTGATATTGTGGCTTAATTAAAATAGTTAGAGAGGTTAATGCACTCTGACAAATCAGCCTTCAGATTATATCAGATTTAGAAATTGGAGTAATCAAAATTTTGATTACTCCAATTTCTATCATTCACTACTTTAGATATAATATATTCTTTTCTATTGCACAGCAAGTTTATTATCCTCTCTTATCCTATTCCACTTAGCCAGGATAAGAGATAATCAGTACTTCTTTAGATTTTGTATCGCTCAAAGCATATTTGATTTCACTACTGTAACATACTTCATTTGTCCTGTTTTTACTGCTCAGCAACTGAAGTAAACATTCAATAGAAGGTATACCATTTGAGCGATAAGAAAAAACTAAAATACTATTTCTATAATTATCAATTAAACTACTGAAACCTTCAATAATTCTATTTTTATCATTCCAGATTGAATATTTACGTTTCAATCGTCTGTGTTTACTATTAAAATCTATAGATTCGAGCCAATGGTCATAATTAAGTAACCCATTCAAAAAATGATAGAAATCAGCATAGTCTACACCTATCCCCCTATTATTTAGATAGGGTGTATCTATATATACCAAATCGTAAGTATTAGGTATCAGGAGAGCATCCATATTAAGTACCCGACATACTTCACCGTTATCAAATACAGCCTGATTTGCTTCTTTTACAAAAGTGCGGAAATGAGTCTCAAAAGGAGTATCCCAGGTAGTTTTATTACCAAATGAACGCTGTACATTTACCAAGCGAACATAAAGATTCTTACGATGAAATAGATTATAGGGTCGCTTTATAATACATGCCTGAAAAAGAGCATACCAAGCTATAGCTCGTTTATATTCATTAGTTAACTGAGAAATATTATATCGAACTACATCAAGCCAGCTGTTTTCCTCATCAGTAAAATAGATATCTTTAAATACATCATATATAAGAGTAGGATATTTTACTCCAGACTGCTTAGTCAATATCATATTGATATCGCTGTCAGTAAGTAGAGTAGTAGTATTCTCAATTAGTGCTTTACCTATTATAGCATTAAAAGGTAATATATCATTATAAGTTACAGCTTTACCTTTATCTTTCAGCTTATAAGCTACACTGCCAGTACCTCCAAAAGCATCTAAAGCTGTCCTAAAGGGAATGTGTTCTATTTCGTGCCATATCCAGTCAACAAACTTAGCTTTACTGCCTTGATACCTTGTAGTAGGAAATACATGACTATACTGTAATTCAGCTTCGGTAAATAATAAATATTGCATCTTACTTCAGATTTCTGAAAATTTTATAAGTAGCCAGATTATTATAATAGGGAGCAGACAGTTCAGCTTTTCGTGCCATTTCTAATGTCAGATAATTAGTCCAATAATCATCAAACACTTCTTCACCAAGTTCCGAGAAAGACCCTCGACCATTAATTAAATCCTCTATTATACTAACTGAACCAATGTTTTTTGTATTACCACTCCCAGGTTTATCAGCAGCTATCTTCCACTTTTCCTGCACAAAGAAAGTTATATCTTTTACAACAGAAATTATTTTTTCAAGCTCATCTATGGAATAGTGCTTAAATTCATTTACTATCGAACTCTCCTCACTATAAATAACTCCCAAAACTATATGGGCTTTATACGAAGCATAGGGATAAGTAACGTTTTTAGTACTGCGACGATTTCTGAAATATCCAGTAAAAGCTCCAAGAGTCATACCGTTTATTTTCTTTTCATTTTTACGGTAACTACTCTTAAGATCAACAGCAAATAAATTTCCTTTGGTGTCCTTAAATGTAATGTCAGGATAAAAATTCTGTTCTTTTGTAAGCTCTATATCTAATCCATTATCCTGAGCAAATTTGAACAGTAAAGGAAAAATATAAAGCTCTATGATTTTAGAAATTACTTTTGTATCAGTAGATATAGTATATATCTGTTTATAAACGTCGATAAAGCCCTTTACTGCCCATTGACCGTCTTTAGTTGATACAAAGGGAGTAAACTCAGCTACTGCTTTTCGTAATTTCTGGATAAATTCATCTTTTGTCATAAAACAAAATTAATAAATAGCTCTTAAAATAAGTCAGGGTATATATAGAAGAGAGGAATAAAACACTCTTACTTTTTCAATATCATATAGGCTTACATGAAGCTCATCACTGCCAACACAGGGAGATTATTAAATATATGCATTCCCACTCCCCACCAAAAACCTAAATTTACTCTAAGATAGCCACAAGCACAACCGACAAAAAAAGGCACTAATACAACACTTAAACAATAAGGTAATAGAAACCAGGATAGATTGCTGAAAGCTAAAAAGTGCGTTAGTCCGAAAGCAACCGAAGTAATCCATAAGGCTGCGATTAAATATTTCTGACGTAATTCTGTCCAGATTGACTGTTTTGTGCCGAAGTATATGCTACAAAATATGGTTGTCGCTACTAAACCCCATATCACAAACTGTATGACAGAAAAAGTTTTGTAATGAGACCATATTACTGTAAGCGGTATTAAGGCAAGTGAAAGGCCTACTTGCCATTTCTTGAAGGATAGACCAAGTCTGAATACACCTTCTTCCAAAATAGGCGTAACAATCAATACCGACATAATAACATATGCAATCGAACCACGTCCAGCTTGAGTCGGCGAACCAGCAAATGAAGTCAATGAGTCAGGCGTAATGCCAAACGAATTATATACAGCAGTACAACCGATTATAATACCAGCAGCTATTATTCTGGTAATAAACCAAAATAACATAGCGTATCCTACAATCCATTTTTTAGAATGAGTCTTGTAGTCTTCTGTCCGAGATAAAATAAATTTCATGTGTATTAATTTTTAAGACTTACTTACTCAATTAAAAATAGTAGGTATATTAGAAAAATCGGGAAGCAGAAGGTCCTGCTTCCCGATTTCGTACCCTGAGCCGGGGTCGAACCGGCACGGATTGCTCCATTGGTGTTTGAGACCAACGCGTCTACCGATTCCGCCATCAGGGCTTTTTGCACGGCAAAGTTAAGGCTTTTATTTTTGCTGTGCAAATTATTGCATAGGTATTTTTCATCTTACCTTTCAGCAACCCTATAGAATGAAGTATAGAGGAGCTGATTTATTGATAGGCTATCTTAGCTTTACGGATTACTTTCCAGCAGCCACCTTCGAAGACAGCTGTACCTGACGATTCGGTAAGGATACGGTTCTTACCGTTCGTAGCGTTAATATCAGTGCAAATACAGCCTCCAGCCAATACATGGTCAGGATTAGCTAAGGCACGTTCCCATACTTCGGCATTGTTAGCCACACGATAAGTACCAGCATAACCATCAGTAGTCTCTAAACGGTAAACTGAGGCATCAGGCTTAAGGTTGCGGTCAGCTCTGACGAATATACCTTTATTATTAACACGCCCAAGATATATAACTGCAGTAGGACGAGGTTGTGCAGCACTGTCAGCAACAGGATTAACTATACTTTCAGGGGTAGGCACTTGACGTCTTGAATCCGTAGTAGCTGTTGGCTGACGCTTAGTATCAGCGGTGGCCTGACGCTTTGACTCTGCCGAGGTTGCCTGACGTTTAGACTCAGTAGCCGGCTGACGACGCGGTTCAGTAGACGCCTGACGTTCCGTAGACTGAGATGTAACAGAAGCCGAATTAGCTGGCTTCTGAGTCGACTTAGATGTTTTATCCAGAGCTAACTCCTGCTCCAGTTGATTTATACGTGCTGTGAGAGCAGCTATTCGTTTACGTTGTTCAGAACACTGTTGCGACATGGTATCACGTTCGTTTTCAGCCTGACGAGCACGGTCACGCCACTCAGCCAGTTCAGGTGCAACTAATGATGCACTACCGACAGTTGCCGGCTGTCTTGAGCGCGGATTATCGACAGGGGTATCATAAGAGTCATCGTCTTCAGCCGAATTCTGTGATTTAAGTACACGTGAAGCAAACACTACCAATCCTACTACTACTGCTACCAGACCGCACAGTATAAGTATATATACCCAGGTGTAACTATTCTGCTTCTTGCTTCCCGGCACCTCATCATTTACCATGTCCTCAAGATTGAGAAGCTCTGCTTCTGCTTCAGCTATAGCACGCGCAGCCGCACTGTCATCAGACTGAGCAACAGGGTCAGTCTGTACAGGAGTAGAAGGAGAAGGAGTAGAAGTAGCAGCCGATGTAACTGTACCAGATGTGGCAGGCGCTGCTGCAGAAGGAGTAGATGAAGTAGAAGCAGCCGCAGAAGACTGAGCAGCTATATTCATACTGTTCAGACGTTTGCGCACACTACCCTTGGCTACTTTTCCTTTAGCTATCAATCCTGGCGAAGCAAAGAAAGTCTCCGACCAATAGCGTACCAACTGGTCCTTATTCCATCCGGCATAGTCAGTAGGAACAGACACAGCATAAAAACTCCTGATATTTTCCTTTTCTTTAGGTTTAAGGCGCTTCTCAAGATCAGCCATTGTCACAGCATTGATCTTATCGAGATAGTCCGAACCATTATTGGCATAACGCAGATAAAGTTTGGCTGTAATAGCCTTAGCCTCCTCCATCTCCCTTTCAGTCACTGCGTGGCTACTCAGCACACATGTCACCACAAGCAGCAGCATTGATATGTATCGTCTCATATCTACGATTTAAATTAATATCTCATTTTTATTATGACTTGCCTACCCTCTAAACCACAGCGGGCAAATTTAATCAGAGATTGCAAAATTAAACAAAATTCTCCTTTTCGCGAAACACAAATGCTTATAAATAACTCTTAAAGACTTCGACGCAAACGCGCAGGGGGCACGCCTAAACGGTCACGGTATTTTGCCACCGTACGACGCGACACATCATACCCACGTTTCTCCATCTCAAGTCTTATTTTTTCGTCACTCAGAGGATGGGTTTTATCTTCAGCTTCAACTATGGCCTCAATTTCAGCCTCCATTTTACGGTTAGTCAATACTGTACCATCGCCATTTTCGTCATTATCATCTCCTATCGAATCACTGAAAAAAAACCGCAATGGAAACACACCCCATGGAGTAGCCATATACTTATTGTTAGTCGCGCGTGATATTACTGAGGGGTCAAGCCCAGTCATAGCCGTTATATCTTTAATAAGCATAGGCTTAAGACGATATACATCTTCAGTCATGAAATATTCGCGCTGTAGTTTCACTATGGCTGTCACTACATCAAGCATAGTCTGTTGACGCTGACGCAATATGCGTATGAAATCACGTGCATCATTATAGCGGGTAGTGATGAAAACATTAGTCTTCTTAGGATTACGCCGTTCGGCCGCCGTATTCTTAAGCTGTCGTACTGCCTGCTCGAAAGTAGTATCTATCCGCAACTCCGGCAGTCGGTTGTTAAGAGTAATAGTTAGATTACCACCATCATTATCTACTATCACATCAGGTACTATAGCACGTGCATTATCTGAATTGCCTCCTAAAGCCGTTCCTGGTTTTGGGTTTAGACGAACTATAAGGTCAACTGCCTCCGACACTTGCGCCGGAGTAAGTTTTAGAGCCTTGGCTATACGTGGAGTATGTTTTTTAGTAAATGCATCAAACTGGTCACGCACTATACGCAGAGCGTTATTGCGTATACGTCCCGAAGGCATACGCTCAAGCTGTAGTTGCAGACACTCCTGCAAGTCAAAAGCACCTACTCCCGGTGGATCAAGTGAGCGAACCTGTGCCAGCACACGTTCAGCCTGTGTTTGACTTACGTCTATGCCAGGTCCGAAAGCCAAATCATCTATCATTTGGCTGAGACTTCGACGTAGATAGCCATTTGAGTCGAGATTACCTATAATATATCTGGCTACTTGCATATCACGTTCACTCATTTGACGCTCCGAAATCTGACGTTCCAGACTATCATACAAGTTCTCACCCTCAGCCGGTAGCCATGAAGCATAATCATTATCATTGCCATCATTGTAATCACGCTGACTCAAACGTTCCGTTGCATAGCCCACAGGAGCATGACTGTGCTCAGCTTCATAACCACGTGATGATACCACACCTTCAGGCGTCACCTCTACTGAGGCCGATACAGTTTCACCAGCCTCCAGTGCTGGATTATCTTCCAACTCGCGTTCCACCGCTTCGTCAAGTTCGGGTGCAGTGTATTCCAACAGATGCACAAAGCGCAACTGCTGTTGTGTAAGCCCCGTGACGGTGCGTAATTCCTGATCTAATCCTACCTTATTGTCTGAAGACATGGTTGTGTGATATGATTCGCTATTGAGTTCTGCCTAAGAGACATTTATTGATGGCTTTCACCATGCAGGCGAGTAGCAGGTGCGAATTTAATACTTTTTTAGTGGCTTTCAATAAAAATACCGCCTTAAAAATTGCCGACCTAATAAAATTTATCTAATTTTGTGGCTTGAAATATGTCAGTCACTATCTGACTGATGAAATAGTCGTGCGCCCACTCCGTAACTAAGGTAAAGGAAAAGGCAAACGACTCTGTTTTTAACCGAATTTATTAGTGTTACAATACACACTCTAACAGCTACTTAATAACTGACAATGGCTTCTAACAACCCTCAGTCGCAGCATGACGAGACTGCGATCGACAACCTTAACACTCACCTCACCTCGGCCGGAGAGAAATTGGCCAACAACAAGAAGTACATCTTCTGGGGTATAGGTGCCGTGCTAGCAGTGGGCGCCTTCGTTATCGGCTATCTCTGCATCTTCCGTAACCCACGTCTTAACGCTTCATGGGAAGCGTATGACAAAGTTGAAATCGCCGCTCTTGGCAACGATTCTGTAGCCGCCACCGAATATGCTAAGGTGGCTGATAAATATTCATCTACCGATGCTGGCAAGATGGCAGCTCTCGCTGCAGCCGAAGCCCTATACAATTCCGGCAAATACGAAGAGGCTATAAAATACCTCAATAAATTCTCGTCAAAAGACGATGTACTTGAGGCTAACGCTATCGTTCTGCTCGGTGACTGCTATGTCAATGTCAAGAAATATGACGATGCTCTTACTGCTTTCCAGAAAGCTATACGTGCTGCAAATGGCAATCCTCAGATTGTACCGCGTGTGCTTCTCAAAGAAGCTGTAATATATGACGAGCAGAAGAACTATGAGCAAGCTCTGAAGTGCTATCAAATGATACAGACTGACTTTCCTCAGTTCACTCCCGGCAACGGTGTTCAAATCGAAGCCTATATCGAACGCGAGAAAGCCCGTCTTGGCAAATAACTGTCTCCTCCATTCTCCCCTCCCCGGCTCAAGAGACAAATAATAAAACACTTTGCTTTTCTGACAAGGGCACTGTCTGTACGGCAGTGCCCTTTTCTTATATCTTAAAAATTCGGTCTATGTAACCTAATTCTTATACCCTCGAAGTTTAGGTCATAAATGTTAATTTCAATAGCCGTTATAATGAACGCGCTCGGGATGCCACTTGTCCATAGGCGCATGATTAGTCTGCGGATAGCCTACAGGAATAAGATTGAATGGAATAATATTTTCCTCTATTCCAAGTATACTGCGTACTGAATCCATACGGTCATGGTGAGGATAAAGACAAGTCCATACCGCGCCAAGTCCGAGAGCGTTAGCAGCAAGAAGAATATTTTCAGAAGCGGCTGAGAGGTCCTGTTCCCAAAGAGTAGAATCATCCCCTTCAAGGAACCTGTCGGGATTACCGCATACCACGATAGCCATAGGTGCTTGCGCAGCCATCTTGGCATAAGGGAGTGCCTCAGCAAGACGTGACAGCAAGGCCTTGTCATCTACAAGAATAAACTCCCACGGTTGCTTATTTACACCGGTAGGTGCGCTCATAGCCGCATGCAGGAGAGCCTGCTGTAGGCTACCTGATACAGGACGCTCGGTGAAACGTCTTACACTGGTACGCTCTATGATATTTCTGTAAGCGGGATTTTCTTCTATAAGAGCTGCAATTACATCATTTTCCATAGTCTATAAAGTTTTTTCTTGAAAACGTATAAAGGAGGAGAAAAGTTGCGAAATCTAAAAAGTCTTTACTAAAAGAGAGAGCCCGGTATATACCAGGCTCTCTCTGCTCACTGTAAGTGATAACATTCAATTAAAGCACTATCTTCATAGATTTCTTTCCTACAGAGATAACGTATACACCATGCTCCGGCACACGATAAGTGACTTCATTGCTATTGGCCCGACTCAATATCTTACCTTCAGTGTCACATATAAGCACCACTTCTGCCTCAGGATTATTGATAGTAATCAGACCTCCGACAACACTTACACGGCTTATAAGATCATTCTCAATCAGCCTAACCTTAGACTCGGTACTGGTTACATAGTCGTAATCAGAATAAGGTGAAGCAACCTCACCATCATAAGTGCCACGATTGTCTACATGCATACGTACTGCCTGTGCTCGCTGATATACCTCGTTACCGAAAGCATATTCAGGTATCTCAAACTCGAAACTGGTGGGGTCGCTTGATGTTTCTGCCAATTGCCATGTGCGGTAGAAGAATGGGTCATCAAATGTCTCACCGGCCTGATAATTCTGCTTTATAATCACATTATCTACATACAGGTCACCGTAACTGCCTATTGCAAAGATAGCAATCTTCGAACGTGACGTACCTTGTGTAAGATTGAACTCGCGTGTCTGCCAATCAAAATCGAGGTCTTTAAGATATACAAGTTCTATCTGGTCATAATCACCGCGTTCTTCGTTCCAGTTATACAGACCCACAACACACGAGGGATAATTTTCAAAATTTACATCCCACTGTCCAGCTAAAGTCAGACTCATAGAAATAAGTCCTCCATCTTTCGACAGATCAAGCTCCGGCGAAATCCATGCTGACTGATCCTGATGCAAAGAGGCTTCGTAGAAGAAAGGACAGAGACAAAGATAATCTTTATATATCTGAAAATTCTGTCCCTGCCAGCCCTGCTGATATATATCAGTCGGATAGTAAAGAGCAGCAACTCTATCGTCCACAGGATCTTCTTTAGTATACTCTTCACCTTCTTCATACAGTGGATGAGTCCAACCAGTGAAAGTCTCGTTAGTCACAACAAATGGACCATTCTCTGATGCTACACGACGATGAGATACAGCATAATTATATCCGAAAGCAGGCAAAACCTCTTCTACACCGCCCTCAAATCTAAGACCACTTTCATCTATTGGGGTGGCCGCACGCATCACCGGAGTGACAATATCGAATACTTCGTGAGGAAGAGTTACAAGAGATTTATACTCGCTGTTTACAGCCTGTACAGTAAAGAAATATGTCTCATCTTGGTCTGTATTCTCAACTTTGAACCAAGGGTCAGAAGTCTCTTCACCATCAACTATTACATGACGTCTGCCATACAAATCATCATACCAAACAGTGAATATATATTTCTCTGCACCTTCGACAGGTTCCCAATTAGCTACAAATGAGGTTTCCTGGAAATCGCTATGACGTTTTACAACTGGAGTCGCCAAATATGGCTTTACACCATATATTTTTATATCGTCAATATACATACCTCCTTCGATACCTTGTGGCACTATATTGCACAAAGTTGAAGGACCAGCACCTTGATAGAGCAAACGGAAAGTAGTCCATTCTGTCGACAGATGCTCATAGTCTACGAAGACCTCCTCATACATAGTCCATGTCGGACCCATATTGTTGGTTTCAGCTGTTTCGACCAGCAACATAGAGGTAACCTCGTCTGTTGTAGAAGGTTCTTCAGCAAGACGAATTCTGAACTCCAGCACAAATGTACCACCATTAGCTGACAAATCAAGCCATGGAGTACTGATATGCCCTTGAGTATTATACATATCAAAAGGAAAATATAGCATACCTCCGGCAGGATAACCATTGCCTATACCCCACCCTAATTCACTGGTAAGATACTCCTTTTTAAAGTTATCCCAAGGATAGTGGAAATCAGGATTCCTCATTGGGTTATTATACTCATCGAATAGTATCATACCTGTCTCCGGATCGGTAAGCCATTCTGGAATCTGGAGATCAACAGTCAAATCGGGATTACCCTCTTCTCCGTCTGTCAGAAGTGAGAAATCTTCCGACTCCACAAGAGTAAGCATACCGAGTTTGTCAACTTCGGCATTGCCGTCGTTAGCGTATGCTTGAATACGTCGCTGTGATACAGTACCAGAACGGTCAAAGGAAGCCTGTACTCTGGCTGAGTTAGCTGAAGCTGAAACGTCAGACAACGATTTAAACGAACCGTACAGGTCAGGATTAAGACCTGTATTCAGTTCGGCCTGAACATTTAAAACAGTGGAAACTGACACAGCAGTCAATAATAGATAGAATTGCTTCATAAATGATTAATTAGGTAATATGGACAAGGACATCAATAATGACAAATATACATTAAATAATCCCTTTAATATTTTATTTTTTGCAAAAATAACCATTTAAATCAATATATACAAATGAACATTCTATTTTCCTAATCTATTTGTCATGAGAACTTAAAAAAGCACATAATTTAATTTATTAATAACATAACTTGAATTTATCTAATTATCATCAGTTCCAAAAAACTATCTAAATGTTGTAGTTTAAAAATATTTTAATTAATTTTGCTACCGTTTAGCACAGTATACTAAACGAGCGTCTAAGAGAAATTCCTCTTAAGGCGGTAATTTAAAAACTTTAAAGACTTTCTAACGTAAAGCCTATGAGTAAATTATTTACTTTTGCAATGGCTGCTCTTTTAGGCAGCACAGCCTTTCAGGCCGCGGCACAAGAAACTGTCTACGACTTCGTGCCGAGTGTAGAACAAGTTCTTTTCCAAGAACTTGTCGATAGTGAAACCGATGAGTTTACAACACAGGTAAGAATTGATGTGCTCTTTCCCGACGAGGTTTGGTGGGTAGGTGGCTTCAGTTCGCAATGCTATCTTCTGGATGCTGAGGGCAATGTAGTTAACGACTGGAAACGAGATTTCGGAGGTCCGGCTTCTAACTATTCTATGTTCTATTTTGGCATCAATGGTCTGAACAAATATGTTGATGCTGACTACACACTTGTGGTGCCTGAAGGTCTGATGGGTGATACATCATGGTACTATGCCGACTACACAGGTGGACGTGCCAATCCTGAGCTTCGCTACGATTTCAATCCATGGAAGTTGGCGGGCGAACCTCGTGAAAATTTCACTGAGTATGACCTAAAACCTTTGTCCTACTATAGTGAGGTAAACGAAATCCGTGTAAATGGCAAGAAGCAACTTGAAATGCAGTTATACATGGACTTTGGTCAACCAGTAGTCACCAATGCCAATGTCAAGAGTTTTTGCAGTGTATGGTACGGTGAAGGAGAACGTATTGAGGATTCGCAAATGAATATTGGTGTTGTTGAAGATAACCCGTCAGTAGTCATGGTCGGTATCCGCAATATCGACTTCAGCCAGTCTGAGACCTATACCGTTTCGTTGTGGAAGGGTGCTATCGGTACTCCCGAATGGGCCGGTGATGACTATTATAGCGGTCATGCTAACGAGCCTATCACTATTGAAATCGATCCGACTGTTACTAATGTGACTACTCTACCCACCGATTATGACAACAATGCGCCTGTATACAACATACACGGTATGCAAGTTAATCCTGATGCACTTCAACCAGGTATATACATCCGTAACGGACAGAAATTCATCAAACAATAGTCTGAAGAATAAGTAGTTATTAACAAGTGAGAATACGAAGGACGCCTGCATTAATTATACAGGCGTCCTTTTTTATGAAGAAGAAATTAGAGCGACGTGATGATAGCACCAGGGTAATAGAAAGACAAGATATCACGGTAAGAGTAACCATGTAGCGCCATATTAGCAGCTCCTATCTGACATAGACCCACACCATGTCCCCAACCGTGACCTTCAAGACGAAAAGCATAACCTAAATCCACTATATCAAAAGCTGATGAATAGAGATGACTTGGTGAGAGCAGACGACGTATCCATAATTCCTTACCCAAATCAAATATGCCATCACTGCCATGAATACGCAAGAGGTCTATACGACCGGAAGGTCCACGATGTAAAGGTTCGATACTAAGTATGTCACCAATATCCCGTCCAAAACGTCTATTAAGATTTGCCTTCACCTCTGTTTTCAATATTTCGGTCTGCCAACGATAACCGTATCCTTCAGTGTTAAGATCATAATCTTTAAGTATTGAGGATAAGACTTCTCGGCGTTGTTCAGAAGAAAGACTGGAAAGGTCACACCATGGGTCATCGAAACTTTCCAGACAGCTTACAGAACGAGATTGCCAGCAAGTGCTGAACACTTCAGTACGCCCACCACAACATTTTGAAAAGCGGGCATCAACCAAACTGCCGTCAGCGGCAGTAAGAATTTCACCTGCTGTATCACGAATAGCTTGTAATGCTCTCGGAGCAATTGGCTGTAAACCCTGATAACGCTGACAATGATCGTCAGAACACACATCAAAACCATGATGTCCGGCAGTATCATCCCAACCTATCAGACAGTCAGAAGTATTTTTATAACCGTTCTTATCACAAGAATGAGTACCCAATACCTTACCTAAAGCCCAACTACGCGATATAACCGCATGAGCTTTAAGAAACTCTATTGGTGCAGAAGGATTCATTTCACTTCCCACGACACACTCCAGATAGGTTTCAAGCGGCACTCGATTTACTAATGTGATATGTTGGTCTGCTTCTGTAGTATCTGAAATGCTCAATTCGGGTTGAGAAGACAACTTATACAAACTCACCTCACCCGGCAAGCGAGCTGTTATGGTACGTTGCCAGTGAAAGCCATCACCTATAAGTATGTTACGTACAAGCGTATAGTTCTTATTTTTTTCTAAACTCGGTAAGCCAGCTGTCTTTATGCCAACTTTTATATAATACTCTGTCATGAATTATCAACGTTTGGAATCGAGTAGAGAGGAAGAAGGATTAGTATAGTTATCTATTGCAAGATTAAGCTGCATAAGTTGCTCAAGGGTATGATGTATGGGATAAGTTTCAGACGTAGGAGAAAGACCGGAAACTTGGCTAAAGTAAAGCACACATGCATCTTTCCACCATTGTGCATCACGAGCCTGCGTAATAAGTCTTTGATTGACATCAGTCCAAAGGTCAGCATCTATATAAGGCTGAGCCTCAACCCAAATTCTCTGATACTCTCCTATGGTATTAGCACCACGAGCATAACGATGACAAAGTTCCTCCCACAACGTTCGGCCAGTAGAGAGAGTATGTGTCCATGGCACATGATGAAACCATAATAACAGTTCAGGCGGACATTCAGTAAGTGAAGCATAAAGCGAACGTAATGGTTCCGGATACTGACTGACGGCATCACTACCTGACGGTGTACGATCAAAACCAAGTCCTACACTGTCTGCCTGATGATAATAACGAGGCAACCAGTCAGCACGTGCGCCTTCGACTTCACACCACGGTTCGGGACCGTAATGATGACCAAAAGCGAAGATATGGTGTAATCCTAAAGGCATCATATAATCTACTACTGTTTCACGGCTGGAAACAAGCATATTGATAAGTCCCTGACGAACATCAGCAGGAGTGGTATGAGAGTCAATAAGACGGCTATCTATCCATTCTGCAGCTATCTCTTCGGCAGTTAAAGACGGATTCCATGCAAGTCGTCCCAAGGCATACCAGTTTGCATCAGCAAGAGGGTGACCGGTCATATTGGGGGTATCACCGACATTAGCCACACCAGCAATAGCTGTCAGAGACGAAGGTGAGACCTGAGCGAAAAACTCTTTCCACATAGGTGCAAGAAAAGCCAGATGATTGGCATGACCAAGATACTCCTGCGTTATTTGCAACTCGGCCATTTGTGGTGTTTCAGGCATAGCTCCAAACAGCGGACTGTAAGGCTCGCGTGGCTGAAAGTCAATCGGACCATTTTTTATTTGTATCGTAACATTCGGTTCAAATTGTCCGTCAAGCGGTACAAATTCCATATACGCCTGTTTAGCACGGTCAGCGTCAATAGGTGAATAGACAAAAGCTCGCCACATTACTTCACCACCGTATGGTTTCAAAGCATGTGCAAGCATATTTGCCCCATCAGCATGTGTACGTCCGTAATCCATAGGACCCGGCTGACCTTCGGAATTAGCTTTGACCAAAAAACCACCGAAATCAGGTATCAGAGAGTATATCTCTTTAGCTTTAGCTTTCCACCAATGTTGCACCCTATTATCAAGAGGGTCAGCAGTTGGAAGAGAATCAAGAGCTATAGGAGAAGCAAAATTAACTGACAGAAAAACTCTTATACCATACGGACGCATTACATCAGCAAGAGCCTTGACTTTTTGCAAATATTCAGATGAGAGAATACAAGGTGAAGCATTTACATTATTCAAAACAGCTGCATTGATACCAATCATTGCATTACGACGAGCATATTCAGCATAATGGGAAGAGATACGGTTAGGAAGTTCATCCCAAAGCCATAACGACCGGCCTGCATAGCCGCGCTCTATAGTGCCGTCAAGATTATCCCAATGGTTAAGCATACGAAGCGAAAAAGCCGGAGTCTCATTTATCTCGGCAGGAATCTCTGTACCCGCCGCATCAAGACGTAAGAGATGAAAGGCACCATAAAGCGCACCTATATCAGTAGCTGCCCGAAGCTGTAGACGGTCGTTAGTACGAATTATACTATAACCATCTTTGCCTGTGGATTTTCGCCCTTCGGTGATTACCTCAATAGAAGAGATGCCAGGTAACACACCGGGAGTGGAAAGCTCCTGCTGCACTAAACTAAGAGTTGGCGAAAGTTTTTTAGAAGAAAAAGTCACTGTTTCTACAGCCATAAGAGCCGAGGTCACAACGAAGCAAACGGCAGCTAAAGCCAGACGCAGATAGGAAAGACCGGAAGTCGAAAAATAACGACTGGATATGGAAAAATCAGTATTCATAATAAGGTTATTATTTCGATATAAGAGCCAGGCAGAGGTTTAAAACTTACAGAGTAGAGCTGCGGGCAAAAACCATTTTCGCGAGGCATAGTGAGATAGTTCAGAAAGAGGAGAGAAAATACTGTGATTGGGAATATGGAGAGTTTTTTGTAATTTCGCTTTTAAAGAGAATATATTTCTTTTTGAAGAAGCAATTTTATGGATAAAATATATAGTATGGTAGCAACTCGGCTCGGGTTAGCTCCAAAGGCAGTAGAAGCTACAGCCAAGCTACTTGAAGGTGGAGCTACAGTACCGTTTATAAGCCGCTACCGTAAAGAGGCAACCGGCAGACTCGATGAAGTGTCTGTGCGAAATATTGAAATCACCCTGAAGGCAGTTCGAGAGCTCGAAGCCCGTAAGGTGTTTGTGGCAGAAGCTATAGAAGCCGCCGGTGCAATGACACCTCAATTACGCCAAAGACTTGAAGAAGCAACTTCAATGACAGAGGTAGAAGACCTCTACGCACCCTATAAACCACGTAAACGTACACGAGCCACTATAGCACGTGAAAAGGGACTTGAACCTCTTGCAAAACTTATCATGCAGGGTAAAGCCACAAATTTCGAAGCCTTAAGTCGTTCTTTCGTAGGAAAGAATGGGGTCTCTGATACAGATGAGGCTCTTGCGGGAGCCTCTGATATAATAGCAGAAATGGCATCGGAATCAGAAAGTCTACGTAATATAGCTCGTAATACTTACCATCGTTCGTCATCAATTATATGTACTCCGACCAAAGGACGTGATGCGGAACTTGCTGCTTCACCATTTGCTCAATATGCAGACTTTTCACAATCAGTGCGCCGTATGCCCTCACATCAATATCTTGCTCTACGGCGTGCCGAAAGCGAAGGTATGATAAAGGTACGCTATACTCTTGAAGGTAACGAAGACCGTCTTGACGAATCATTGGCACGCTCCTTTACACCACGAAACGCAAACCGAGTGTGTCGTGACTTTATTGCTGATGCAGTCGCAGATGCTTCAAAAAGGTTGTTAAGACCTTCAGTCGAAAATGAAGTGTCAGCCTCGTTAAAGGAAGAAGCTGACCGTGTGGCAATCGACATATTTGCCGAAAACCTCCGCCAATTATTATTAGCCTCTCCCCTCAAGGGACGCCGTGTGCTTGCCCTGGACCCAGGATTCCGTACAGGATGTAAGGTTGTAGCTCTTGACGCCCAGGGCAATCTATTGGAAGATACAGTCATCTATCCAGTACCTCCGAAAGCTGATACAGTCGGAGCGGCGGCTACATTACGTCGCCTTATAGACCATTATCATCTTGATGCTATTGCTCTCGGCAACGGTACAGCCTCACGCGAGACAGAGCGTTTTATACGCCAAGAACATCTGATGCCAGACAAAGCTATATTCGTAGTCAGTGAAAGTGGCGCCTCAGTTTATTCCGCTTCAGAAATAGCACGCCATGAATTTCCTGACAAAGATGTTACCGTACGTGGAGCAGTTTCTATCGGAAGACGCCTTATTGACCCATTGGCAGAATTGGTCAAGATAGACCCCAAGTCAATCGGCGTAGGTCAATATCAACATGATGTAGACCAAGGAAAACTGAAGAACGCCCTTGATTATACTGTCATGTCTTGTGTCAATGCCGTAGGAGTAGATGTCAACACAGCTTCTGAACGATTGCTATCATACGTATCAGGCATAGGACCGGCATTAGCAGCCAACATAGTAGCTTATAGAGCTGCTAATGGTGATTTTACTACACGTCGTGAGTTACTGAAAGTACCTCGCCTCGGAGCCAAAGCTTTTGAACAGGCAGCCGGTTTTTTACGTGTTTCCGGCGGTACCGAGCCACTTGATAACACAGGCATACATCCCGAAAGCTATCACATAGTACGTGAGATGGCTCGACGCTTAGGAGTACGCACTGATCAGCTGCCTGCTGACAACAAACTGCTCGATAGCATTGATGTAAAAGCTCTTGCAGCTGATGGAGTAGGTGGCGAAGCAACCATGACCGATATCGTGACTGAACTGCGTAAACCTGGACGTGACCCACGTACGGATAATGCCGATACAGCTTTCACGCCAGGAATAGAAAGTTTTGAACAGCTCGCAGTCGGACAAGTATTACCTGGACTTGTCAACAATATTACCGCTTTTGGTGCCTTTGTCAATCTTGGCATTAAAGAAAACGGACTGTTACATATCTCACAATTATCGCACCGTCGGGTCAACTCTGTTTCAGATGTACTTCATATCGGACAACAAGTTGAAGTAAAGGTAATTGATATAGACTACGAACGTCACCGCATAAGTCTCTCACTACTTATCTGAGCCCTATTTCTTTCCTCGGGAGCCGTTAACTACATATTTTCCTCCAGGTTCGGTAACAAGGTCATACTCATAGAGAAACAGGGGTAAAGATGATGTTACGTTACATTCACCTGAAATCTCAGCATCGGCTATAGGAACATTTCTTAATAACAGATTAGGGCATGTTCCTATAGCCTTACTGAGTCCTTCACCTTGTAATGGCACAGCCGAACGTAAACGTAGAGTACCGCCTATATTGGAGGTTATTATAGCTTCGTCAATCACTCCTTCATGCCATCGAATATCAACTTCATAGTTACCACGAGCCTTAAGGCCACGCACTTCACCTTCGTGCCATGCCGCAGGTAAGGCAGGCAACAAGTGTACAGCACCATCATGACTTTGGAGAAGCATCTCGGCTATTCCGGCAGTCAGACCAAAATTACCATCTATCTGGAACGGCGGGTGAGCATCAAACAGATTAGGGTATAGCCTGCCCTCACCACTCCAGCTGTTACCGTCACCACCAAGGAGAGTCACCATGTTACGGATTATACGGTCAGCATGGTCACCATCAAATAAACGTGCCCACAGGTTTACTTTCCAACCTATACTCCAGCCGGTAGCCATATCACCACGTTGAGCCAACGACACACGTGCGCCATCGAAAGCCTTAGGAGTGGAAGTAGGAGTAATCTGTGATGAAGGATAGAGGCCATAAAGATGTGATACATGCCGATGTTTATCAGTAGGGTCATCGGCATCTACACTCCATTCTTGCAACTGGCCGTATCTCCCCACTCGCATAGGTTGAAGACGTGAGATAGCATTTTGTAGCCGTGCAAGATATTCAGCTGGTTCACCAAGTAGCTCGGCAGCAAATAGAGTATTTGTAAGGGCATCACGCGCTATCTGATTATCCATCGTACAGCCGGCTGTTATCCATGAATCTTGATAACCATGTTCGGGTGACATTGAAGGTACTGTAACCAAATAACCCGTTTCAGGGTGTTCGGTCATAAAACTCAGATAAAAATCAGCCGTACCTTTTATGACAGGATAATAATGTTTCAAAAAATCCATATCTCCGGTATAAAGATAATGCTCCCATAAGTGTGTGGCCAACCATGCACCACCGTTAGGCCACATACCGTAACATGCCATATCTACCGGACCTGTTATACGCCACAGGTCCGTATTATGGTGAGCTATCCAACCGTCCGCATTGTATAACACACGTGCAGCATCACCACCGGTATGTGACAAATCTTCTATCAGGTCAAAGAGCGGCTGATGACACTCACTGAGATTAGTAACCTCAGCCGGCCAATAATTCATCTCTGTATTAATATTGATGGTATATTTGCTATCCCACGGTGGGGTATCCGAGTCATTCCACACTCCTTGCAGGTTAGCCGGCTGACCACCCGGTTGTGATGATGAGATAAGTAGATAGCGGCCGTACTGAAACAACAGCGCCACAAGTGATGGGTCATACTCGTCAGCAAAAGCCGCCACTCGTTTATGTGTTTCAAGAGCACTTGTCTGAATAGAAGGAAGAGTAAGAGAAACACGGTCAAACAGACTATGGTAAGCAGCAGTATGTTCTGCTATGGCATCAGCAAAATCATGATTGATGGCTGCTTGCAGAAGTTGTTCGGTTTTAGCATGTCCATCGCCACTGACATCATCGTAGCGCACAAAATTAGTAGCCGATGCTATATATAATGTAGCCTCGATAGCATTGTCAACTATAATATTGGCCGTATCTGAAACCATACTGCCGTCAGTCACTATTCGCACACCACAGACAGCGGTAAGCGCAGATTCGATACCTTCCTGTGCGATACCAGGCAAAGTCACGGTAAGGCCATTCGGACCCGTCTTTACTGTAGCTCGTTCAGGCCCATCATAACCAAGACTAAAAGAGAGAGGCTGAGAACCTTCAGCTGTAAGATGTACCATTATCACACCGGCCGGGAGCGAAGCTATGGTCTGACGTCGGTAGACCGTACCATCTACCTTATAACTAACCTCATGTACAGAATTTGATATATCAAGCGAACGGTTATACTCTGTTGGTATGCCTGTATGTTGGAAATCCAAAATCAAGCTACCGAGAGTAAGGTACGACATTCCATGATGTGGAGTCATGTAATAACGATTAATAAGTCCTTCTGCTTCGCCAGGCTTACCATCGAAAATAAGCTGTTTTATTTCGTCCAGATGTTGCCTACCCTCTTGATTAAGATTATTGTAGGGACTCCCTGCCCAGAAAGTTTCGTCATTAAGTTGTATCCTCTCACGATTTATACCACCGAATATCATGGCTCCCATACGTGAGTTTCCTACAGGAAGAGCCTCTACCCATTGTGTGGCAGGCTCAGAATACCACAATCGCAACGGTTCGTCAGCTAATACGCTAAGATATAGCAACAAACTCAGCGATATAGCCAAAAATTTCCTAAGATTCTTTATCTTCATTCTAAGGCTACTTATTTTATAAATTGCCATGAGTCAAAATTAAGAGTATTTTTATCCGGTCCGGTAAATACGAAATAAAGATCATGGATACCCTGACAATTTCTAACTTTACACTGACGTTCAAGCCAATCCATATCAGATTCTGTATCAAGTACACCTAACAATTCACCATCTGGAGCATCAAGACGTATTTCTATACCTGAACCGAATAGACCACCACGTACACGGGCTCTGAACCATTCGGCACCATCACCGAAATCCACCTCACGCAGTTTTATCCAGTCACCATTGTCAATATCGTTAACATAGACACAATCTATACTATCATATCCTATACCTATACCTTCCTCCCAAGCTATAGTTTCGCCCTGCTGAGGCACATAAGGATTAAGAGGGGCAACACTTTTCAATACTCCTCGCTCATCATGATGAATATAAGGTATAGAACCATCGGCATTAAAATCGAATGGCACCACACTGGCGGTACGACGTTTACTATGAGCTTCAGGGAGGCCTTCGTCCATATAAAAGAAATACCATTGTCCTTTAAATTCGGCCATGCCGGTATGATTTCCCATACCACCGTGTTCGAAAGCTCGCATCACCTCACCACCATATTTCCACGGTCCCAAAGGCCCGTCAGACCATGCCCAGTAGGTATCTTCAGGACAGTGAGCCGCATAGATAAGATAATACTTGTCACCGCGTTTGGTTATCCACGGAGCCTCTTCGTAATCATCTCCGAATGCTGATTTATCAGCTATATCAAAGACAACTATATCACCATCATAGCTTATCATATTCTCATTAAGACGCACAGCATAAAGGGCATTGTTACCCCAATACATATATGCCTGTCCATCATCATCTATCAGTACAGTAGGGTCAATATCTTCCCAACCGTGACCACTGTAATTTGTATCCTCGGAGTAAATCAAATAATTCTTTCCACCCAGAGGATTTGTGAAAGGTCCATAAGGAGAGTCTGATACTAATACAGGTATCCCAAATGTGGAAGTATAATAATACCATTTTCCGTTACGGTAAGCCATCTGAGCAGCATACGCACAGTCGGTGGCACCAAAACCTTGATTATTAAATATAGGAGCATGGTGAGTCCAATTAACCATATCAGTAGTAGTGAAACATAGGTAATCACGCATCACGAAATTATCATCAGTAGCACTCAGGTCATCATGACCGGTGTAGAGATAGAGAGTATCACCCACCACTACAGGAGCAGGGTCAGGTGTAAATTCTGTTTGAGATATGGGATTGCGTGGACGCGATTTACCATCTGTCACTATAAGAAATCCTCCACGCGCTTGCATATCAATTTTATCAGGCAATCCTACTATCGGTCTTATACTCCATGGATTCGGACCTTCTGGAGCGGCATCGGCAAACATTGTAGCCCTAACTCGGGAAGTGTCTATCCCAAGCCGTGTAAAATCAAGTGGCACATCTTTCTTAGCGATGTCAGAGCCGTTTATACCGGCTATGTACCAACGTTCTCCATGACGGCGTGCCAACACTGCGTATTCTCCTGGATATCCTCCGACAAACACGGTTTCGTCCCATGCGGCTGGCAATTCGCTAAGGTAAAGACGTACAGCTCCAGGCTGTTGTAACAGACTTTCCGGACGGTCAGCAAGATGCTGTAAACCCGATTCAAACAATGTTGTAAGGGCGAGCTCATGTGCGTGAGTAGTGATATGAGGATGCTGCGAGTCAGTAAAAGCACACGGAGTATAATCCATCGACCCGACTACATTACGTGTAAATGGTAAAGTAGCATTATGACGTGCAGCTTTATCAGTAAAAGTAGGCACATTATTATACCACTCAGCACCATATACTGCTTCAGTAGTAAGCAAATTGGGATATGTACGCTGCCATCCACGAGGTAATGGCGCACCATGAAAATTCACCGTGAGATTATGACGTGCTGCGGCTTCAAGCAGTTCGGCCATAAACTGAAGATTGAGATTGGTATCGCCTGAGAAAAAATCTATCTTGACACCGCTCACTCCTATTTTCTCACACCATGCAAATTCCTTTTCGAGATTTTCTGGTGTATTAAGATGATATTTAGGCCCTGGTGCTCCGTCGACCCACCCTACCGACGAATTATACCATATCATAGGCTTCACATTTTTACTTAGAGCATACGATACAGCATCTTCGATATTCTTACCATCTTTCATCTCATCCCACTCAGCATCTATAAGCACATAAGGCAAACCTAATTCGGCAGCCATATCAACATATCTGCTGATTATATTAAAATCATTTGAACCATGATTGTAAGCCCAATATATCCAAGCCGCAACGCCTGGTTGAATCCATGAGGTATCGGCTATCTTACTTTCGAGTGAATTATCCGTCACAAGTGTAGATTCAACGATATCACCCAGTGTGCCGGCTATAAATGTCTGCCAACCTCCATTCTGTGGGCCATCAGGTATAAGGCGAAATGTATTACCTCCCTTAGCATACATGCTGACGCCAGCTTCTTCAGGTGTTATACCTGATTCGGTAAGCAGCCCGAAATGTCCACCCGGAAACTCAACAAGAGCTGGATAACCGAAACGCTTACCTACTTTTATCTCCGGATTCTGTGGAAAAAAATTCTCGTAACAATCAGTCCATTCTTGTAACCATACATTTATGGGCCATACAAACTCTACTTCTGACATACCGGCTTTTTTCCATGTCAGACCATCATTATAGAGTCTAACTGTAAGCGTATCTCGGTCAGGCAGAATATAACGTTGCTCCGAATAAGAATTCAGACAGTGTTTACGCTTGCCTGCGATTAGTGTATAATCTGTAGTGACTATACGCGTGTCACCTACAGGTTTGGCACGACCACACATAAGTTCCAACATTGGCAGACGCCCCCTACTATCAGTGTAAAGCAGAGTCATACCATCTTTGTCAGAGTCGAGAGTAAGTCTTCCGTTAGGAGAGTCCAGACCCCACATAGGCAGTCCGGAGGCTATAAATATAGATAATATCAGTTCCTTCTTCATCACCATCTTTACATTTTAACTGATACTCTTTTTCCAGAATACTCTATATCTTTACTCTGTCCGTCGGGCATAACTACTCTGAAAGTACGCTGCCGAAGCATACCGTCATACTCACCTTTACAGGCATCAATAGTAAGAGTACGTTTTTTATTGTTCCAGCTCATAGGAATCTTGGTAAACTTACCCTCAAGATAGTTATAATTGTCACCTTCATCTTCATATAGCACAAATTCTGCATTTGCACCGGGATATACGTTAAGCGTAATGAAATTCCACGGCTTTTCAGATGAATATTGCATATTTTCAGCTAACGGCAGGATACTTCCGGCTTTTACGAACAGCGGTGAATAAGCTATGGGAGCTGCTGCCTCTATTGTATTACCACCTTCATATTCCCTATTCGTCCAGAAATCGAACCAATTTGCGCCAGAAGGCAGATATACTTCGTAGTTTTTTTCCTGATTCCAATCTACAACAGGCCACCCATCAGGCGTAGTACCATCGTTCCTATTCCACCCACTCATTTCATCTGTTTTGACTATTTTTTCTTCAGTAAAGAGCGGCTCGACAACAGGGCACACAAGTAAACTACGACCGAACATGAATTCACGCGAGTTATTCCATGTATTCTTATCATCTCTGAAATCCATAAAGAGCGCACGCATGAAACTGTCATCATTGGCACTTACACGACGTGCAGTACTGTATATATAGGGCAATAGACGGTAACGCAATTTTACCGCATTGACAAGAGCATCATAGATAGGTTCGCCATCTTTACCATAGTAATAAAGTTCGCGGTACACATCTGTACCGTGACTACGCATCATAGGATTAAAGAGCCCGAACTGCATCCAACGGGTATAAAGTTCCTGAAACTGAGGATTTGTCACAGCCGAATTATCACCCCAGTTGCGATTATAAGCACCAGCAAAAAATCCACCTATATCAGTATTAACATTAGGATTGCCTGTAAGAGTATGGTTAAGACAAAGTGGTACTTGATTACGTAATGATTCCCACGAACTAGTTACATCTCCACTCCACGTGTTAGCTCCGTAACGTTGCTGTCCGGCAAAGAAGGAACGTGTCAGTATAAAGACACGTTTATCCCTATCTGTAGCCCGTTGATGAGTGTCAACCCCGCCAACCGTCATAAACGGATACAGATTTCGTACTGAACGGAAAGAGCCTAATGAACAAGCTTCATCAAGGTCAGAATCTTTATACTGAGCATGGTCCGGATCTGTAGAATCCATCCACCATGCGTCTATACCCATATTGTGCAGACGTTTCAGATGATTCCAATATATCTGACGAGCTGTGTCGTTGTAACAGTCATACACTCTGACTCCAGAAGGATAATCACGACGCGGTGGCCATTCGGTAAGACCGGATTCAGGCCATGTCTCGAAAGAAAACAGCAGTCCTTTTTCTTTCAATTCTTTGTATTGTTTTGTTTCGGGCCCAAAACTTGACCATATACTTATGCTTATATGAGCATTCTGGTCATGTACCCTATCAATCATCTCCTGTGCGCGATTGAAATCCGGACTGATAAATTCCATTGCATTCCAGGTGTAATTGCTACCCCAATATTGCCAATCCTGTATAATACCGTCAAATGGTATACCCAGTTCACGATATTTATCCACTACTTCAAGCAACTCTTCCTGTGTCTTATAACGTTCACGACTCTGATGGAAACCGTAAGTCCAAAGAGGCATCATAGGAACGTGACCAGTCAGATAGCGCATATCAGCTATCACGCCGTCAGCATCGCCTCCGTACATGAAATAATAATCTACTGCATCACCTACTTGACTTTCAAGTTCCAATGTAGCATTGTCATTAAGAGCCGTCGGTGAATAATTATCCCAATAAACTCCGTAACCCTTTATACTCTGGAAGAAATGAGCAAAATCCTCAAGATTCGACTGCTGCATAAGCCGATGTTCACCACGTTGCGACATCTTACCGTTTTGCATCATACCGATACCATATATCGGTTCCTCTTCTTCCAGAGCAAAACTTTGCATCACTCTGTATGAACCCTTATCAATCCCTTCAGATATCGGTGTAAATGAGTAGCTACCCTCTGCCATAAGAAGAGAACCATCAGGAGTGTAGAAACTGACCTTGCCATCATTATCATCTACCGTCACAGTGAGAGCATGACTTTTATAAGTAGTGATACCGTTCTTCTCACTTACTGTAGACTTCACATTCTCCGGCTGTACCATAACTACAAGCGATTCACGACCGGACATACTGCTGTCATCAGGCAATTTCGTCACTCTTACTATTTCCGGGGTGTAAAACTTAACGGCCACACTCTCCGCCATAACGGGAAGTGTGGTCAGAGTTATTATTATTCCAATCAGACTATATTGTTTCATGTTTTGAGTCAGGTTACAAAGTAATCTATATTATCTATGTGCCTACGGCTGTAGAGTCGTAGGCACATCTTAAAATCTTATTTCAGTTCTTTTTCCGGTATAATGCACTGTTTTCTCCTTTCCTGCCTTACGCACGTTAAATACACGACATTCAGGTGCATCTTTATACGTACCTTCAGCATCAAAGATAGTAAAACGCTTTTTACGTTCATTCCAGGTCATTTTAATTCTTGTGCAGTTACCTTTTTCAAATTCATATCCATCGCCATCATCATCATAAAAGGTAAACTCTGCATCCTGTCCAGGATATATATCTATAGACACAGGACATCTAACAATAGCGTCAGCATACTGTACCGGTTCGGCCGACAAAATTATACTACCTCCGCGTATATAAAGAGGTAGACAATCAATCGGAGTATCGGCAGTGATAACTCTTCCACCAGCCATCTGATTTCCAGTCCAGAAATCTACCCAGCCGCTGTCTGATTCCGGCAGATAGACTTCTCTGGTATTAATGCCAGGTGCCATAACAGGACACACCATAATATCACCGAACATATATTGGTCCTTAATATCCAATACTTTTCGGTCAGTCGGAAAATCGAAACCTAATGGACGAACTATGCTATAACCACCTACAGTCTGTGCAGCAGCCATACTATATATGTAGGGTAATAAACTGTAACGTAGGTTTATCATCTTCAGCACAGCATCATAATAGGGCGTTCCAGGTTCTCCAAGCTGCCATATCTCACGTGGCGTATCAGTGCCATGACTACGTAAGACCGGCAGGAAAGTACCCCACTGGAACATGCGCGTGTAAAACTCTCTGTAACCCTCATCGGCCATACCCGCCGGAAACTCACCTTTATAAAACCACCGGGGGTCAGTTCGGGTAAAGAAACATCCTACATCTACAGTCCAGTAGGGACTTCCCGAGGCCATATAATTAAGTCCTGAGGGAATCTGCTGTCTGAACGACTGCCACGAGGCATGGGTATCACCGTTCCATACTATTGTACCATAACGTTGCTGTCCGGCAAAAGTAGAACGTGTAAGATTAACTACTCTCTTCGCATCAGTAGACTGACGCTGATGTTCGTAAATGCCTTTGGAATGATATAAAGAATAGAGACAGGCACGTTCGGCTCCAAGAGTTTCTGAGAGAATATCGTTATTGAGTTCCCAACGGCGTTTATGCTCTTCCCATGAATAAGGACGTCCATCAACCGGCTCGGGAGGCGCGTTCCAATCGCCGTCAAGCGGTTCACTACTGTCACACCACCACGCGTCAAAACCATTGTCAAAAAACTCACTACCGACATATCCCCAGTAACAGTCACGGGCGTCAGGATTAAACACGTCATAGACTGAATGTTCCAGCATATAGCCACGTTCGCGCATGTCACGTTCTTGTGGACAATACTGCGGATTAGGCCAGATGCTCACCATTAGACGAGCATTGTAAGCATGTACTGAATCAGCCAGGGCTTTAGGATTCGGGTAATAACGACGGTCCATCTTGGCATATCCCCACCCCTCGGGCCAATAGTTCCAATCCTGTACTATCATTTCAAGAGGCACCTGCCGACGACGATATTCACGGACTGTATTTACAATATCTTCTGATGAGACATAACGTTCCTTCGACTGTATATAGCCGAACAGATAACGCGGTGGCATAGATACGGCCCCGGTAAGATACCGATAACCTGCAACAACATCTTCTGGTGTTTCACCCTTGATAAAATAATAATCAAGCGTATTTGCCGCCAACATCTCCATCTCCATGTCGTACTCATTCGACTCTGCAACTGGAGTGCTTTCATAACGCATTGAACAGCCGGCATCAAACATCAGTCCATAACCTCCTGTCGATACTATCATCGGCACAAAGGCTTTCATATTATGCTGAGTCAGATAAAGAGTCTTACCTTGAAGATTCATGTAATCCTCCATGTGAGACCCAAGACCGTACAGAGCTTCATCAGGTGTAACGTTGAAGACTACAGTATAACTACGGTCAACTCCGATAGTATCACGGCGTACTACATCTTTGACTGTAACCTTACCATTAGCAGTCTCCTCAATATGAGCCGTGGTATCGTCATATATTACTTTCTCGCGTATCCGTTCTGCACTTGACCGTGGGCATTCCAACCGTTCACGCAAAAGTATCTTTCCGTCTTTACGATTACGAAATATTATTCCCTCTTCATTGTCGGGAACTTCGACTTCAAGTTCTGTTGAGCGATACAGTGTCACTCCATCATGGTGCAAGACTTCAGTAGCGACTTCGGTGGGAGAATATATACATGCACCTGTAGCATTATCACACAAAGCCCCATCTACATTCCAACGCACACGTACCACTTCGGGAGTTACGAAGTCTATGACAGGTACTGATGCCGAAGCTACAAGCCACGGCACCAGCAACGTCAACATAACACCTTTTCTATTATTCATGGGCTTATTCGCCACCGCCGTCTATAGTCTGTATACGCCCTTCTGAATCGTAAGTCAGTTCACATACCTTCAGGCTACGAAGCCACGATTTTCCACCAGATGGTACACTATCGTGATGAAACAGATACCAACGCCCGTCATACTCGATGATACTATGATGTGTGGTCCAACCCACTACAGGAGTCAATATCTCTCCCTGGTACACAAATGGCCCATACGGATTGTCACCCACAGCGTAACAGAGCAAATGCGAGTCGCCGGTAGAATATGAGAAATAATATTTACCGTTATATTTATGTACCCATGAAGCCTCAAAGAAGCGATGCGGATCATCGGCACGAAGAGGTTTACCCTCAGCATCAACCACCTGTACAGGACGTGGTTCTTCGGCAAACTGAAGCATATCTTTACTCAAGCGCACACAGCGACTGGGGAGGGACGGCGCTGCTCCCTCAGGAAGATAAGGATTTTCCAATGCCTTATTATCAGCATAACGTTGCAGCTGACCACCCCAAAGACCACCGAAGTACATATAATATTCGCCATCATCGTCTTTGAGTACACATATATCTATCGAGTAGCTGCCGCGTATCGGGTCGGGCTGAGCTATAAACGGACCTTCCGGACGGTCAGCTATAGCCACACCCACACGGAAAATATCATTACGGTCCTTAAGAGGAAAATAAAGATAGTATTTTCCGTCTTTCTCCACACAGTCGCAATCCCACAATTGACGTCCAGCCCAAGGTATATCCGCTATATCAAGTGCTTTGCCATGGTCAGTGACTATACCTGTCATAGGGTCACCATCTATAGAAAGCACATGCATGTCTTTCATAACATACTGGTCACCGTTATCGTTCTCTACGTTGGCACACTCCCAATCGTGTGAGGGATATATGTATATGCGGCCGTTGAACACGTGCACACTTGGATCAGCCATGTAATCGGCTGGGAAGAGGTATCTTTTTTCAGGTTTAAGGGGTGTCATGAATCAGTCTTTTTTGGGAGTGCCTGCTATGGCATCCTGCATAAATTGTTTCATATTATAATTACGGTCGAAAAGCAAAGGATAATCGGTACGTCCCATCACAGGCCAGTCATTACGCCACGACATTCCGTCGTATGTACCCCACCATGTGACACGCGATATTACGTCTGAATGACGGTCATATATAGCGAATACACTGTCCATACGATTATTCCACTGCTGACTTACAGCTTCAGGTAGACCATTAGGATAAGGATTGAACTCTGCCTTAAAATCCACATTAGCACCTACATCTGCTCCACGACGCACTGTCGGTATAGCGGTCATATCAAGTTCTGTGACCATAACCTGCACACCGGTTTTACCGAAAGTTTCAAGCGAGGTTTCGTATTCATCAAGTTCAGGATAGTCAAGCCCTATATGACTCTGCATACCGATACCGTCTATTCGCAGCCCACGTGAACGCAGGTCATTTATAATCTTTACATAACGTTCACGTTTACCGGGCTTATCCATTGAGAAGTCGTTTATATAAAGCTCAGCGTCCGGATCAGCCTCATGAGCATACTGGAAAGCGAGAGGTATAAATTCCTCACCGAGTATATCATAGAATGGCGAATGACGGTATGACCCATCATCTTCGATAGCTTCATTAACTACATCCCAGCCTTTGATTTTACCTTTGTAGCGTCCTGCAACTGTATATATATGGTCACGCATACGTTCCTTCAATACATCAGCACTGACATAATTACCTGCACTATCGTATGGGAACCACGGTGCTAACTGAGAATGCCATACCAACACATGGCCTATGATAGCCATATCACGGTCCTGTCCATATTTAACGAAGGCATCGGCATCGTCCCAGTAATATTCATTCTCCTTAGGATGTATCTTCTCGCACTTCATACAATTTTCGGCCACTATAGAATTGAAGTGCAAACTTACCACCGAGTCAGCTTTTGGGTCATGTCCTTTGATATGACCTACCGGTACAGCAGCACCTATAAGGAATTTATCCTTGTAATGGTCCTTTACTGTATTGACCTCAGCTATATCAGCCTTACTGCTTTGGCAGGCAGCTATCAGACCGGCAAGCAGCATACAGCCGAAGATGTGTTTGTTATTCATGAGTGTTCTTCTGTTAGGATTAATATTGAGGTTTGCATTTATTGTCTTGCTTCAATTGCACGGTTTATTTCGTCGATACGTTCGTCAGTAAGTTCGTAACGTGATATTATAAACATAGCCAGAACAAGCAGAATGGCCGGAATGACAGCTACCAACCAGAGTATACCTTGCTGGGCGAAGGGAGTCTGTTCAGCAGCATCTTTGTTAAAACCTACAAAAGCTAATACAAGACCAGGCACAACGCCACCCATAGCCATACCTGCCTTATAGAATATACCGGTCAAAGCGTTTACAATACCTGAGATTCGGCGTCCGTGAGTGTACTCTCCGAACGATATTACCTCCGGTACCAAAGCCCACATATAACCGGTAGCTACTATGACACCAGTAGATTTAATGAACTGAGCTATGTAAACTAACCACATCTGTTTCAAACTATCAATCATAGATACGGCATAAAGCATACCCATACCTATTATAGCAGTTATAAGAAATATATTGAACATGCCTTTCTTACCTACTTTTTTCTTTATAGCAGGTATCATCGGCATAAATATAAAGGCTGGTATCGAACCGAGACCCATAAAAATTGATAGTTCATTAGCATTGCCGTGCATATTGTAATTAATGTAGTAAGCACCGGCAGCATTGGCAACCGCCATCATGGCAAAGGCGGTAATAAAGAAGAAGGCAAGAATACGAAGAGGACGATTATGAACGAATTCCATCCAAAGGTCAGAGACTTTCACATCATCAGTAGCAGATTTATCCATCACCACACGTTCACGACACTGCGAGAAACAGAAGAATAGGAGACTCAAACCCACTAAACCATAAAGTATCATAGTACTCAACCAGGCACCGTCATGCATAGAGAGGTCTGTTGTCTCACCCGGATCAAAATAATTCACTACGATAGGAAGGCCCATACCTACAGTAAGCCCGCCGACATTGGCCATAAACATTCTGACTGAGGTAAGTTTAGTTATCTCGGCTGTATCACGTGTCAACGAAGCATTTAGAGCACCGTATGGCACATTGACGAGAGTATAACACATCGAAAGTCCTACGTAGGTCACGTAGGCATACAGAAGCGAACCGGAAAAACCGTTCCAGAAACAGAGTATGGCAAATGCCGTCAACGGTATACCACCCAAGACAAGATAAGCACGGTACTTACCAAGACTTGGATTATGCTTATCGACGAAGGTACCTACCAAGGGGTCCCAGATAACATCGATTATACGCACAATGAGGAACATCACCGCTGCTACAGCAGGGTCAAGCCCATAGACATTAGTATAAAAGAAAAGAAGATACATGCTGATAGTCTGGTAAATCAGGTTCTGGGCTAAATCGCCTGAACCAAAACCTACGCATTGCAGCATTGAAAGTTTGTAAAAGCCTTTAGCTTCTGTAGCTTTGCTTTCAGTTAATGCTATATCCATGATGAGGTATATTTTAGAATATTATTTTAGAACGAATGCGCCGTTATGTGGCATAGCAACTTTAAGAGTACCTTTCTTATTAGGTTTAAATGGTTTGGCAGAGCCTGTTAAGTCACTGGTATCACTGTAAAGGGTCAAGGAAGAACTTTTCATTTCTTCTGGCAGAGGCACCTCGAGATTAATAGATTCTCCTGAACCGTTTATGCCAGCAACATACCAATCATCACCATGACGACGAGCCAACACTACATAACGGCCGGGATAACCGTCTATGAATCGGACTTCGTCCCACGTTGTAGGCACTTCCTTCATAAAATCAATAGCCCAAGCAGGTGCATCGTTAAGATTGTTGGGTGCAAGAGCGAAATGCTGTACCGGACTTTGAAACAGTACGGCTGTAGCAAGAGCGAAAACATCTGAGGTCATTCGTTGCGAACCACCGGGAGTATTATCATGCTTATAGTAACGATTCAGGGCACTGCCGCCAAAGTCCATACTACCTACTGTGTTACGTATGAATGGGTGTATGCTGGCATTACGTGACTCAGCGTCACACATACCCTGCGAAAAATGTAAGTTTTCACTGGCCAATACTGCTTCACTGGCTGCATAATTCGGATACATTCTTTCCCAACCACGAGGTAGTGTACATCCGTGGAAGATAACCAAAATACCGTAATCATTGGCATCGGCAAGTATATCATGATAAAGACGCATGGTTTCCTGCTTGTCGCCTCCGAAAAAGTCGACTTTTATACCACGTATACCATTGCGTTGCATCCACGCCATAGCCTTACGACGTTTTACAATATCGTTCATAACACCACGTGGTCCTTGTGGCGCATCGTTCCATGTACCATTGGAGTTATACCAAAGATAAAGGTCCACTCCTTTTGACTTGCCGTAACGAGCCAGTTCCTCCATTTTCTCATACCCTATCTGAGTATCCCAGAGAGCATCTACCAATACAGTTTCATAACCCATATCAGCAGCAAAATCTATGTAGCGTTTTTGCTCATCAAAGTTACAGCTCGGGTCCATTTTAATAATCCAACTCCATGTACCTTTACCATACTTATAGGGTTGTGAAGCTTCATAGAGAGGCTGCACTACGTCAAAGGGTATGGTAGTTTCTACCACTGGAGCAAGATTCTCGCCGACTGTTATCGTACGCCACGGTGTATAGCCGGGTAAGGCCAATGCAGCTCCTGTAGAACCGAATCCGTTCTGCTCACCGGGTTGCGGATAAGCTATGGTATAAAGGCCATTCTGCTGTCCTGCGAGATGTGACGCACAATAGTCGCCTGCTATACCAGTTTCAGAAATGAGTGTCCAACCGTTCTCACCGTTACGAAACAGGCAGGGAAAACTATAGCCCTGACCCCAACCATTCTGACCAGTCGTATCGTCAAGAGTATAATTGGTTTCGTAACTGGGAGCAGTACGTGCAAAACCACCCATAGGGGCACTCTGAGGACAAAGAAAAGTAGTTGTACCGTCAGGCATAGTAAAACCAGTGGCTTCACTCTCCACTACACAGCATAATGTCTCACCCTGTGGCAACACACGATAACGGAAAGCGACATTGTTATCACTCACTTGCATGATAAGGTCAAACACTGCCTTACCATCGAGTGTAAAGGTAAAAGTCTCTTCGTTAGCACGATAGTCGACATGGTTTTTCTTTATATTAGGCAGCGTATAACTGTCTTTTATCTCTTTTACATCAGAGACACTTGACAACTTGAGAGAACCGGTATAGTCACCGATGTTGGTAACAAGACCTAATGGCGAAGGCAATATGAAATCATGTCCATCATAAGCGACTGCATAACTGGCATGACCATTATCATCGCTGACAGTCACAACTGTACGACCGTCAGGACTTGAAAGAGTATATGATACTGCTGAGGCGTGCAACACTCCGAGACAGCACAGCCCTAACAGTGTGGAAAATCTTGTCATCATTTTGGGTAAGGTTAGCAGAATCAAGAAGCAATTTCATAAGACTTATAAATTTTATAAGATTTATAAGTCTTATAGGATTTATAAAACTTATAAACTCGCTTCAATCTTAATTTCCAATCATTATCTTGCGTCCGCTCGCTACATAAACACCTGGAGTCAGCCTTGCTTCAAGCAGTGAGTCGGCTACTTTTGCACCGAGCAGATTATATACGCTATCATCACGTACGGGCTGGGATATAGCTGTTACGCCAGCATCAGCATTGAAAGGATCATTGTTTGTAGCGAACACATGCTTTATATGTATGGGATTATTGCCATAGCACCAGAAACCCACACGATAAACATGCGATGTATCAAGAGCCTTAATCCCCGAAGGTTCGTTCTTCATCATGCCGTCGAGCTCAGCTACCACCAGTTTACCGCCATTAAACTGCGACGTGTAAGGAGTCTCCCAATAACTGGCTGTGTCAAACACACGAAACTCTGTACCGTCTTTATCATCTTCATTAAGCTCAGCCACTATATACTTATAGCCTGACAAATCTATGGGGCGTTCATATTCCCAGCCACCGAAACCCCACTGACCACCTTTAAAAATACCTGTCGAGGCATCGAATGTACCATCTGCCCATATCTGAGGATTAAAGTAATCAAAAGAGAATACAAAATCTCCTTCTGACGGTTCAGGAGTAGGTACAAAAGGTATTTCTTCTGAATATTCTACACGTGGGTCAGTGATACCCATTGTGGCAAGCATCTCTGTGGCATAGCGGCAACCAAGTACACGATAACCATGAGCTGTAAAATGCAGTCCATCGCCTTTTTGTGGCAGATTAGCTGATGATATGACATGAGCAGTAGGCAGAGTTTCAGGCAAAGTATTGATTATTGCATTCATACTACCGCATACACCACCTTGCGCACTACTGACTACCTCACCGGCAAGCAACGGTACAGAAGCAGGTTCAAGGCCCAAGTCATTCAGAATATCATCATATACTTTTTTTACTTTATCACACCATGTTGGGTCACCGGTATTCGATTCTCCCTGATGAAGCAATATACCTTTTATGACTCCTGTCTCCTGTGCTTTTTTAGCACACTCAATAAGACAATCATACGGACGATTGTCATATTCTGCCATAAAAGCACGGAACCAATCGGCTTCATTGGCTACTGTTGCAGGATCAAAATCTTTTGAGAGATGCTCTAATTTTACAGCCACCCACAGCTACAGGTACTACACCAACAGTCACATTTTCAGGAAGGTTATCTACCATAGTACGACCGAAGTAGTCCATTGGAGTAAGGCCAGTATTCTGACGTACCAATGGCGGCATGGCTTCGCACCACTCTCCTTTTGTACGTTCGGGAGAAGTAAAGTTCACCGTTGGCATAAGGCGGAAGCGTTCAGGCACATTCTGCCGGTCAACAGGTTCAATCGAAGCGTTACCTTCCATGTTAGACTGCCCTATACAAAGGTAGATATGATAATTCGGGTCGTTAGCTTGTGCTAACTGAGGAGCGCACGCCAACAATAATGTAGCAGCTAATGTATTAAGATATTTCATATACTCAAGTTTTTATAAGACTTATAAAACTATAAGATTTATAAGATTTATAAGATTTATAAGATTTATAAGATTTATAAGATT
>CAYNUE010000014.1:0-52534 GCA_964400325.1 uncultured Sangeribacter sp. | reverse complement strand
GCTTCTTGCCGAGCTTGAGTTCTTCGTTTGTCCGCTCGAAGATACGCATGTGAGCGTCCACAGCCATACCGAGAGCGCGCACGATACCCGCGATACCTGTCAGTGTAAGCACTGCCTGCAGTGAGGCAAGAATACCCATAGTAAAGTAGAGGTTAAGCATCAGACCTACATTGGCCACCAGACCTGGAATAAGACCATAGATGCAGATCATGAAGATCATCAGCAGTACGAGAGCGACGATAAATGAGATGAAGCCCTGTTGTATAGCTTCGGCACCAAGTGATGGACCGATAACGTTGTTACTAACCACGTCTACCTTAGCGCTCATCTTACCTGACTTCAGCACGTTGGCAAGGTCGTTAGCCTCTTCCGGTGTGAAGTTACCAGTAATCTCCGATGAACCGCCGGTAATTTCATTGTTTACGTTAGGATAAGAGTAAACATTGTTGTCAAGTACGATAGCGATAGGACGACCTATGTTGTTACGAGTAAGAGTAGCCCATGCCTGTGCGCCAGCGTCGTTCATACGCATGTTGACTGTATTACCACGCATATTGTCATACTCTGAACTTGCAGAAGTTACTGCATCACCTTCAAGAGCTGCTTCACCCTTAAGAGCTATGAGCTGCCAATAAGGAGTAGTTTTGTACTCCTTCTCGTTCTTCATCACTGGATTACCCTGTGCATCAGTAATAGGTACATCAACAGGTTTAACTTCCCATACGGCTGTGAAGTCGCTGGGCAGTTTCTGCTTAGCCAGAGGCGACGAAAGTATGCTGTCGACCATAGCACGGTTGGCAGGTGCTACAAGACCGATAACTGGGCTACCAGAACGCTGCGGACCACCCAGCAGAGCTATCAGGTTAACGTGGTTGACAGTATCTTGTGCGGCGTAAGCCATAGCGAAGTTGTTGAGATCATTAGCAATCTCATTATAATTGTAAACTTCGAAGAACTCCAGGTTGGCTGATGATTTCAGCAACTCGGTAACACGCTCCGGTTCTTTAACACCAGGAAGTTCAAGCAGAATCTGGCCCTTTTTATCCTGAAGTTTCTGGATATTAGGAGCTACAACACCGAACTGGTCGATACGAGTACGGAAAATGTTGAATGCAGCATCTACCTGGCTGTCTACTTGCTTGTCGAGAGCAGCAGTTACTTCGGCGTTGCTCGAACCTGACTTTATCTTACCGAGCCATTCACCTTCGCGAACGAAAAGGCCAGCCATTGCACCAGGCTGTATATAGCTTGCGAACTTGTTGATGAAGTCGCTGTCACTTGGCTTTACTCCGGCGGCTATAGTTTTATTGATAGCTTCATTAATCTGCCTTAGTGCAGCCTCGCCTGAGGCATACTGACGCAGTATATCAGGTACCGAAATCTCAAGTACGACGTTCATACCGCCCTTGAGGTCCAGACCCATACCTATCTCCATCTTGCGCACCTGATTGTAGGTGTAACCCAGATAGACTTTCTCCTTGTCGATTGAGTCGTTGAATTGCTTCAGACTCTGTTTGTAGGCATCATTGGTAACATCGTCTGTACCTGATATAAGTGCGGCATACTCCTTAGCCTTCTTCTCATAGTGAGATGTTACAAAGGAAAAAGAGATATAAAATCCGCAAATCAGTATCAAAAGGACGGCAATGGTGCTGATAAACCCTTTGTTCTGCATTTTGTTAGATTGTTATTATTGTTTTTGTTTCGTTTTTAACGACCTATTGGTTTGTATTACAGAAATATACATAATGCCGTCGCGGTTCGGTGAACCACGGCGACAACCTTGCGCCGGCCTTCCGGAGCGGTAGCTGACGTTTTCAGCCTGCAAATATAGATGTTTTTTTTCAGCTTTTTGTGTTTTTAAGGTATAAAAAGTGTGAGTTTAGCACTCTTTAGCGTTCTGAGCTTATATTCACAGTCTTGATAGGGTAGGGTGATGACTTGTCTATATGCGGCTTTTTTCCTACTTTTGGGGTCGAAATTTTTATTTTCACCCTCTAATGAAGTCTTCATACGTTCCTTTATATATTGTTGGCCTGCTTGTAGTAGTTCTTCTGGCGGCTTGTGCTTCGATTGGTAATCCAACCGGTGGGCCACGTGACGAGGATCCACCGCGTTTTGTACATTCCAATCCTCGTCCCGGTGCAGTGAATGTATCGCGTCAGAGAATTGATATTGATTTTAATGAAATTGTCAATGTCAAGGATGCCTTTACCAATGTCATTGTCTCGCCTACGTCAGAATCTAAGCCACGTGTCACCTCGTTGGGACGACGTGTAACTGTAAACTTTCCCGATACTTTGCTCTCCAACACCACCTATACCATTGACTTTGGTAGCAGTATTGAGGATAATAACGAGTCTAATAAATTACAGAATTTTGCTTTTACTTTTTCTACTGGACCTGTACTCGATTCATTGATGGTATCAGGCATAGTACTTGGAGCTGAGGATTTAGAACCACGTCCAGGCATATTGGTGGGCATCCATTCCAATCTGGCTGATACTGCATTTACCCGTACACGGCTTGAGCGTATAGGGCGTACAGATGATAGGGGCCGTTTTACCATACGCGGTTTGGCTCCAGGCACATACCGTGTCTATGCTCTCGGTGATGTTGACAATGATTATCGTTATGCCAATCCGGAGGAGGAAATGGCTTTTCTTGATTTTACTGTCACTCCAGAGACTGAGCGTGCTGAAACAACTGATACTATCTATAATATGTTGACAGGTCAAGTTGACACAGTTGTGGAGCGTATGCGTACACTCTTTTTACCTAACGACCTGTTATTACGTTCGTTTACTTCTAATCGTCGTTCACAGTATCTTAGCAAGTATGAGCGTCTTGACTCTACACGTATTTCGCTTGTATTTAATGCTATGGCTGATACATTGCCTCGGTTCGGTATTGCTGGCGATGAACGGCACAGTTCTGCTAATAGTGACTGGTATGTGGTGGAGCGTTCTGCACATAATGACACTATAATTTATTGGCTCACCGACCCAGAGGTCATATCTACTGATACTCTTTATCTTGCTCTTGATTATCTTCGTACTGACACTGCACAACAACTTAGTATGCATAATGATACCTTACGGTTGCTCACTAACCGTCCGCGTGTTGTGAAAAAGAAAACAGATAAGAAAAAAATGTCAGAAAAGGACTCGATTGCTGCTGTCATGAGCCGTATAAGTCTGCCGCTTAAAGTGCTCTCAGGCAGTACGCAGGAAGTTTATAATCCTCTGGTGTTGGAATTTGATGCACCGCTTACACGTCTTGACACGACAGCCTTTCATATCGAACAGAAGATTGATACTTTGTGGACTCCCCTGCGTGGAGAGTGGCGCTTGGAACGTGTCGATTCTCTTTCGCCACGACGTTTTAAGATAGAATATCCTTGGACTTACGAAACACAATATCGCCTTAAAGTTGACTCATTGGCAGCTACTGGCATTTACGGACGTGTTACCATGCCATTATCTCATGAGTTCAAGACCCGTGCTGAGGAAGATTACTCTGCATTAACTTTCCATATTACTGATTTTACAGATACGGTACCAGCCTTTGTTGAATTGCTCAACACGAGTGACAAACCTGTGCGGGCTGCTATACTTGATGATACAGGTACTGTCATCTTCCGGCACCTTCAGCCTGGTAAATACTATGCTCGCATTTACGAGGATTTCAATGGTAATGGCCGTTACGATACCGGTGATTTCGACTCCTTACTTCAGCCTGATCAGGTTTATTATTATCCTAAAGTCATTAATCTGAAGAAAAATTGGGAAAAAACTGAGAGTTGGGATGTCTTTGCCACAGCTGTGGATATGCAGAAACCTGAAAATCTGAAAAAGAACAAACCTGAAGCTGATAAGAAGCGTCGCAACAATCGCACTACTCAGGAGGAAGAAGATGAGGAAGAAGAGCAGTTCGATCCCTTTGCCAATCCTTTTGCTCCTAATAATTCCAGCAATCGTGACCGTAACCGACGTTGATGTTTAAAATGGATATAGAGAAAACTGCTGCCTCTTTGAGCCGTATTACCGCTTCGGCAGCATCGTTACTGAAAGTGGCTCTGCGTTCACGCCGTGTACAGCCACTATACGATAAGATACCTGAACGCCCGCTTGTAGTGATGGGAAATGGCCCTTCACTACGTGGTGTGCTGGAAGGTAATCGAGCTATATTGCGCGATTGTGACCTTATGGCTGTCAATTTCGCTCCCAATACGGCATCTTTTTTTGAGCTGAAACCACAATATTTGGTATTGGCCGACCCTCACTTTTTCAATGTATCTACCGATAGTGGAGACCCTAACGTGATTCGTCTATGGGAAAATTTGCATCGTGTCGATTGGTCTCTGCTTCTGCTTATACCTGTGCGTTTCGCTGCGGCTGCTCGTGCTTTGGTTGCAGTGGGTCAACTATCCGATAAAAAAGGAACAGGCTTACAGATAAAAACTTTCAATACTACTCCAGCTGAAGGTGTGAAATGGGTGAGTCATTGGCTCTTTGACCGTGGTCTTGCCATGCCACGTCCTCGCAATGTGCTCATTGCGTCTCTGATGTTAGGAATCAGACTTGGTTATAAAGATATACGTATAGTTGGTGCTGATCATACATGGAGTCAGTCGTTATGGGTTGATGATATGAATCGTGTCGTGTCAGTGCAACCACATTTCTATGAGGATAAAAAAGACGAACTCGACCGCGTAGCGGCCGAGTATGCTGGTTATCATCTTCATGATATTTTGCGTAGCCTCACGGTTGCCTTCGAGAGCTATCATCATATAGCTGCCTACGCAGCACGTCGTGATGTCCAGATAACTAATCTGACACCCGGCTCAATGATAGATGCTTTTCCGCGTTCGTTATGAACGGTAGGTATCACTGACCCGTGATAAGGTGCAGAAGGTCATAGCGTATATCATTTATAAATGACCGTAGAGGCGATACTATAGGTCGGAAACGTAGGTCTCCTTCAGGTACGGCTATATGTAATGAGGCTGGACAACATTCCACATGTATCGAACGGCCAAGATGTAATGGTTCGCCATCAAGCTGTGCTGGGCCCGGTTCAAGTCTTGTTATTGTAGCTGCTGAGATACGGAAAGTATCTATCAGTGTGTTGCGGTCTATATGCCCTGTCAGTAAACTTACTCCTGCGAGAGCTTGGTTGAAGGGGTTGCCAGTATGGACTACAGTCACATCGAGCAGGCCATCGCTGACAGATGCACGAGGAGCGATGTAAGCGTTATTGCCATATTGCGAGGTGTTGCATACAGCTATTAAAAAAGCCTCTTCAGTGAGTACGGTGCCTTTGACAGCTATAGCGTAAGGTTTGGGAGCGTAATTGATGTACTCAGAGAAGGCACTGCGTATATAACTCAGACGTCCACGGCGCTTTTCATTGGCAAAACGTTCTGAAACCACGGCATCGAAGCCAACCCCGAAGGTACAAAAGAAAGGAAGTTTGTTAGCCTGTCCATGGTCAGCCGTGATAATGTGACCGCGGGCTATGATGTCGAGAGCCCGACGAAAATCTTGAGGTATGTTAAGAGTGCGTGCCAGACCGTTGCCGGATCCGCAAGGTACGATTCCTAATACTGTGGACGTGTTACAAAGCGCCTGTGCGACTTCGTTGACTGTGCCGTCACCGCCGGCAGCGATGACAAGATCGAAATTCTCAGCTGTAGCCGATAAGGCCATAGCGTATGCATGGCCAGCTCCGGCAGTTTCTGCCCAGTCAAGTGTATATCCGGCTGGTCCTAACGCCATGCGTGTCTGAGCCGCGAGATGCTGCTTGTCACGGGTACCCGAAATGGGATTAATGATCAGTAGTGCTCGTTTCATGGTTGCAAATTTACGAAATTATTTGCTTGATATGTGTAAATAGGCTAACTTTGCAATGTCTACCTCTTACAGACCGGTCATGGTGACTGAGTCAGTAAGTTCAACCCACTTCTGCCGGCAGTCCGTACGGCGTCATCAGTAAAATATTCTTTGTAAGTGAAGATACATCATGAAGGCACCAATATTCTGGTGCTGCTGTTCATAGTGTTGGCTGTGCTCAACGTACCTGTGTGGCTTTTTTTGCCACCTCCGGTGCTGCCGGCGATATTCTCGGCGGTGTCTCTTGTATTCTATTTATTCGTTTTCAATTTCTTCCGCTGTCCTAAGCGTCGGTTCCGTGGTAACCGTACTGATATGGTAGTTAGCTCGGTAGACGGTAAAGTAGTGGCACTTGAAAAAGTCTACGAGGATGAGTGGCTGCACGCTGAGGCAATTATGCTGTCGGTGTTTATGTCACCTCTTAATGTACATGCCAATTGGTATCCTGTCGATGGAACAGTAGAGTATGTGGCCCATCACTCCGGACGCTTTCTTTCTGCTTATCTACCTAAAGCCAGTACTGAGAATGAACGAAGTACCATAGGCATATTATGTAATAATGGTCAGCGCATTGTAGTGCGACAGATAGCTGGTGCTATGGCACGCCGTATTGTTACTTATGCACAGCCCGGTGACCATGCTTCAATAGATGAACATCTTGGCTTTATCAAATTTGGTTCAAGAGTTGACCTGTATCTTCCCCTTGATGCTGATATTCTTGTTACTCTTAAACAAGTGACACGTGGTGGTGTCACCCCTGTTGCTCGTCTTCGTCCGGCAGTAGAAAAATCATAAATCTCACATCTTCACTTATGCTTACCCGTCATCTCCCTAACGCTGTTACATGCCTTAATGTGGCTTCTGGTGTACTTGCCATTATCTTCGCTTCACGGGGTGAAGCGCCTATGGCTGGTCTCCCTGCCTGGCAGTGGGGCTTCATTTTCATCTGTATTGCAGCAGTTGCCGATTTTCTCGACGGCTTTGTAGCTCGTTTGCTACACGCTTATTCCGACATGGGTAAGGAACTTGACTCGCTTTGCGATCTTGTCAGCTTTGGTGTGGCTCCCGCTATTTTGCTGTTTAACTGTATGGAAGCCAACGAAACGCTGCCATGGCTTAAGTGGCTTGCGGTCCTTATACCGGTTGCAGGCGCTTTGCGTCTGGCAAAATTCAATATAGATACTCGCCAGACCACGTCTTTTATTGGTCTTCCTATTCCAGCTAACGCTATCTTCTGGATAGGGTTTGTGGCTCTTGTGCGTCAGCAGCAAGTAACTTTCTTATGTCAATGGTATTGGTTTATACCTTTGGTGCTTCTTGAGTCGTGGCTTATGGTAAGTGAGGTACCTCTGTTTTCGCTTAAATTCAAAACATGGGGTTGGGCAGGCAATGCCCGTCGCTGGTTGTTGATAGTGGCAGCTATAGTATTAGTGTTCTGTTTGGGTTGGAGCGGACTGTTGTGGCTCATAATCTTTTATGTTGGATTGTCACTTGCCGGTCGCCCTCAGTCAGGACAGTAAATATCTACCTCTTCGATATATATCGTATTGGGCCGGGGCCATATACGATTGGCACGAAACTTGCCGTTATCATTTATGAAAATTTGAATTAAAATGGCTCTTTGCTATCGTATTCCGACAATACGGTAGCAGCAGACCGATATTGAATATGCACACATTACTTCTCATAATCATTATCCTTGTGGCTCTGTGGCTACTCTGGCCTATTATATGGCGTATGATACGGCCTACAGTGCAGCGTTATCTTGCTCGCAAAACTGAAGATTATATACGTCGTGCCACTGGTATGCCTCCGCGTCCCAAACAAGAACATCGACAAAAGAAAGAAACTTCCGAATCTGGAGCAGGGTCACGTGATACACGTGGCGAATGGTTTTATGATACCGGTGAACGACGTCGCCGTCAGCAGCGAAACCGCTCGGGCCGTGAGCCACTGATACCTAAGGAGTATGCTGTTGATGTGGAGTTTGTCGAGATTCTCGACTACTCGTCAGCTACTGTGATAGGTGAGGATAGCTCAGGTCAGCAGCAGGTGTATCATGAGAGTCAGGTCAGTGATGCTGAATATGTTATGATTAAACCCAAACATTCATGAGTTCCGCAGAGTCGGTCAGAACACTTTATGTCAGTGACCTTGACGGCACATTGTTAGGTGCTGACAGTCGTGTGTCTTTAGTCTCGTGTGCAATGCTGAATGAGGCAATAGCACGTGGGGCTTTGTTTACTATAGCTACGGCACGAACACCGGCTACAGTATCACCGCTGTTAGCTGATGTAGATATGCGTCTGCCTGCGGTTGTTATGACTGGGGCTGCTACGTGGTGTCGTAAGACACGTGCTTATTCTAATGTAAATTCTTTGGCAACGCGAGATGCTGACCGTATAATTACTCTTTGCGAACGTATGAAGCTTCCGGTGTTTGTCTACACCTTGCGCGATGAGGTGTTGCATGTCTATCATACTGGACCGCTTACTGATGCTGAACGTGCTTTTATGGCTGAACGTTTGCATACTCCTTTCAAATGTTTTCATGTTCCTTCTTCTGGTGTGTCAATGCCTCCTTATACGACAGGAGAAGTACTATTGCTTTTTGCTATGCGTCCAACTTCAGAGATAGAACCTGTTTATGACTTTCTGCGTCATGAACATGACTGTAATCCTGTGTTTTATCATGAGACAGCAGGTAGTACGAAGGCTCTTATGGAGATTTTTGCACCGGGTGTATCTAAGGCGGCTGCTATACGTGAAGTGGCGCGGCAATATGGTGCTACACGCATAGTAGCTTTCGGTGATAATATCAATGATATTCCGATGCTTCAGGCAGCTGACGTGGCTGTGGCCGTAGATAATGCTATGCCTGAGGTTAAAGAAATGGCTGATTTTATTATAGGACCCCATACTGCTGATTCGGTACCTCGTTTCATTCTTAATGATATGGCAGGCCACTAACTCTGCCTATAACTGATATTTCTTTCTAATTTCGGAATATGCGCAGCATCTACGACCGTCAACGCACCGGCAAATATGTATTTCTCGCCGCTTCTGCCATAGCTATAATAGTCTTTCTGATTATATCCAATAATTTGGTTAAAGAATTGGCACAACAGGAGCGAGAACGTATGAATATATGGGCACAGGCTACCGAACGTCTTGCACAGGCTGAAGTAGACACTGATTTTGAGTTCCTTTTATCTATTATAAGTCAGAATAATTCTATCCCTGTACTGGTATCGGATGCTGATTTCAACATCATTGATTTTCGCAATTTCCGTCTGCCACAACAGGAAGAGGAGGAAAACCCAACTTTTGAGGAACTGTCAGAACGAAATCGTGTATATCTGCTGACGCGTCTAAAAAGTGCCGGAGGAGATACACCACTCCATGAAATGTCATTGATTAATCCACATTTTATCGAAGTGGAAGTTTATGCCAACGCTTATCAGTATATTTATTATGAGGATTCATTGTTGTTACGTAATCTAAGTATGTATCCTTACATACAAATTATCGTAATGATAATCTTGGCTGTAATTATTTATTTGGCTGTAGTCTATACCAAACGTGCTGAACAGAATCGTGTATGGGTAGGTCTTTCAAAGGAAACGGCACATCAGCTTGGTACTCCCATCTCATCGCTTATGGCGTGGACCGAATATCTGGAATCTACTGGTACTGAGAAGGAAATAACGACCGAAATTGATAAGGACGTTCGTCGTCTGTCGGTTATCGCTGACCGTTTCTCCAAAATAGGTTCTGTGCCTGAATTACAGCTCGAATATCTGAATGAAACGGTCAGCCGTTCACTAGACTACATGAAAAGTCGTATATCCGGCAAAGTGAATGTGACCATGCACCTCAGTGATGATGACCATGGTGTATGGTTGTCGCGTCCTTTGTTTGAATGGGTAATGGAAAATCTCACGAAGAATGCTGTAGATGCGATGGAAGGCTCTGGACAGCTTGATATAACCACTGGTGCTGATCGTGATAAAGTCTGGATTGAAGTACGTGACACCGGTAAAGGCATAGCTCGTAAAAACTTTAAGACGGTCTTTAATCCTGGTTATACTACTAAAAAACGTGGTTGGGGTCTCGGTCTTACCCTTGTCAAGCGTATCATCGAGGAATACCACGGTGGACGTATTTTTGTCAAGGACTCCGAACCTGGACGTGGCACTACTTTCCGCATCGAAATTCCCACTAACCGCAAAGATTCCAAATCCTCTTCCAAATAAGTAGCTCTTAGAAATGTAAGGCTTAGGACATGTTAATGTGGAGTGGATGGTTAATAGTGGCTGAAAGATCTACCGGAGGCAGAATAAAATCACAGAATTTGGTTCCTTCCAATTTACACACCAAAATGCCACGTGTTGCTCCGTAAAGTATAGAAGTAAAGTATCGTACAGATTCATCAGGCATAACAAACTCTTTTCCCTTTATGAATTGGCTGAAGCCTTCTTCATTCAACTCAAAAGTGGCTTGAGTATTAATTTTAATTACAGTTATACCTTTTTGAAGAAATTCTGTAGCTATTTCACATGTAAAATGTCTCTTTTCTGGATTTACTTTGTAAGAGCAAAAGGTGTCTATTCTTAGTTCTGTTTCTAATGGGTCAAATGATGAATCGAATGTGGCAAATTGAAGTGTACGTATATTAAGTATTCTGTAGCCTACTGTCTTATTCATTTCTTATAGAGGTTTTAAAGAGACTGTCTTAGCTCCAGGTTGGTTCATAAAAAGTCTCCTTAGATACTTGTTTTTGTTCTTTATATACTGGAGAGGGTGAGTGAGGCTTATATACCGCCTCAGAAATTGGAGGGAAGCTTGTTAGTTTTGTGGTATTTGGTAATTCGCTTGCAGGTACACAGATTTTAATGTGAAATGAAGGTGCTATCTGTTTGCTTTTAGAGTAAGGAGATATGGAGCGATCTATAATAGTAATTCCCAATACCTCTTCAAATTTTACAAGAGTTTTAAGTTCCATATTAGCTTTGCCACTGAGACAGCGGCTGAGAGTAGCTGGATCCATTTCCATCTCATGTGCGAGTTGAAGCTGACTCATGTTAGCTGTACGAAGAGCACGTTTAATCTTCATAGCAATCTTCATCGAAGCCTTATACAAGTTTCGATTTGTATAGAGCTTAGATGAGATAGCTTGTTCATCAGAGTTTTCCTCAACAGCTATATTATATAATTTTTCTTTATCTATTTTCATGGCTCTCTTCCATATATTGAATTAAACCTTCTTTATCTATGATACCTTTCTCCGCCAGAAAATTGGCAACTGAAGAAACTCTTTTATGTATCTCATCTTCAAGGGTTGTCTCATAACCATTTTTGTCAAATGTAGGACAGCAGTTTGTATCAAGATTTATTTTGATACCACCATAGATGATAATATAACAATCAAGAGCCAACTCTATTGCGTAAATTCTTACGAGAGAAGGTTTTCGTCCGCTCCCATAGCATTTTACTGGTAGATAAGGTAAAGCATATTTAGTGCTTGAGCCTCCTCCTACAGGTAATTGTCGTATATCCTGTCGGCTATGAGGTTCGAACATTGTACCAAAATCTTTTGCTTTTCCATCCCTTATATCAAAACATATCGTCTTAATTTCTTCAACAATATCCATCATTCGATCATGTACCTCTGAGATATATTCCTCAGTTTCTTCCTTTGGATAACCGATGTTTTCGACTATATGTTCACTAATGCGATCTTTAAAAGTATCAAAGAATTGTTGAAGATAATCGACATCAGTAAGCTGTTCGTATACAAGTTTGTATACGTTTAGTACATCTCCGTCATATCGAATAGCGTAAAGATGGGGAATATATATTTTTACTATCTCCATAGGGGAAGAGTATCATCTAAGATACAAAACAAACGTCTATGAATACAGTTTTAGTATAGGTAAGTAGAGAAAAATTGATTTATAAATCAATTTAATTTTTAAGAGCTACTTGTAAACTATGATTAAGTATTTAGCTTTCTTGTAAATCTCTATAAAATGCCTAAGGCGCCTGCTCCTCACGGATTTGGCGCCTTGTGTGTTTTCCATAATACTTTCTAACTAACCTAACATCAAGAATCGTAAATTTGATTCTTTGTCTTTATAACATCAGTTCCTTCCAAAATGTTTTCTAAGGATACAAATTATTTGGTTGAAGGTACTTAAATTAAAGGAATATTATGGGGAATAGGAGATATATGTGCTTGATTAATAAAATTTTATTTTTGGAAAGATAAAAAAGTTGAAAAAAAGTAGTTGGAAAATTTGGTGCGTATCAATAAAAAGTCGTAACTTTGCAACGCTTTAATCAAGAGCCCCTATCATTAAGCCTTATGCTGAATGATGTGAGTATTAGACAGCAAAGGTTGTCACAATGTAAGTTTTTTTGGAAACTTGCCCCCAATTAATACCGGTTGGTCTTGATGAAGCTTTATCACTCGGGGTGTAGCTCAGCCCGGTTTAGAGTACGCGTCTGGGGGGCGTGTGGTCGCAAGTTCGAATCTTGTCACCCCGACCGAGTGTAAGACACTGACTTTCGGTTTAGTCCGCAGTCAGTGTCTTATTTTTTATATAAGCATATTTTAAAAATTAAACGGTACATGTTTTCAAGGAGTCTCTGTATTTTCGTGTGGCGACAATTACTGATATTTATTTTATTGTCGGTATTATGTATCCCCGTTACGGCAGCTTTAAGTCCTGAAAACATACGTATTTATACTCCCGAAGTTACTGCTGATAAAGCTACAGTAATGGTTGAAGTCGAGCTTTCTCGTCAGGATATGCCAGTTGGATGTGTGGAGTGTGAAATTACTGATGCTGCAGGTACCGTTGTAGCTGAGACCACTTGTTACTATGATTCCGATAGACCTTTCGGTGAATTAACTTTGCCTGCTGTCGAACTTGATAGCCCTGTATTGTGGAGCATTACTTCACCATCACTTTATATAGCACGGGTAAAATTATGCTCAACTTCCGGTAAGGTACAGCAACAGGTAGAGATACCTTTTGGCATACGGGAAATAGAATTTTCAAATGTCTTTGGTATGAAGGTCAATACTAATAAGGTCCCATTGCGTGGTGTTGAACTTGACCGTGACTTCATGACTTCTGTTACACCCGCTGAGACTGTGGCAATTCTTAAAGATATAGGATGTAATGCTGTAATGCTTCCGGCAGATATGGTACTTGAACGTTGGCTTGATGCTTGTGACCGTCAGGGTATGCTGGTGATAGGACGACTGTATGATACATGGGACGATAAAGGTACAGATAATTGGTCGGGTGCTTGGCAACATGATATATCAGCATGGACAAAAGGAGTTCGTAATCATCCTTCAGCAGTGATGTGGCATCTTGGTGATGCTCCTGAAGCTAACCGACCTGTACCGTTTGATGACGGTGGTGTAACACCAGTACGACTTATGGGTGTGCTGTTGCGCCGTTACGATATGGGACGTCCTGTATCAGTTGATGTCAACTGTCCTGATACTGTAGGACCGGCTTTGTTGCTTGAACCCGATGTGGTGGCTAATCGTGCTGATTATGCTGGTGCTACCAATACGTGGCGTGCTACACGACCGTGGCTCATAGCTTTGCATACTCATGCTTCCATAAGCGATGTGGCGGCTTATACCTTGACTGAAGACCCGAGTGATGTCGGTGTAGTACTGAATGGTATTGATAATCTATTTGAAAATATAGGGGATTGGAACGGCTGGACTCTGAGTCGTGAAGGTAAATGGCTCAGTACATTATGGAGTTGTGAACCTATTATGTACCTCCTTGCTGGCGAACAGGCACTTGATGCTCCAGAAGTAAATTTTGGAGCTACAGTTCGCACGGATGTGGAAATTCTTTCTAACGCCGAACGTATCGATCTTACCCTTGACGGTCGGTTGCTCGGCACACGTGTAAATCATACCGATGACCCGGCGCAAGTTAATCGTATGTTATGGGAACAGATACGTCTGCCACGTGGCTCTCTTGAAGCTGTGGCTTATATGCCTGATGGCAGAGTACTACGTCGCACTATTAACTTAATATAGAAAGCCAAGTATCCATAACGGAATCCTGTTGCCGATGCAGGTCTCTTCCTCATCAGCAACTATAAAACTGTTTGGTATATTGGCAACTTGTTTAAAAGTTTTATTTTTGCCGCCTACTTCAAACAGATATTTTTCATCAATCAGAAAGTCTCCGGTTGGCGGTTCATAGATAGTATGATAAGGCGTAAGCATTGAGGCTGCAAAAGTCTCCCTTATTGTACCTATATCATTGACTCTGCTTAGGGTAGTCATTATGTCTGTGTTGGCGAACAGTATTTTATTAGGTTTTGCTACAGATTTTGGTGATTTCCAACTGCTGTAGAGATTACGTGTTATAGCTCCTTTATCTAACAGGTCAAACATCTTGATTATAGTATTTCTTGACACCTGAATTTTCTGGCTGAGAGATTGTACATTTAGAGTAAAGGGTACTTCTGTCGCCATTATATAAAGCAAATGCCTTAGTTTATGTAAGGTCTCGTATTCAACAATCTCTATAAGAGGTATATCGCGATTTATTACTGTGTCAAGCACTCGTTCTATTCTACCATAATACTCTTCTTTTGTTCCGGTGGAATAGAACGGATAATAACCATAACCTATGTAACGTTTGAATAGGGCAAGGACTTTGTCAGGTAACTGACTTATTATTTCCCATTCCTTGATATGCGTGCCGTCCAGGATTTCCTCTATGCTAATTGGATTTATGTGAACTACTCCCTCAAATTTTAGAAATTCTCTGAAAGACAGACCATATAATTGGTAGGGTAGGCATCTACGGCTTAGGTCTGCTAATGCTGAATCGAGATGTATCATTGACGAACCCGTAAAGCCTACATGATAATCAGGATAGGAGTCATATATATTTTTCAATTCTTGTTGCCAGTTGCCGGTATAACGATGTATTTCATCTAAGTATAGATGTGTACCACCATGGTCATAATGATACTGTGCTAAGTCAATAATACGATTATCAGTAAACCATAGATTGTCACATGATGCATAAAGAGCTCTTCCGAGAGGCCCAAAAGTTGAACTTATATGTTGCAACAACATTGTGGTTTTGCCTACACCACGTGCACCTTTAATCATTATAAGACGGTCGTTCCAGTTTATCTTATCATAAAGGTATCTAAACGTCTGCATCTGCACCGCCCTTATCAAACGTTGTGAAGTACGAATAAGATTTTCCATAGATGTATGTTTCTTGCAAAGTTAGCTAAAAGTGTTGTTTGGAAACAACATTTTTAGCTAAAAGTGTTGTTTCCAAACAACACTTTTTATAAGATTTCTGAGGAGAGCTTTGAAAGAAGATGAAGGCTAAAATGGAAAAATAGGGGGTGTAAAAGTTAAAAATCATAGTTGCCGAAACAAAAAACGAAAGGTATTGTTATGTAGGTATATCGGCTGATGATAATCTCTTAAAGCCGGTTACACAACTGAAATACAATTGAAACACAACTGAAACACATAATCGTACTATGATTTCACTTCGCTCCCTTCTCTCACTCATCGTCATGATGCTGACTACTATCCCTGCAACTTTTGCTCTTACTTCATCTGCTAAATCCGATGTTACTGTTCATACAGTCCAGGTACAACCTCGGTCAGTTAAGGTGACTGCCGCTGATATGGTTGATAAGGTATACGGTGTAGTTGATCCTTCATATAGTTTTGAACAGGCTATGAAAGTGGCACATGAATGGTTGTGCATGAGCCCGGTAGTCGATGAATACGGAGTATGGTTAGATGCAGCTGACGGTTACTCGGTTGAATATTATGGTATGCGTCCTACAGTGACTGCTATGGCTCATTATGATGCTGATGGTAGTGTAAGCGATTACAGCTATTTCTTCTTTTTCCCCTATAACTGCAATTGCCAGGATGCCGATGAAGATCAAGTGAATTTCTGTAGTGTACTTCTTCAAGAACTGTATGATATGGGTGCTGACATGGTTCAGGCTGTAAATGCTGAAGCTTTATTTGACGTATGTGGTCGTTATGAGGACAAACTGGTACAAGTTAAGCTTATTGATGAAGGTACTCTTGATGATAACAATGATAATCGTTACGTAGTAAGCATGATAGTTGAGCCTGGAGCTTTTACTCCTGCTGATGACGCTCCTGCTTTAGTTGTCGGTGAATCATTCTACGATAATGAACTCGCTTCTATTAATTAATACAGAGGTGTAAGTTGCTGATAATTAAGTATAAAATAAATTATTGAAAAAATATTTCCTCAAAAATTTGGAGGTAAATAAAAAAGTGCGTAACTTTGCACTCGCAAACGGGAAGAGACTCGTAAGCAAAATATAAACTCATTTGGTGCGGTAGTTCAGCCTGGTTAGAATACATGCCTGTCACGCATGGGGTCGCGGGTTCAAGTCCCGTCCGCACCGCCGAGGAGAGAGGAAGAGTAGCAGTGTAAACTTCGGTTTCCTGCTGCTCTTTTTCGTTACCGATATTAAAAATAGTAATATGTGTTAAAATAAGTTAATTTATTCTGCTATGCTTTTTATTTATGTGAAAAAAAATTGGAGGGAATCTTAATTTATTATTAACTTTGCATTTGCTCGGACTAAGGAAGTTCCTATTCTTTTGATAAAGTTTATGTTTTTACTTCCCGTCGGGCTTTTTTTATGCCCAAATTTAAAATGAAGTTTGATTGCCTCTGCTATGAACCTTACTCTTGAACTTATCCGTATCTTTCATGCTGTCGTTTCTGACGGAAAATCTCTTGAAGATCCTATTGAAGTAAATCGCATTGCTATGATGGCAGGCTACCTGATTGAGCCTGCGGCCTGTACCTATGAGGTGTTCAAGGCAATGAAATATAGTTTGGATAACTATAAGGCAACTTTTTATGAAGATTTTAAAGAGGTTCTCTCTCGTTCTCCACTTGACCTCTTTATAGATCAGATGTTTCACTATATGTCTACCTATGGGACAAATTATAGTAGTGAAACTTTCACTCTTAATCCTGAGCCCGAGGCAATGGCTTATAAAGAGCTTACGCCAGTGCGTGCTGTTTCGGCCGACAGAATGTTTGAATTGTGTATGGAGATGCTTAATTCAGGCAGTGCGCTTAAGCTTTCCACGTTAACTCCTATTATCGACTATATCTGTGATTATCTCTCTCTTAAAGAGAATGTCGATAAACGTAAGGCCTTTGATATTTCAGCTATTGCCAACCGCGAAGCACGTTACATTTTCTATAATAAATTGCGTGTTATCCCTGATGACCCAGTTGAATTCCTGGCTACGGCTGTATATAGTGCTACCGGCAATCCGATGCTTATTAATTCTTGGACATGTCATAATGAGATTCTCGAAGGGGCTAAAGATTCGCTTCATTGTCTTGAAATGTTCGGAGCTCAGTTGAGTGAGCGTCAAAAGGAAGACCTCGCCTCAATTTACTTCCGTTTTACTGACATTTTCATTAATTTCAAAAAGAGTTTTAGAAAAATCTCAGATATATCACCTAAGGCGGCAGCGGCTGTTAAGTTGATTAACTACCTTCGTCATCTGGCCCCAAGGTGTAAGCGTCCCTTCAGAGGAGATGTATTGTCACACGTTCTTGACTACAGCGAGCATCTTGATGTTGTGCGTAAGGCTGTAGAAAAAGAGCCATCGCCGTATCGTCTTGTACGTGTATTAGGTTATCTGCAGATGACAACACATAATCCTGAGGCGGTTCAGTATTTAATCCGTAACGGTAAGGCCTTTATCCGCGACTTTGAGAACCGACCCAGTGGATATTTGCTGGTTCAAAGAGCCAAAGAGCTTATTCCCATACTCAAAGAGGGAATCGTAGCACATCTTCGGAAGAATGTCGAAGGGAAAACCGTGCGTTTCCCTGAGGATATTAGTCTTGCCGCTCCTACATCTGAGAAGAATTTTGTCGGTAATTTCCCCTTCTTGACCTCATTTAAAATAAGCTCAAGTGCGTTTATCGGAGTTTATTGGCGTAATGAGTGGGGTACACGTGATTTTGATATATCTTATATAAGTATCAAAAACGGAAGCAAGATAGGGTGGAATTCACATTTTTATGATAAAAACGCTGACGTTGTCTTCTCTGGTGACATGACCAATGCGGACCCTGAGGCTGCAGAAATTCTCTACTTCCGTAGAAATGTGGCAGACGGTTTAATTTTTGTCAATCGTTATAATGGCATTTCAGGTTCGCGTTTCCGGCTTTTCTTTGGTAAAGGACTACCCTTAGGTTCAGCAGAAAAAAAGAAAGTTGGTTCTAAAAATAAAACTGTAACTGAAAAAGGCGATTGGGTATCGGGCAGGCAGTTCCAGGTTAAACGTATGGATATACGTCTTGAAGCGGAACTTACCAGTGATACCATACAGCAGCTTGTTGGCTTAATTGAAGACAGTTCCTTCTACTTTATGGCCCTCGGACTTGGTGAGAGTGCAGTTAGTTCCACCATACGTCGTTATCCTCTTGCTGCTGCAATGAAGACACGCACTCATGCAGCAGTAGATTTGCGAGAACTTCTTATAGAAGCTGGCGCGATTGAGATTCAGGACCCTGAAGTACAGGTAGATATTGACCTAAGTCCACGGGTTATTGACCGTACAACGCTTATAAATCTTTTTAAAAAAGATTAATGATAAAAATTATAGGAGAGCAAATCTAAAATGGATTTGTTCTCCTATAAAGTTTTTATAATTGTCCGGTGTTATAACCGGATTTTTTTATTTCATAAACATCTTAACACGGTTCCAACGACCATCAAGTGCATCAGGTACACAGTCTTCACTCTCAGGTTGCTTGAAGTCGCTGAATTGTGACTGGCTCCAAATGAAAGGCAACTGGCGGATATGGGCTGTACCGAACTTCATCCAGAACGAAGTCTTTTCACCCTTGATATCGGGCACTTTCGACAGGTTCTTAAGAGTATCAAGAATCAGCTCACGTGAGAAGGCCTTTGCGTCTATTGAACCATCGGGACGAGTACGTGGCATTTCGGTAGTACCGTAGCCAAGGTCCCAACGACCATAGATTGAGAGCGGTTCGCGGTCTTCAGTGTAAGTAACGAGGTCTTTGGCACTCTCGACGTCTTGAACAGTGTCGATACGGGCCCAAAGCTGATTACGTCTCATAGGACGTAGATTCATACTTTCAAGTTCGTAACCTACCCAGAAGCTTATAGGCTGATTAACACCAAAGATGTGAGTCGGTGAAATCAAGTGGTGGTCGTAGTCAAGATGATTGGGTACATAACCTGTAGAATCCTTCATCTTAATCTCCTTACCATTACACTTGAAGAGTACGAAACGAGCATAGCTCATATCAATCAGACCGATTTCGCCAGTATTGGCATCAATAATCTGATAACCGTTAAGATATGTACCAGTATTGTCGAGTGTACAGTAATCGTAGAACTCATCTATAGAGTGAGCGAACTGTTCTGCGGCAGCCGAACGGTAGGTCATCCACACACCGAGTACCTTAGGTTCGTCGTACAGGTCAACGTGGGTAGTCTCGTTAAATCCGATACCGTTACCGTTGAATCCGAAGTCTGTATTAGAACCAAACTGACCGGGACAGTTAGCATTCTGAGTAACGAAGTCGTCACCTATACAATATGTAACGGCACATGACTGTGCCCAGAAGCAGCACCATGAGTTGTGTGTCCAGAAGATATTGCCGTCAGGCATTATCTTTGTAAAGGCTGTACAATGGTCAGGCTTTTCTTCAGGAGAAAGTTTCTTGGCAGTACCGTAACCCATAACCAGACCAATCTTATCACCTACAGCATCGAAAAGGTCATACTGAGAGTTGATGAAGATAACGTCAAGAAGTGTAAGTGGGTCTTTGCCATAATGTAGTACGGACTGATCGGCTGGGAAAGCCGAGAGACGCAGGTCGGCAAGAGAGACTTCCTTGCGAGGTTCAGCACCTACAGCACCTTCATAGATACCGAGCTGTCTGAACATAAGGCGGATAATCTTCTCTACCTTAGGATCCTTTTGACGCTGTTCTACCCAGTCACAGAGATAATTGTAGTTCTCAATGATGGTTGCACCACAAGCAGACAGATATTCGGGTTTTACCTCGATTGACAACGCATCCTGTGGAGTAGAACCTATAAGGAAGTTGCTCCAAGAGTTGTTGCGGGTAGCAAGGATTGTTTCGCCTGTCTGTACTTTACCTTGTACATAACCAGCGTTATATTCATTCTGGAAGATGCTCACATTGGGGTTCTGCGCATAGATGGCGTAGTTCCAGTTGTTGTCGACACACTGGGCGAAACCGCACGTATATTCGTCAAGGACGAACTGAGTGGCCGGCGTATTCTTGAAATTGGGGGTGTATTTAGCCATGACCGTAATTATTTCATAAACATTTTAACGAGATTCCAGTTGCCATCTATGGCATCAGGTATGCAATCCACTTCTTCGGGCTGTTTGAATTTTGCCCAGATTGATTCTGACCAGATGAAGGGTGTGCCATCAATATACGGAGAACCAAATTTCATCCAGAAAGAAGTCTTTTTACCCTCTTTGTCCGGTACCATAGAAAGTGAGGCAAGTACCTTCTTAATTTCCGAGGTTGAGAATACCTTTGCATCTATAGCTCCGTGGGGCTGATAGCGCAGGAATTCAGAGGTGCCGTAATTCTTATCCCAACGTCCTGCTATCGAGATAGGTTCTGCACTGGAGTTATAAGTTATCAGGCTCTTAGCACCGTCCATATCGTGAACATTCGCAATATTGCGGTAAAGCTGGTAACGACGTTTGGGTGCGCCATCGATAGTCTGCAATTCACGCCAGATACGTTTGTATGATGGGTCATTGCAACCGAGTACATGTGACTCGCTGACCATGTGGTGATCATAGTCGAGGAAGGTAGGCTTATAACCTGTAGAATCAGTAACAGTCAGTGTCTGTCCATCACCTTTGAAGAGAGCGAAACGAGCATAGCTCATATCAATCATACCGAATTCACCCTTATAGGCATCTACAAGCATGTAGGCATTAAGATATGTACCAGTATTGTCGATAGTTACGTAATCATAGAACTCATCTATAGAGCGTGCGAAAGCCTCAGCTGCTGCAGCACGCCATGTAAGCCAGATACCGAGAGTCTTTGACTCATTGTAGAAATAAGTTTCGGTAGTCTCGTTGAAGCCTATACCATGACCGTTGAATCCGAAGTCAGTATTAGAACCAAACTGACCGGGGCAGAAGGTGTTCTGGGTAAGGAAGTCTGTACCGATAACGTATGTCATAGCACATGACTGAGCCATAAGACAACACCATGAAGTATGGGTCCAGAAAATTTCTCCGTCTTCCATCTTCTTAACGAAACCTGAACAACGTCCGGGTTTGAGTTTCAAATCATGGCAACCGTCTTTAAGCGTATGCTCTTCGTCATCCTTTGCTACCTTGTTGAAGGCAACTCCAAGAGGCTTTGAAATAGCATCCCAAAGGTCCATCTGAGCATTGATGAAATAGATGTCGATAAATGTCAGAGGTTCATCACCTGAGTGCATTACTGAATCCTCAGGACTCATGTTGGCTAACTTGAGGTCTTCAAATGTTACGTTCTTCAGAGGTTCTTTGTCAGCAGCACCATGATAGATACCGAGCATACGATACATAAGTCTGATGATAGACTGAGTCTTGGCATCAGCCTGATTCTTCTCTGCCCAATCAGTAAGATAATTGTAGTTTTCTATAAGTGCGTTAGTTGCAATCTCCACACCACCGGGAGGAGGTGTAACTGAGTCTGCGCCTGGGCCTTCGTCAAGCACGTACCAGCGCCATGTGTTGTTACGAGTAGCCTTAATGACATGGTTGGTCTGTACCTTACCCTGTACATAACCGGCGTTGTACTCGTTCTGATAGATACTTACCCCGGGATTCTGTGCGTAGACAGCGTAGTTCCAGTTGTTGTCTACACATTGAGCGAAACCTCTTGTAAACTCGTCAAGGACGAATTCGGTGGGTTCTGTGTTCTTAAAATTCGGTTTATACATTGTAGTGTGTGTTTTAGAGCTTATCCCGGGAAATGTCGAGTTTTCAGAGACTGGGCTCAATTAATAAAGATTTTAAGTTTTATTTGTCAGTCTGGGCACCTTTTACAGTAGCTGTAGCATCTGAACTCTTTATGACTGTAGCGGCGGTGTCTGCGGTTTTTTCTGTAACTTGAGCGGTAGCGTTGGAAATTTCTTTCTTTCCTTCGTTATCATCATGGTGATTGCGGATGCTAACATAAATCTTACGTAAGATCACAGCTGCAGATGCAACTACGCACATCCATACACAGATACGGAATGCAACGATTGGGTGTGTCTGAGTAGAGCTATGGAATATTTTTGCGATACCGTCGATGATGAATGGAGCAACAACGTTACCGATAGAGTCCATAGAAGCGAACCATGCCAAAGTAAGGGTCAGAGCTATACGGCTTGACGCTACTGAGAGGCGGTTGTAATAATAAGGCTGTGCTATACCATAGAAATAAGTTGCGATAAGAATACCGAGACCTACAACAAGAACATTGTTCCATAAAGTCATCAGTATGAAACCTCCTAATATACATAGGATAACAACAATGGCTACCTTATTCTTTAGTACACGCAGACAGAAGTTAAGAGTATAACCTGAAGCCATGATACCGAAGAACAGTACGGAGGTAAGGTCACCGGCTGTAGAGGAATTGGTGTAACGGAAAGGTATATACAGACTGATGGCTGCTATGACGAGTGTGATAAAGAAGTAGTAGGCACAATACCGTATAAGCATTCCCATGTTGACCTGTTCTGAGAACTTGTAATGTACCTTGGTAGTTTTCTGTGTAGTAGAGTCAGCAGCACGAAGTTGAGAAGGCTCTTTGATAAATTTTCCAAATCCTTTTGCAAAGAAAAGAGGAACAAAAGGAAGCAGATAAATCAAGAAAGGAAGACGCCAATTGATTTTGGCCAGATAACCGGTAGCGATAACACAGCCCATCAGTACGAGATTAAGGGTGGCTGAAGTATAACCATACTGTGCTGTACGCTGCTTACCATTAAAGAGGTCAGCAATGAAGGCTGACGAAAGTGGACTTAAAATGCCAGCTGCGATACCGATTAGGAAGCTGAGCACTATCAACATTATCATGCTTTTGACGAAGAAGAAAGCGACTCCGCAAAGGCCGAAGAAGAGACATGTCCACGTGGTAAGTTTATTATTGTTGAACCGTGTACCTATCCAACCGCCAAGAAATACGAATGGAATGGCTGCGAAATTCGGGCCAATGGTTAGAAACTGCGATTCCAAAGCGGAAGTGCCGGGAAATATCTTGGTAAGATCACCCATTATAGGAGAAATAGCAAGACCTGGAATCGAGGTGCATATAAATATTACATAAAGGTTGAATACTGCCCATAGTGGCAATGTATTTGTGCCGTAGCCTGACTTGATGCGCAACATAGGGGATAATTTTATAAGTTAAACATTAAGTTAAAGGAATGTGCCTAAATCAGAATGTGAACGCAAGCTGCGTCTGAATACGGCTATCGTGTGCACCACCTATGTTCCAAGTCTGTCGGTGACCCCAAAGATATTCAATACCCCACTGGAGCCAGGGTGTTATGTTATAGAAACAGTTGACGGCTCCGTAGAGAGCGTAGCGATAATTTTGTGATTCATCAAGTGCGTTACAATAATTTCTGACGTCCCAGATACGTGATTCCGAGAACATCGCATTGAATTGTAGTTTGGAAGTAGGATTAAAGCTTACTCCGACATTCGCACCCATCATCGGTGAAGGTGTCATTTTACCGGGTTCAGAATCGTCGGGAATAAATGAGAGCGGTTTACCAGCTATGTCCTGAAGATAATTACCTATACCTTTTCCATACGCAAACTGGTAATAGAAAATCCATTTAGGATTAGGAGAAAGGTTGCCTGAAAGCATCAGGCCCCAGCCTGTAGAGTGTCTTGTCTTGTCGGTCAGTAAATCACGATAAGCGAAATTTCTTAGCATACCTGACAGACGGATACGATTCCATTGTGAGAATGAGTATTCCACCCATGCAGGAATATCGGGAACAAGTTGTTCAGCATCGCCATAATCGGCTACCTGTTTGCCATCGAACTGAGGATAATCTTTGCCACGATAATATCCTTTGGAAGAATAATAAGTAGGCATGTCTATACCGACAGCGTATCTGAAACCATTGTATGAAGGAGATTTATAAGAAATTTCGTAAGCTACGGCTGATACGCATCCTGACGGTCCTTCTGGGTCGATTGTCGGAGGCTGGCATGCATAATCGTCCTGCATAAGAGTCAGTTTCATACCAGCGGTGAAATTACGGTAAGATATGTAGGCACGCTGAAGTACGATACTGTTATTGATACCGTTAGTACCTATTTTTACATAACCGGTAATTTCATTAGGCGTTCCTGCCAGACCGACTACCTGCAAATCGATAGCACCATTGATAGGATTGATATAGAAATCACCTTTTTTCCCCTTCTGAGCGGGTACAGGAATTGCAGCTGTGACAAAACTTATACCTGCATCGTCCTGTTTGTAAAGATTATTGCCTATGTCAAAACCTAAAATAGGATTAATCATACCACCGATGGTCATAAGGAATTTGTTGTTGGGAGTCTTTACAACAAATTTTGGCATCGGTATTGAACCGGCTTCGACTGGACGGTTCTTTTTAAGAATTGCTGCTTCCTCCGCTCCCATGCGCTTTATTTCAAGTTTCGCTGTGCCGATTGAGTCGGCCGGGAGTGTTTCTTGGGCACACAGACCACCGGTAAATAATCCGGGCAGTCCTAATGAGAGTACTAAGTAGCGTTTTTTCATAGTCTGTAACATTTAGAGGTGTACTTTGAAAAATCCGTTTTACTTTCAGAAGACTGCCTTAGAATCTACATAAACGGTCCTTAGGAATACATTAGGGCATGCTAAGCGGATAATATGAACGACTCTTCTGAATATAGTACTATAACATTCGTTTAAGGAAAAAAGTTAATGTTAATTCTAAAAAAACATTAGGTATATCATGAAAAAAATAGAAAAATGAAGATAAAATTGTAGAGAACAAAGTAGAAAGTAGGGCTTTCTCCTTAATAAATAGAATAAATAGCTTAAAGAGAAATTATATTATTTTAAATAATTGATTATCAATATTTTATTATAAAAATGCAGTTGAAGATGATTTTTTATGGTCTAATATTTTGCAGTGTCAGAAAAAGTATATAACTTTGCACTCGCAAACGGGAAGAGACCCGAGAGCAAAGAGATATAGACTCACTTGGTGCGGTAGTTCAGCCTGGTTAGAATACATGCCTGTCACGCATGGGGTCGCGGGTTCAAGTCCCGTCCGCACCGCCGAGGAGAGAGGAAGAGTAGCAGTGTAAACTTCGGTTTCCTGCTGCTCTTTTTCGTTAGACAGTATGTGTCTGTCCGGTTAATTGTCGGACGCTCTTTTTTCATTTCATTTAAATCAACACACTATTGTGATTGTAATTATAAATGGCCCGAATCTTAATCTATTGGGTCGACGTGAACCGGGAATATACGGAGAGCGTGGTTTTGAAGACTATTTAAGTGAATTACGTCGTCTTACTGACAGCGTCGAAATTGGCTACTTTCAAAGCAACAGTGAAGGGGAACTTATCGATACGATTCAAAGGTTCGGTTTTGATGCGTCCGTAAACGGTATTGTATTCAATCCGGGTGCTTATTCTCATTATAGCATAGCTCTGCGAGATGCCGTATCGGCTATACCTGTACCTGTAGTCGAAGTTCATATTAGCAATATAGCTGCACGCGAGGAATTTCGTCATCATTCTGTTATGTCTGCCGTCTGTCGCGGTACCATTGCAGGATTAGGTCTTGACGGCTATCGATTAGCTGTGCTGCATCTGCTTGCTTCAGAGTTATGAGTACGCATGATTTGCTAACAGCGTATATAGAAGCTAATACATCGCCTCAACCTGAGCTCCTGGCGGAACTTGACCGTGCTACAAATACACGTCTTGTCAACGGGCGTATGTGTTCAGGTCATTTGCAGGGCCGTCTCCTGAAGATGCTGGTTCAGATGATACGCCCACATCGTGTACTCGAACTGGGGACTTTTTCAGGTTATTCTGCTCTCTGTATAGCTGAAGGTCTTGAAGAAGGAGCCACTCTGGATACTGTAGAGATTGATGACGAACTCGAGGATTTCATACGCTCATGGTTTGACCGTTCTGAACATGGTCATAAAATACACCTGCATATAGGTGATGCTTTGCAGGTGGTAGAAACATTTGAAGATGATTGGTTTGATATGGCTTTTATTGATGCTGATAAACGAACCTATCCGCAAACATACGAGGCAGTATTACCGAAAATTGTACCGGGCGGCTATATATTAGCCGATAATACTCTTTGGGACGGTCATGTGGTAGAAGCAGGTGCACATGCCGCCCAGACACAGGCTATCCTTGATTTTAACGCTCTTGTCACTGCCGATACAAGAGTGGAACAAGTGATGATACCGCTTCGCGACGGACTGACTATAATCCGTAAGCTCCCTACGGCTGAACAGTAAGCGGCTCTGGAGGGTTATAATGTTGATGATGGCAACCAGCTGCCATTTGGAAAAACAGTAACTATAAAAACATAAGAAAATATTATGGAAGGAAAACGTCAAGCAAAGATAGCACGTATGCTCCAGAAAGAGCTGAGTGAGATATTCCGTCGTCAGACAGCAGCTATGGACAACGTGATTGTATCGGTAAGTGCAGTGCGTGTATCGCCCGATCTCAGTATTGCCAAAGCCTATCTAAGTATTTTCCCACCGGAGAAATCACAACAGATTCTTAATAATATCAAGCAGCAGAGCAAGACTGTACGTTATGAACTTGCTCAAGCAGTGCGTCAAACGTTGCGCAAGTGCCCCGATTTGGCTTTCTATCTTGATGACTCACTCGATTACATAGATAATATTGACCGTCTGTTGGGTAGTTCGCCTTCTGCACCTGCACAGGAAGAACCCTCGGCCGATTAAATGAAATGAATCATTTTTTAGGAGCCCGGATAGCTTGGCGTTATCTAAGGGCTCGGAAATCGCATAGTGCTGTCAGCGCCATCGCTGCGGTTTCGGTGGCGGGCGTGGCTGTGGCCACGGCCGCCATTGTGTGTGTCCTTTCGGTTTTCAATGGTTTTCGTAATGTGTTGGCTCAAGGTTATAGTAATCTGATGCCTGATATTATAATCACTCCGAGTCAAGGTAAGGTTATGGCCTGTACTGATTCGTTACTCGATGTATTGGCCACTGATACTGATATAGTTATAGCTACGCCTACACTTACAGATAATGCGCTGGTGATATATGCCAATCGTGAAATGCCAGTAACACTTAAAGGAGTTAGACCGGCTGATTATGTGCGGCTCACGGCTATTGACAGTATATTATATCCAGGTGGGCGTTTCATAGAAGTAAACAATACAGAAAATAGTATTGATTCTTCAGAATTTGATAGTACCGAAGATGTATATGACCCTAAAGCTGATGTATATGACCCTGCAGCCTCGGTCAATCACACTTCTTCAGAAGGGGTAGTGGCAGTAGGGGTAGCTGCTCAGATTGCACTTAATGGAATAGGAGAAAGTCTGTTACTGTTTGCTCCGCGACGGCATGGACGTGTTAATATGGCTAATCCTGTAGAATCATTTGTAGCCGACTCGCTGACTGTAACAGCAGTATTTCAGGCTAATCAGAGTGATTATGATGATAATGTGGTGATTTGTGATCTTGATGTTGCACGTGATTTATTTCAATATGACAACGAAGCGTCGGCCATAGAGATACAGCTGCAGTCTGATAGTAACATCGCGTCTGTGGCACATCGGCTTGCCGAACAATTAGGTCCTGAGTTTCGTGTCACTGACCGTATGCGTCAGCAAGATGTCAACTTCCGTATGATTGCTATAGAGAAATGGGTGTCGTTTCTTTTGCTTATTTTCATATTGCTTATAGCTTCGTTCAATCTGATAAGTACTATGTCCATGTTGGTACTTGAAAAACAGAGTGCTATGCCTGCTATGCGTGCCATGGGGATGTCCCGTCGTATGGTAGGGCGTGTATTTTGGTGGGAGAGTCTATACGTTACCCTTACCGGAGGTATTGCAGGTATCGTAGGTGGAGTAGTATTATGCCTTATACAACAGCATTTCGGTCTGATACGTCTGGCTGGCGACCCAGATACCTTGATTATTAATGCTTATCCAGTAGCAGTTGAAGGCGGTGACATACTTATTGCCTTAATTCCCCTTTTAGTAATTGGACTTTTGACAGCTTTTATTGCTGCTGCATTTGCTCGTTCGCGCTGCGACAATGTCCAAGCATGAAAAAGTTTATTTGCCTAAACTCTGTATTTTACAGAATATTTTAGACCAGTAAATTTCATATGGTAGGTCATAACCTTTCTTTAGGGAATTTATAATAAAAAAGTATGTACATAATGTCATTTTTTTACATTGAGATGTTGTGTAATCCAACTATTCACTATAAATTTGCACAACCGTATAAATCTGCAACCTAAAACACAATGGATAGAATTGACAATCTTGACAGGAAGATTCTGAACATCATCATGCGTAATGCACGTATTGCTTCAAAGGATGTGGCTATAGAGTGCGGCGTATCGCGTGCGGCTATACACCAACGCATTCAGCGTCTTATCGATATGAAGGTAATTACTGGTTCGGGTTACAATGTAAATCCCAAGAGCCTCGGTTATAATACCTGCACCTACGTGGGTGTACGTCTTGAGAAGGGTTCGATGTACCGTGAGGTAGTCGGTGAGCTTGAGAAAATACCCGAAGTAGTAGAATGCCACTTTACCACAGGTCCTTACTCTATGCTTATCAAAGTATATGCACAGGACAACCAGCATCTTATGGAGCTGCTCAATGATCGGATACAACACATACCCGGTGTGACAGAGACCGAAACTCTCATATCACTTGAGCAGAGTATGAATCGCCAGATATTTGTCAAGCCAAAACCCGGCTCGAAATAACACTTATATCTCACCAGACATGATGCATGATATACGGCCGGCGGAGATTCCGTGGCAGTATGTTATGCATCGTGCGTTTAATGACATATACATTATGAAGCGAAGCACCATTTATTCCGTACTGGCCGCGCTGCTGCTGGCAGTGTTGGCCATTTTATTTTTCTTTCCTGATGATATCGAGGGTAATGTACTGCAACAGCACGATATGGTGCAAGGCATTGCCAACGGTCAGGAAGGAAAAGCCTTTACTGAAGCAACCGGTGAAACTACTCGCTGGACTAATTCCCTTTTTTCGGGAATGCCTAACTTTCAAATAGCTCCTTCTTATGTGGCCGAAGACCTGCTGGGCTGGGTGGCCTCGCTTTACCGACTCTGGCTACCATCTCCTGCCAATTTGCTCTTCGCTATGATGCTGGGCTTTTTCATTATGTGTCTATGCATGGACATGAAATGGTATACAGCTCTCTTTGCTTCGGTAGCGTGGGGATTCTCAACTTATTTTATCATTATAATAGGTGCCGGACATATATGGAAGTTTGTCACCCTTTCTTATATACCTCCTACAATAGGTGGTATAGTATTATGTTACCGTGGTAAATATCTTGCCGGAACTGCTCTGGCGGCTCTTTTTGGGGCTTTACAACTTATGGGTAATCATCCCCAGATGAGCTATTACTTTCTGTTTGTTATTGTCGCCATGGTACTGGCATGGCTATACATATCTATACGTACTGGAAGTTTGGCTCGGTGGGGAATTGCTACCGCTTGCTGTGTTGCAGCCGGAGCGCTGGCTGTGGCTGTTAATGGAGCCAGTCTTTACAATACTTATGAGTATGCTAAACAAACAGTGCGTGGACGTGCTACTGAGCTGACCGTTGATGCCGTAGGGGGTAATACAGGCGGTATGGATCGTGCTGCTATCACAGCCTGGAGTTATGGCCTTGACGAAACTTTCACCCTTCTTATCCCTAATGTAAAAGGTGGTGCGACCATAAAACCTGAAGGTGGTAATAACCGTCTGTTGTCGCTTGCCGATACTGAAAAAGCTGACGAACTAAATATTTCTATGCAGGAGCGTCAGATATTAGGTCAGCTGCCGCAGTATTTTGGTGATCAGCCTATGACTAACGGCCCTGTATATGTAGGTGCTTTTGTGCTTGTACTGGCTGTGTTGGCTATGTTCATCTGTCATGGCCCGATAGCCACTCCTATGAAGTGGGCTCTATTTGCTGTCAGCTTATTGGCTATACTTTTGGCATGGGGACATAATTTCTCCGCTCTTACTGACTTTTTTATTGATAGTTTCCCAGGTTACAACCGTTTCCGTGCTGTGGCCAGCATACTGGTGATAGTTGAATTTACGTTGCCTCTTCTTGCTGCTATGGCTTTGGTACAGCTTATCAGTGACCCAAAGAGTGCAAAAGGCTATGCCACGACTTTTTATGCTATAGCAGGTACAGCAGCTGGTTTGTGTCTTTTAGCTTGGTTGGCTCCAGAAATGTTCGGTAATACTTTTAGTGCTGACGAGCGGGACCATTTTGCTCAGATAGGTATTTTGTCTGACCCTGCCTATGCTAATGTCTGGCGCGCTGTACGCGAGACACGCCTGTCGTTAGTAAAGAGTGATGCATTGCGTTCATTCTTCTATATACTCATGGGCTCGTTAGTGGTGATGCTCTATATAAAAGGTGCTTTGCGCAATAAGGCTCTCTTCGTCTGTGCTCTGACTGGTGTAGTGCTAATCGACCTTTTCACAGTTAATAAGCGCTATGTTAATTCAGACAGTTTTATAGAGCCTGCATCTAACGAAACTGTAATGGCTATGACTGACGCTGACCGTGCCATACTTCAGGATACGGCTATGAATTACCGTGTTATGGATGTTGGTGGTTTTGGTGAGGCTCGTTCATCTTACTTCCACAAGACTATAGGTGGTTATCATGCTGCTAAGCTGACACGATACAATGACCTTATCAATAATCAGATATTGAAAGGTAATACTGCTGTCCTAAATATGCTCAATGCAAAATACATAATGAGCGGTAATGAATATCAAGTCAATCCTGATGCCTTAGGTAACGCGTGGTTGGTAGAAAATATCGGATATGTAGATTCACCCAATGCTGAGATGGCTGCCCTTGATACTCTTGATACAGGACATGCTGCTGTGGCTGGACGTGAATGGCAAAGTGTACTGGGTGAAGCGCATACCGTACAACCTGGTGACACCATATATGAAACTACATACGCTCCTAATCGTCTTACTTATAAAGCTCGTACTGCTAAAGGTGGTTTGGCTGTATTCAGTGAGATATTCTTTCCTTGGGGCTGGACTGCAACCGTAGATGGTACCGAGGTGCCCATAGGTCGTGTAAATTACGTATTGCGCGCTTTACAACTACCTGCTGGCGAACATACAGTAGAATTCCGTTTTGATCCCCGTAGCCTTAAAGTAGCCAACACAATATCCGCTATATCAGTATTTGTAATTTATGCACTTTGTATCCTAGCCATGATTGGGACAGGAATATGGTGGCGTAATCGCAAAGGAAATACAAAAGGTCAAACAAAGCCAGCCGTTAATATTAATAACGATAGTAAAATTAATATTAATAATAACAGTAAATAACAGATGAGTAGGTTTATTAAGCGGCTCAATCGCTGGCGCCATAGTCGAGGCTTCGGGGTTCACTCGCCGTATGCCTATCGTCTGGTATGCGACGTGGTACGCCCTAATCCACGCTATGGGTATTATGGTTATCATGACATAGAGCGAGCGGTTTTAGAGTCTAATGTGGGAGCGGCCGCAGAATCTCGTTTTATTAGACGGGCATGTCTTCTGCTTAGATGTGTGGCTACTCTGCGCCCGGACTCTGTATGGTTACCTCCCACTTCAGCTCCATGTATGACTGTTGCAGTAACTAAGGGCGCTCCATGCCAATTGGTTTCACAAATAGAAGATTGTGAGCTTATGGTAGTTTATGATCCTAATCCCGAAGAAGTGGAATCTATGAAACGTCATCTCTCCACGCATGGGCACTCGTTACTTGTGTTTGGTGCTGGAGCAGAACTTGCCACAGAACTCGGTAAAGTTATGACTGATGGCCTTGTTCTCTATGGCCTTTCCACACTTTTGGCTATAAGTCGAGCGGATATGCCTTTAGTAATACACGCTGTAAATTTCTCCTAATAGTTATTTAAGTAATCCGTATCATGATAAGAAACCTACAACCCAAGGATTTGCTTCTACGTGATTTCTGTGCCTATCTCACTCTGGAACGCGGTATGTCTGACAATACTGTAGCCGGTTATCGTGTCGATGTACGACATCTGTTTGAGTTTATCGAACAGAAAGGGTTAGCCCTTACCGGAGTGCGTGAAGCTCATCTGCACGAACTTCTCTGTTCACTGCGTGATCTTGGTGTAGGTGCGCGTAGTCAGGCGCGGCTAATAGCCGGTATGCGTAGTTTCTTTAGATTCCTACGTATGGAGAATTATATAGAATCTGACCCTTCGGAGCTTATTGAGACACCTCAGATTGATAAACATCTGCCTGAAGTGCTTTCGGTAGCGGAAATCGATGCTATGTGTAACGCTTTGCCACGTGATAAAGAAGAGACACTGCGTAATCTTGCCATGATAGAAACCCTTTATGGTAGTGGACTGCGTGTGTCAGAGTTGGTAGGCCTGCGTATTTCGCGTATGCGCCTTGATGATGGGTATGTCATTGTTGATGGTAAGGGTAGTAAACAACGTCTTGTGCCTTTATCTCCACGTTCAATAAGTCTGATACGTGAATATATGGAACAACGTTCATGGCTTGATATAAAGCCTGACGCCAGTGATATTGTGTTTCTTAACCGTCGTGGGGCACAGTTGACACGTGTGATGGTCTTCTATATAATACGTGAAGCAGCTGCCTTGGCCGGAGTCCATAAGAAAGTTTCTCCCCATACGTTACGTCATTCATTCGCAACTCATCTCCTTGAAGGAGGCGCTAATCTGCGTGCCATACAGGAATTGCTCGGACATGAGACTATAGCTACTACTGAAATCTATCTTCATCTTGATACTCGTCGGCTGCGTAGTGAGTTGCTTGAACATCATCCGCATTACCGTAACCGTACCGATACAGAATAGAATATCAATATATGATATAGAGGTCAAGGAGATTGAAAATGAGGAAACGTATTTAGAAAATGTAAATAATACTCCAATATCTAAAAAAATGCTTAAAAGTGGTCCAATACATTTGCGTTGGACCACTTTTTGTGTTATATTTGCTTGAAATTTTCAAAAAGACTCTCTGTTATTAAGAGTCTGAACCATGAAAGTACTCGCCCAAAAAATATTTAGACTATACTCACTTCTATTTTCTCTACATGAAGATATACACCGTAATCGCCTTGGGCGCACTGGCTCTTTCTGCAGCCGCCCAGCGTAATGAGACTACTGTAAAGCAGTGGCAGTTCTCACAGGACAGCATAAATTGGAATAATGTTACCATACCTCACGATTGGGCCATATATGGACCGTTTGACCGTAGTTATGACCTTCAGAAAGTAACTGTCGAACAGAATGGTGAGACTGAAGCTACATGGAAAACCGGTCGTACCGGAGGTTTGCCCTACGTAGGTAAAGGTTGGTATCGTACTACTATAGATATTCCTGAGACCGAGGGACGTTCGCTGTCGTTGCTGTTCGATGGTGCCATGAGTCGCGCACGTGTTAAAGTTAATGGTAAAGAAGTAGCATTCTGGCCGTACGGCTATAATTCTTTTGAAGCGCCTCTTGACGGGGTAGCTGTGCCGGGAGAGAACATTGTCGAAGTCAGTCTTGAGAACCTTCCTGAGTCCTCGCGCTGGTATCCTGGAGCTGGTCTCTATCGTAATGTACATCTTATAGACCGTGATGCTGTTCACGTTCCTATATGGGGTACAACTCTTACTACTCCCTACGTAAGCAAGGAGTATGCTACTGTGCATCTGAGCACAGAGCTCGAAGGTCTCGCTAAAGGCGATGAGGTAACACTGCGCACTGTTATCACCGCTCCTGACGGAAAGGAAATCGCCTCTGATACTCATTCGTGGAAATACTATCCCGGTGTGGCTCATAACCAGAACTTCCGTGTAAATCACCCTGACCTGTGGACACCGGAAACTCCTTCTTTGTACACTGCCCGTACCGAAGTTATAACTGACGGTAAGGTTGTGGACACCTATGACACTCGGTTTGGTATCCGTTCAGTGGAGATACGTGCCGGTGAAGGATTTTTCCTTAATGGTGAGAAACGTAAATTCAAAGGTGTGTGCAATCATCATGACCTTGGTCCTCTAGGAGCAGCAATAAATACAGCTGCTTTGCGTCATCAGCTTGAATTACTTAAGGATATGGGCGTAGATGCCATACGTACCAGTCATAATATGCCCGCTCCGGAACTTGTGGCTTTATGTGACGAAATGGGCTTCATGATGATGCTTGAGCCTTTTGATGACTGGGGTTTCCGTCCTAAGTGCAAGAATGGTTACGGTACACTTTTTGATGAATGGGCTGAACGTGATGTTACCAACATGATAAAGAATTTCCGTAATAACCCTTCGGTAGTCATGTGGTCAACCGGTAACGAAGTGCCCAGTCAATGGGGGCCTGATGGTCTTGGAGAGCTTACTATGCTTCAGGACCTTATGCACCGTCTTGATCCGACACGTCCGGTAACTTGCGGTATGGACCAATTTGATGCGGTAATAAATAATGGTTTTGCAGCCGCTCTTGATGTTCCAGGGTTCAATTATAAGGTGAATCGTTATAAGGAAGCTATAGATAAACTACCTCAGAATATGTTGCTTGGCTCTGAGACCGCTTCTACTGTATCATCACGTGGTAAGTATTTCTTCCCTGTTGAGGTTGGATACAACATCATGCGTGAAGGTAATCAGAGCAGCAGTTATGATACAGAATATTGCTATTGGAGTAACATACCTGATGACGATTTTGCAGTCGATGATGACCTCGATTGGAACATGGGACAGTTTGTCTGGACTGGTTTTGATTATCTTGGTGAGCCTACACCTTACGATACTGATGCCTGGCCTTCACACAGTTCTTATTTCGGTATAATTGATTTGGCTTCATTGCCTAAAGACCGTTATTATCTCTATCGTTCCAAGTGGAATACTGATGATCATACCCTTCATATTTTACCTCATTGGAATTGGGAAGGTCGTGAGGGTGAGGTGACTCCGGTATTCGTCTACACTGACTCTCCTTGTGCTGAACTTTTCATTAACGGTAAGAGTCAAGGTATACGCGAGAAGAAGACTGATGGTTCAAATATGGAGCGTTATCGTCTGATGTGGAACGATGTGGTCTATGAACCGGGTGAAGTTAAGGTGATTGCCTACAATAATGATGGTTCAGTAGCTGGTGAGAAGACAGTGCGTACAGCTGGTAAGCCTGATCATCTTGTTCTTACTCCTAATCGTACATCACTTACGGCTGATGGTGAAGATTTGGTTTATGTTACTGTACAAGTAGCTGATAAAGATGGTAACATTGTGCCTACTGATGAGCGAGAAGTATCATTCTCAGCGAAAGGCGCTGGTAAATTCCGTGCTGCTGCTAACGGTGATCCTACAAGTCTGCGCCTGTTCCATGAGCCTGTCACTGATCTTTTCAGTGGTGCTGCTACCGCTATTGTACAGGCTGGTGATAAACCTGGCACTGTTACTTTTGAGGCTAAAGCTAAAGGAGTTAAACCCGCTCGTCTGACTCTTGATGTGAAATAATAATCCTACAATCTAAATATATAACTTAAAATAACCATGACAACAAAAGACATGAAGGAGAAGATTCAGCAGATCTTCAAGGAGAAATTCGGTGAACCGGGTACACTGTACGCTTCAGCCGGCCGTATAAATCTTATCGGTGAACACACTGATTACAACGGTGGTTTCGTATTCCCTGGTGCCATTGATAAAATAATGATGGCTGAGATACGTCCTAATGGACTTGATAAAATTCGTGCTTACTCAGTTGACCTTGAGGATTATGCCGAATTTGGTCTAAATGAGGAGGACGCTCCCCAACAGTCGTGGGCACGTTATATCTTTGGTGTATGCCGTGAGATTCTGAAGCGTGGGGGTCAAGTAAAACCTTTTGATACTGTGTTTGCCGGCAATGTGCCTCTTGGTGCTGGTCTCAGTAGTTCAGCAGCATTAGAAAGCTGTTTTGCTTTTGCACTCAATGATCTTTTTAACGGCAACTCTATTGATAAATTCGAGCTTGCTAAGATTGGTCAGAGCACAGAACACAACTATTGTGGTGTTAACTGTGGTATTATGGACCAGTTTGCTTCAGTATTCGGTAAGAAGGGTCATCTGATGCGTCTTGACTGTCGTTCGCTTGAACATGAGTATTATCCTTTTGACCCTGAGGGCTACAAATTGGTGTTGGTTGACAGCCGTGTAAAGCATGAATTAGCTGATTCTCCTTATAACCGTCGTCGTGAGAGCTGCGAGCGTGTAGCTAAGCGCTTAGGTGTAGAAACACTGCGTGACGCTACTATGGAGCAACTTAATGCCATTAAGAGCGATATAACTGCTGAAGACTATTTCCGCGCTAAGTTTGTGCTTGAGGAGAAAGACCGCGTATTGGCTGTGTGTGATGCTCTTGTTGCTGGTGATTATGAGACAGTAGGACAGAAGATGTATGAAACTCACCGTGGCCTTTCGAAAGATTATGAAGTAAGCTGTGAAGAGCTCGACTTCCTTAATGATGTAGCTAAGGATCTTGGTGTAACAGGTTCGCGTATCATGGGAGGCGGTTTTGGTGGCTGCACTATAAACTTAGTGAAGGACGACCTGCATGATAAGTTTGTGGAGGAAGTAAAAGCTCGCTTTAATGAAAAGTATGGCCACGAGCCTAACATATACGATGTTGTAATATCTGACGGCGCACGTCGTTACGAGGAGTAATTTTATCTGACTGTCATGAAGATTACTTCACAGAAGATTGATTCGCCACGCGGTGAAATTACTCTTGTCTCTATCATCAATGATAAGGGAGCGTCAGTTACTTTATCTTCTCTTGGAGCCGGTATTGTAGAAGTACGTGTACCTGACAAAGATGGCCATATCGAGAATGTAGCTCTTCGTTATGCCGACCCCGCTGATTATATTGCTGATGGGCCTTGTATGGGCAAAGTTCCCGGTCGTTATGCTAATCGTATAGCCAAAGGTGAGCTTGTGATTGATGGTACGACATATCAGCTCGCTATCAATAATGGCCCTAACGCTTTACATGGTGGTCCTGAAGGTTTTCAGAACCAGATATGGGAGACAGAAATTTTATCTGACGGTGTACGTTTTACTTATCACGCTAAGAATGGTGAGGAACATTATCCCGGTGCCTTAACAGCTACAGCTACTTATACTTGGAGTGAAGATAATGTGCTTACTCTTCGTCTTGAGGCTGATACTGATGCACCCACTGTAGTAAATCTCACCAATCATGCATATTGGAATCTTGAAGGTGCTGATTCCGGCACTGTGCTCAATCATGAGATGACCATGCGTGCTTCACGTTATTTGCCTACGGATAATACCCTTATTCCTATTGGTGACATGGCACCGGTAGTAGATACGCCTATGGATTTTACCGTTGCTAAAACGTTGGGTCGTGATATAAAGGAAGTATTCCCTGCCTTGGAGTATGGTAAGGGTTATGATGCCTGTTGGGTAGTAGATGACTATGCCAAAGGTGTGCTTGCCGAAGATGTAGTGGTACTCAAGGCTCCCCGTAGTGGTCGTGTGCTGAAGGTTTCTACAACCCAACCAGGTGTACAGATTTACACTGGTAACTGGCTCGCTGGTTGTCCGAACAATTGTTCAGGACAGTCTTATGCTGACTATGACGGTGTGGCTATTGAGGCACAAGGTATGCCTGATGCTCCTCATAATCCTACTTTCCCAAGTCAGGAATTACGTCCCGGAGAGCATTACGATGAAACGATACGTTTTGCATTTGGTGTGGCTTAATGCCCTAAATACGTAATCGTACGATTGCTGTTTATACCCGGTATTGCTACAGATAGGCAGTTTTGCCTCAGACTTTCAGTATTGTCTGTGTATCCCATAGCTCTTATCTCTATTTGGTGAGGGTGTAATATGTTGTAAAGAGAGTAGAGGATAGATTCAATATCTTTTTCCGATATAATTGTATTCGCTTCCTTCTGACCGACTGTTGATGTCGTGCAGGAGGAAGCGTTATCTTTATGTAGTGAATTGTTCTGACTCTCAGTAGGTCGCTGCACAGGATAAAGCAAAAGCATTATGCTGTTATGTAGACTTGGCGAGGGGTGGGTTGTCCGTCGTGTGGCCCACCACTGTGCTAAAGTGTATATTTCTGAGATTGGAGAAGTAAATATAACTGTATTTATATCATGCCAGGATTTCAGAAGATTCTGCCATGCGCGTTCGAGCGTCATGATATCTTTAGCCTCAATAGGGGTAAAACGTAAACTGCCTCCTTTCGCCATGTTTTCTCCTTCTTCCCGATTGGTATCAAACACTGCCACACGACAGCCGGCTTTGACAAATGTCTGTGTTAGGTCTTTGCCTATACCGCTTGCTCCCCCGATAATCAGTATTCGCTTTGAAGTATTATTGTTCGTACGTGTACTGTTACTCAGACGTCCTGAGTGTAAATCTTCCATCTTTCGTTCCAGATAGTTGTCAGCCATAATGGAAAAGTCTTTTTATTTAAGATACTCTTAAAATGATTTCTTAGGTATAAGTAGCTTTTAAAATTAAACGATATATATTTCTTAAGTATACCATGTGTTCATTAATTTTTAAAGCTACTTATTTGAATTTAGAATCCACTGAAGGTGAAAACCTGACGTGGGTCGACTGCCGTACCATAGAAACGTGTCTCGAAATGAAGATGCGGCCCAGTAGAATTACCTGTATTTCCACTGAGAGCTATGGCATCTCCTAAGTTTACTATATCACCTGGCTGTACCAGACTTGCCTGTAGGTGAGCATAACGAGTTTCAAGGCCGCCACCATGTGAGATGATAACATAAGTACCATAGCCACGACCTGTACCTACATGTGTCACTTTACCGCTTAAGGGTACATGAACTGTATCTCCTATGGCCATGGCAAAATCAAGACCTTTATGCATACGTCCGAAACGAGGCCTAAAACCAAAACCAGAGGTTAGGCGTCCGAAACGTGGAGCATTGCGCAGTATACCTCCTGTAAATTCAAGTACTGCCTGAGGGGCTATCCCACTGCTTTCTATTGTCTCGAATTGCTGTGGTTCCCATGCTCCGGATTTATAGAAATCGTTTGTGGAATAGGCTTTACTTATAAATCCTAAGGCACCGCCTGTGAGTAGGTATGACGAATCGTTCCATGCTTCTCCACAGGCATCGAGAGCACGTGCTATATCCCACGCTTCGATGTCAGCATCACTGTCATCTGTTTCAGCATTGATTATAAAACTTAAGACACTTCCCGCGTTGCGTTTCACAACACTGTCGCTCATAGACGCTGTATCTCCGCGTGCTATGAGCGACAGTATATCAGTGATGCCCTGTGCATCAGTAGAGTATGGCGTTAGAGTGCAGATAAGAGCGAGAAGCGCCGGTATAGTGAGTAAACGGCGCATGAAATTAATTTTCCGTTATCTTACGTGCTTTATAAGCGTTAAGAGTAGGCTCAAGGAAGAGTATCCAGCCTGCGCAGGCTACTATTGCCAAAAATACGAAACCTACAAGTATAAGCACCTTACGTGGTGCTGAAGGTTTGATAGGCACTGTTGCCGGCGATACGACAGCATATACTGGTGTAGTTTCCTGTACTTTGGCTTGTGCTTTCTGTACTTGCTGTGCAGTCTGGTTATAAAGACTGAATGCTAATGATGTTTCATTCTCAAGACGTTCACGTTCTATCTGACCAGATTTAAATGCCAGCCCTTGGTGACGGTCCAGATAGTTGGCCAAACGTTGCTGAGCTTTATAGTAATTAGCCTGTGCCTCTTCGTTAAGGGTTTCTGCATACTTAAGGTCCTGACGTGACTTGTTAGTACGATAGTCAGTGATATAATTCTGCAGACGTGCCACTACTGTGTCAGCAAGAAGGGCAGATACCACCGGGTCTTGCATCTGTACGCTTATTGTTACAACACTTGTTTTTGCGTCAACTGAAGCCGTAACACGTTTTGAAAGTGCTTCAACCATATCACTTTCATTTTTCGTAAGTTGAAAGGGATTAAGTTTATGGTTGGGGTCTTCCGGTTCTTCACTTTTAAGCATACCGATAAGTTTGAAAGGCAGTCCCATAACGGTACTCCACCACGGAGAAGAAGTCTCTTCCTCCATAAATTGGGCTACTGTCATTGTTTGACTTTTACCTTCTTTATCGGGTTTGGTGTGTACGGTGACATCAAAAAGACTTGTCATGAAGGGGATACTGCTCACTACATCAGGGTAAAGCTGAGGATAAACTGCATCCATACCTGCTGAAGCACCTCCGCTGAGACCTGCCATTGAAGCTAAGGCTCCCAGACCACTGCTTGACTTGGCATCATTAAGTTCAGGAGCTAATTTGACCTGTGAGGAATATTCTCGTGGTATACTGAAAGCCACTATCAAGCCTACGACGGCTCCAATACAGCCCCATATAATGAGCTTTTTACGCTGTTTCCACAGTTTCTCAGCCAGTTCGAGAAGGTCTATCTCTTTCTCTTCACCGTCGTGATCGGTATGTTTTATGAGTTGATCATCCATAATGAATCAGCTTATCTTTTGAAGATATTGGTAATGGTGGCTGCTAAAGCTGCTACCGATGAGAAACTGGTTGCCAATGTCAATATTTTGGTCCAGTTAGTATTTTCACGTTGGGGCTTACTGGGCACAATTATCTGACAACCTGGTTCAATAGGAGTGTTACGCTTGGCTTCAGCCACTGTACCATTAAGGTAGATGATAAATGCCTTATTCTTTTTAGCAGTTTGGCCATATCCACCTGCCTGTTGAATATAGTATTTAAGTTTTTTATCTGGTTCGTAAACTACAGCATTGGGGAACATTACATCACCCATAACACGTACTACACTCTGTTCTTGAGGTATAAAGAGATTGTCGCCAGGCTGAAGCACCATATCATATACTGTGCCGGGATTAGCGAGAGCTTTCTCAAGATTAATGCCGACATTGTAGGTTGGGGCTACATCTATCTTACTAAGTGCGATAGAGTCACCTACATTTGAGCTGTTTGCCATAGCCATACGTAAAGTTTCACGTCGGGCTGTGTATTCGTCATCAGTAAGACGACGCTGCAGATGTGCTCCCTTGACATACGCACCGTCTAACAGACCACCGGCACGATTGATAATATCTGAGATACGTTCATTACGCTTTTCAAGTACGTAACTGCCACCAAAAAGTATCTCACCGCCTACTGTAACTGATTCTTGTGCACTATAACCCGGAGAAGTGCGTACTTCAACACGGTCGAACGGGTCAAGTTTAAAGCCTTGTTGCTTGCCTACTGCTAAACCGTTTTCGATAGATACTGTAAAGAGTTCGGCAAGCTGTTGTGTCTGTTCTGTAGAAGACGAGTTCATGATACGACGTGAAATGTCTACTCTGGCTGTTGAGGCACCTTTTAACAGACCACCAGCTTGGAAAATAAGGTCTTCGAGTGTGAGGTTATCGGCATAGGGATATGTGCCAGGTTGAGCCACTTGACCATATATCTGAACTGTGCCACGTTCTTGAAGCTCATGTATGCTTGATATTACCAACATATCGTTACGTTTGAGCTCAACATCGGGCACACGACCGTTGATGATACCATCAAGATCAAGCGCTATTATCTCAAGTTGCAAATCAGGTCCTTCACGATATAGCAATACACGGTCTGTGTAGGCATCATCGGTCAGTCCATCGGCTTTACGTACAAGGTCTCCTACAGTCGAGAGTTCACGATCTATAGCGAATATACCTGGGCGGTATACTGAACCTTTGACTTCAACACGATTTGAGTAACGGTCGAGGATGGTACCGATAGTCAGTACGTCGCCGTCTTGCAAACGATATGAATTAAATTCAGCACGTTCGATATTAAATAGTTCGTTCTCTGTACCGGCCTGACGCGACAGACGTACCATGCCATTATAAGCATCACCTGTAAATCCACCAGCAAAGCTGAGCAGGTCGGCTATTGTTTCACCAGGTTTGATTTCGTAATACATCGGACGTTTTACATTGCCGTCGATATTTACAAGTTGGTCGTAAGGAGGCACGATGATGACATCACCTTCCTGAAGACGGATATTACCCGAAGTCTTACCGTTGAAAAGATAGTCATAGATATCGACACCGGCTATCTTTTTACCATTACGGAGTACCTGTATGTTACGCAGTGAGCCTATATCGTTAATACCACCAGCACGGTAAAGTGCATGGAATACTGACGAGAAAGGAGACATACGGAATGTACCAGGAGTTGCAACTTCACCAAGTATGTCAACCTGTATGGTACGTATCTGACCCAGTGTTACCTGAATATCAGTTTCAGCGTCAGCCATACCTGCATACTTACGCGAGAACAGACTCTTTATGTGTTTATTTGCATCGCTTATAGTAAGACCATTAAGGTAAACAGGCCCTATCTGCGAAATCATTATGCTACCTTCGGGTGATATGGTCTGACGTAAATGGTCTTCCGAGGCACCCCACAAGTCAATGATAACTTCATCGCCTGGCCCAAGACGGTAATTCTGTGGCGTAGCTAAATTATCACTGGGTTCAAAGGTAAGAGCACGTGAGTTAAATACTTTGTGACCGTACACAAGACGGGCTGCTGGTTGGCCGTCAAGACCTGTTTCAAGTTGTGTCTGTACTATGTCTACCGACTCGACAGCCACATCGTCTGTGGCATCATGGCGTCGCTCGGCGTTTGCTGCTCGTACGCTTTGGTTTACAGGTGATGTTTCATTTAGATTTTGTCCTTCTACCTGTGCTTTGATGCGCTCAGCTTGCTCTGGGGTAACTCCTCTTGCAAGGAGTTCCTTGCCAATCTGCTGCTCAGACTTACCGGCAGCCATAGCTGACTTAATGTAGTTTATAACCTCCTGGTCAGTCATGGCCGAAGCCATAAGAGCGCAGGTCATAAACAGAGAGAATAATAAATGTTTAAGTCTCATCGGTTCAATAACTGATATCAGGAAAAACTTGTTAGGTTTTCGTTTTATGTTGAATTATGATTTTTGTAACAGCCTTTATTCCTTAGGCATTGCTGTGTGCCTTTTCACGATGCTTTATAGCTTGTGTTAACCAGACATTTCCAAGTACCCATATAGCCAAATCAAGTATGAAAAGTATCGTGACATTCATTACCTCAGAAAGTAAGACATTGGCAAGAGTAAAGAGAAATGAGATACTAAGTATAGTAATCATAGCATAACGTTGACGCATACCCAAAGCCAGGAATTTATGATGAATATGTGTCTTGTCGGGTAAGAATGGATTACGATGATTACGCAGACGTCTGAAATAAACTCGCAGCACATCAAGACATGGAATCATCAGTGGTGCAAAGGCCAGGACAAGTAGATTCCCTGGTAACGAAACAGTAGCTGGAAGATTACACAGACGTATAGACATTATCGAAAGTAACAGACCTATAGTGAGTGCCCCGGTATCTCCCATAAATATTTTCTTGTGTTTGGCTGCATTACCGAAAACATTATAACCGAAAAATGGTACTAAAGCCCCCAAAGTAGCTAAAGCTACCAAAGAGAAAAAATAATCTCCGGCTTGAATGAAAAAATAGCCATAAAATAAGCAGGCTATTGAGGACAATCCGGAGGCAAGACCATCAATACCATCTATTAGATTGATAGCGTTAGTAATAAACACTATCAACAGGATTGTAAAAAGTACGGCTATCGCTGTTGGAAAAGTTCCTATCCAAAATAATCCGTGCAAATTTGAAACATATATACCGGCAGCAATAATAAATATTGCTGAGAGTATCTGGGCAGCAAATTTTGCACGATATTTTACTCCCACAAGGTCGTCTGCGATACCTACAAGGTACATTATAAGCAGTGAACATAGTCCAAAGGCTTCTGGCAACTTATTGATAAGGAATGAATTAATAACCTCACCGTTGCCATTCAGAATATAACAGCCTGCAAGGAAAGATATAGACAAAATTATGCTTGGCATAAAAGCTATACCTCCAAGACGTGGTACTGCGCCTTGGTGTATCTTGCGTTCGTCAGGTACGTCGAAGAGTTGCTTACGGAAGGCAATCAGCAATATCTGCGGTATAATAAAGCCGGTGATTACCAGGCTAATGGCAAATACTGCCAATGCGTTTAGTATCCAGATCGACATGGTAGGAGTATATTGGAGTTAGGGTAGGGGGTTAGTAATATGGCCCCCGGACGTTGCCGCACCGAAGGGATATGAGTACTTTTCAATCTGCAAAATTAGCAAAAATAATACATCTATCAAATCCTGAATCTTTTTTTATCCAAAACCTGCTATAAAACACTGTATAAAGTGTTTCTATATGCTAACTGGCTGCTTTCATTACCCCACCTTTTTTCAGTGTTAACTCGTTGTCTTTGTTAGACTACTTTTAAATTTAATTTTGAATTTTTTTCAGTGGGACTTTTTGAATTTTTATCTCATTTTGCTTCAAAATGAAGGTAATAATTTTCAAAGCCATAATCTTCATCTGCAAGTTTGTGTAAAAGTAGGATACGGGTAGTCTTGTTTTCCCAAAATTTAACTGCTTCAACACCTTCGGCCGGTAAGCATTTAAATGATTCAGTTTTTCCAGCAGTGCTTTGTGCTGGGCCGATGTTATCATTCATCAGTTTTATTAATGCTTCCTGTTTATGAGCAAGTAACTGTGCCTCTGACACCTCGTCTTGGCACCATACATTTATGTGTGCATATCTCGTGCCATTTATTTCTTGGGTGTGAGCAGCTTGATATTCATATCTTTTATCAAGGAGACAATATATCCCATTGTGGCTTGGATTAGCAATCACCACACTGCCTTCAATCCAGTCATAACAGAGAAAATCCCGTTCATAAAGATGTGTAGTCAAAGATGTCGAATAAACGACATTGCCTTCACGATACCCTTTCAGCTGACTCTTTACGTCTGCATTAGTGAAAAAATGGGTGCTCCATTGAGAGGAGAAATGCTCTTCTGTTGAAGTTGCCATATTGTAGCGCTCGTATACTCTTAGAGTATTCGGAAATCCATCAGCACACCATACTATAGAGTCATAATATTGCGTAAATTCAGGGAAGCCGAACACTTGATAACGTCCTTGGTAATCAGTTATTTGATAGGATATATTATCAAAAGGGGCAGGAGTGCCGAAGTCGTCATACATAAAGGGTGTGAATCCCGACTGTACGAGCTTGAACTTATACTTATCTGCTAATTCCTCTGTGTCTGAACCAGACAAAGAGTCATCGAAAAATCTCTTAACATATAAAATAGTATTCACAACTTCTTTACCATTCTTCGCTGAAATTGTGATTTGGTCTGATACCGTTTCTTTGCTGGAAGTCTCTTTGGGAAAGTGACATTTGACCTGACGTCCTTCAATGGTGAATATTCCCCACCCACAATCATAAGCGTTGGACCCATCAATACCTATTAGCTCAAGATTATCATAGTTGTTGCATATTAGAGTAATAGCTCCACCTTTGTGATTCACTTCCAGATATATCTTGGAAACTACGTCAAGCATATAATCGTATTTTATATTTTCCGGAGCCTCGTTGTCATGCGACCAGTACATCCAATCTTCCATTTTATCAGAATGGTTGGAACAGGAAGACACATATAGAGCGATAATTGCAACTATTATTAATATATACTTGTTCATTACTGTTTCATTTGTTTGAGTGAGCTATGTATTGCTGTGCAAAGATAATACTTTTCCTTATATACTCAATTCACTATACATATTTAACTCAATATTTCTATCTCTCAGGTCAATTGCCTTATCGTGAAATTGGTCAAGTGAAATACGCTTTAATTCAGCCAATAGGAGAATTAGAGAGCTTTTTGAGCAATTGAGTCATATCTCCATAGTTATTTGGTGCTCTATTATTTAAAATGTCTATAAATTTGCCCCGTGTTTAATAACTTAATACGATTGAAACGTGACTACTAAAAATTTACTAACTCAAGCATTGGTACCTACTATGCTACTTGCAAGTGGCATAATGGCAACCGGATTTGCATCAGCAATGTCAATAGCACATTATATCCCCGTGCAGTCTGAACAGAGTCAAGAAAATCCTACAGGTATATATAAAGTGCCTGAGACTGGCTGGGAGTTGATATTGGAAGAAGATTTTTCTAATATGGCTTTGGGTACTTCAGATGAGCATGATGACGAACAGCTTGCAAGTGAAGAATATATTATTCCGGACGAATTCCTTACGTCAGAAGGAGAGTGGACAGGTTTTGGACTCTATCAGGCTGGAGGAGCATGTGCAATAGACTTTCCCAGTTATGGAGGGTTTATAAATACTCCTGCATGTAATATGCCGGGACTTATAAAAGTTTCTGTGCGTCTGAAAAGTTTAGACGAGATAGGCACAGCGAAAGTGATGGTGTGCCGTGGCGGTATTGAGAATCCTCGTGTAGTAGACAAGGAAATGTCAATTCGTCAATTTGATGTTGATGGCTGGCAGGATTATGAGTTTTATTTCTATAACCCTGGCTATGAAGATGTGTTTGTGCAGATCAACACATTATACTTCAGAGATGATAAACATGGTATTGTTGTTGACAATTTGAAAGTAGAGAGCAATAAAACCTATATCCCTGCACTTACAGACGCATTTGCCCAAGATTTTACAAGCGATGGGTTCACCGTAAGTTGGTCAGGTGATGACAAGGATTATCTGATAAGTCTATATGAGGAAGTTGAAAAGGGAGAGGAAATTGTTGTGACCGATAAAGACTTTTCAGCTTGGAGCGTAGATGAGAATGGAATGTTACCAGCAGCTATTGAAGGTTGGAATGTGGTTAAGACATATTCAAATCATCCCCCTTTGGTTGAGGTAGATGGCAAAAAGCTGTTTGCATTCGGTCATCACGAAGAGATTTTGGAGTTGCCTTCTAACGGAGGTAGATTTACAGAACTTTCGTTCGATGTTGTCAACATGAAAGGTGATAATGAGAAGGCTTGGGGTTCTCAGATTCAGCTTTTAGGTTGGAATGGTAATAATTGGGTTAATATACTTTCCTATTCTACAAATGGGCAGGCGGATATGGAAAGAAGCACTCTTAATCTTGGTAAATGGGAGGATAATGGCCCAGATATGTATGATCCTACTATCCCTGCTTTCAGAGGTTTGTACAGTAAGATTCGTATACGGTGTGAGTCTGCCAACTATGGTTCAATGATGCTTATTGACAACGTACACTTTGAAACTACACCGGAAACAGATATTATCTGCATAAAGGAAAATGATTCTGTCAATGACTCTTGTATAACTTACACTGGTCTTGACATGAGTAAGAATTATTTTGTGGGTATAAAAATTAATAGAGGTGGAGCAGTTTCTGACGAAATGATATATGAACCTTACGGCATTGGCAGACCAATAGCATTGGAATCAGTAGCTGCAGATTCAGAGGGTTTTGTGGCTAATTGGCAATCTGTCAGCAAAGCCTATGAATATTTGGTAACTGCTTTTGATTGTGTCGTAGCGCAGGAGTATATGGCTGACTATGTTTACCACAGTGCTTCATTAGATAATGTAGTTGTCGGAACAGATGACTATTATGATCCTGTAGCCTTGGGAAATAATTACGAATACACTGATTTAAGCGAGTATTTGGGTGAAGGTTGGATTGGCTTTGGCAATACTGCTATAGATGGTGCCATAGGTTGTAAAGGCTCTTTTATGCCTGGTATGTATGGCATTCTTTCTCCTGAACTTCATCTTGCTAATAACCAAGGTATATACACAGTTACTGCAGAAGTCTGGGGCTGTGAATGGTCGAGTATCACGGTCGGAGGTGAGAACAGTCTTATGGAGTCGGAGATGTTTACTACAGATGGTTGGCACGATATAACAATGAATATTGGAGGCGGCATTAATCATGATAAAATTGCCATATTTTCAACAGATGGTCAACCATTCTTTATAAGAAATCTTAAAATATCTCAAAATATTAACAAAGAGGATTATATCTTAAGGACAGTTTATAGTCAGAAGGCCTCTTCTGATGTGAATGAACTGAAGATTGAAATACCGAAGTTTGAGAATGGGCATAAGAGAGCTTATGATGTCATAGCTTATCGTAAAGACTACACTCGTGAAGCGGTGTCTTCAAGTTCAAATATAGTCATTGCAGATAGTCTTACTGGAATAGATGATGCTTCCATTGGTGAAGTAAATATAGGTATTATAGATGGTGGTATTGTAGTTAATACTCCAATTGCTCAGATAGCAGATATTTATACTGTAGACGGTTGTAAAATAGTGAGCATAAGATGCACAGAGGGTGAAAACATTATCATGCTTCCTACTACCGGCTGCTATATCATCAAGGTAGGTAATCAGGCTAAGAAAGTGATTATCTAATAATTGCTTTGAAAGCACCATTAACCGTAATATATACGTTGTGAAGAGCGGGAATGTCAATTAATTGACATTCCCGCTTCTATTATAAATTCTTTTTTTGAATTTTATTCATTATGTGGTTGGTCTACTGTAAGATAAACTTTACTGTTGACCATTTGTTTTTATAATAGTTTTTCCTGTAAAAGTTTAAACATCTTCATTAAATAAAAGAGAGTAAATTATGGCTAATATTTTCTTATATGGAGGTTTAGGCATTATCCTTGTAGCAATCATTTTAGCCTTGATAGCGGCTATTATAGGATGCAGAATCCAAGGATGGAAATTTCCCGATATTATGCTTCCTCGTAAATTTATAGGTCCACCCTTGAAACTGCCAAGAAGTATGAAATGTCTCCTACGACTGTCTGTTATAATTTTAGTGATAGGCGTAATTATTCTTGTAATTGGATTTTACCTTGCTTTAGAGTAGCTCTTAAAAATTAAGATATAATTTTTAAGAGCTACTCTTCTGTTCAATTGACGTGTTCCGCCATTTTGTATCCTCCGATGCTTCCATAGCGAGCTGCTGCTTTTGCGTAACGGGCTGCTTTGGCAGCATCAGCTTTTGTGCCCTTACCTAATTTATACATATAGGCAAGTCTTGAATTTACAAGAGCAAGCACTGTATTTGGTAGTTTACCGTTGTGTGCTATAGGCTCATAGTAACGGATAGCTTGCGAATAATTCTGATTTAGATAGTCACCATTGAAGTTCATGCTCCCGAGATAGAAGCGTGCCCAATCGTCGCCATTTTCGGCAGCTGCTTCCTTCGATTTAAGCCCAGGCAGAAAGCCGTCTTTATATATCGGTTCATTCTTCATATTCTGCATGCTGTTTACAGTTGATATCCAGTAAAGAGCAAGTTCTCCATCTTCCGCAGCTTCTCCTTCACCAAAGCTTTCGCCATTCAGTTGACGTCCGAGAGTAGCGCGTGCAGTATCATCGCCGAGGTCGCCTGCTATATAGAGCCAGAAGAATGCTTCTGGATAGTTGATTGGTCCACCTCCACTCGCACGGAGATTATGTCCGTAAAGACTTGCTCCGCGTGGGTATCCTTGAAGAGCTGCTTGATGGAAATACTCTCTTGCCTTAGCCACATCAGTTTTTACTCCCTTACCCTGAAGATATATTCCTCCCAATGCAGTATTTCCGATTCCAAGATTCATTGGATGGCATTTGTCTAAATATGCCTTTGCCTTCTTAAAGTCGTTATGGTTGTAGTAGTATACTCCAAGATAGGCGTTGGCATTATTGTCACCGGCATTTGCAGCAGCTTGGAGCAACTTCACGCCATCGGAGGCTTTTTTGCTGAATTGTGGAGTAAGAGCATATAGGGCTCCAAGTTCAGTGATACTTCTAAGATTGTTTTCTGAAGCGATTGACTTGAGGCATCGTTCCGTAATCTCCGGGCTCCCTGTCTTATGATACAATGCGAGGCTGACGACACTATCGGCAGATATCTTACCGTTAGAGTATAGACTTGTGATTGACTTGACTATTGAGTCCTGTTTTTGCTGGCTCAAATTCAAAGGTTCAGATTTATTTGCTGAGGTTGTCTGATGGGTTTGAGCGTGATTGCGCAATAGCGACTTCAAGCTTTCCCTGATGTCTGCATGAGCCACCATTGTGGCGAAAATGAGGCTAAGGAGAATAAGGGTCTTTTTCATAGCATAGTGGAATTAAATAAATGATGATTTTTAAACATATCTTAGTCCAACAATGTTCATTGTTCTTTTCTATGGAGGGTATATAGATTATTGGAGACGTAATGGAAATACATTCAAGTTTTCTAACTTGTAGTTCTTATAATGTAGCTTTAATTAGTTAAGATGGTGGTATCTGCATCTACTTATACATGTAAAATAGTACTTAGGTCAGATTGTACATTTTCAATTTCCGAATATCCGGAAACTGGAAATTCATTATCCAATACTTCTGACTTAAAAGCTATTTTCTTTCCTTTACATAACATTGTGCCAATGTTCAATATTAAATCATATAGTCTATGACCATGTATACGCAGATAGGCATTTTCAGGAGTTAAACCATCAATAGCGTAATTATCAGGCAAGCTTAGAGAAGCTAATTCTACCTCAAAAAGTTGCCTAACTTTTTGCAAATACAGTAGTCCATTGTTCACAAGTTCCATTCGTTTCAATTGTGCAGGAATACATTTATTAAATTTGGTTACATTCCATTGCTGATTGAGTTCTGGAGTCTGATAATAAACGAGATATAAAAGAGGCTTGTAAACAATTTGGGATAGTTCTTTTAGGAAATACACAAAACTAAATTCACTATCTGGGACCTTTGCCCTAAATCTATCTTCAAGATGAGCTGCTTCACAAGAATGATTTTCCCATGAATAAGCGTACGTCTGCGCAATATATTTCTCCGGAATCAGGCCTTCTTCACCACGCAATAGTCTTAGATCACTATCTATGCAGATAAAGAATTGGCGATTAGTATAGTTTCGATATTTCAAACATTGCTCACATCCTTTTGATTCGTTACCCTCATTGTTTTTACTTTGAGTGATAAAATGATACTCTCCTGACTTTACATTTTGTAACTCTGTCAACCAAAATCTTTTGTCTTCATCGTCTTCCAGATGTATCACAGCGATGATATTTCTATATCGTAAATGATAGTTTTTGTAGTAGTTAGCTTGATCCTCTATTCTGCTCATTCGGTTTTATCAATCTTTGTGGTTACATCTTCCATATAAATAATCTTATCTCCCCATCCGTCTCCAAAGATACTGGGGGAGTGAGTAGTGATAAAGAATTGAGCATTCGAATTAAGCTTAACAAACAAATCTATCAACTTGTACTGCCAACTTATATCAAGAGAATTTTCTGGCTCATCAATCAAAACTACAGAATCTTTCTCATCTAACAGGAAAATTCGTAACAGCAAGAGAAGAATTTGTTTTTCACCGGAAGATAAATCGGCTGGAGTTAGTTTTCCTTCTTTAGTGTTGATGAAAAACTTATTATTCTCCATCATTATTGTCTTTCCAGTGTCTTTAAAGAGTGCATTCACTGAATCACAAAATGTTCTGACTCTCCTATCTACTATTGATTTATAAGCAGCAGAAGCATCAAGGGCCGATACTCTATAATAGAAAAGAGACGGTCCATCCTTAATATCATAAATAAAAAAGTTCAGTTCTTGCGTAAGAGCTGATTCTTTTTTTCGCTTATCTCTTGGTAAAAGATTGTCAATTGATGGGAGGTAAATAAATGAAGTCCTCCTTTCTGGATTTTTGTGAAGACTCTTTTCTATTTCAGAGAGTAGAGTAGTTTTACCACTACCATTTATGCCAACAATAATGTTGACATCTGCATGGGGCGTAAACATTACTTTATATTTATTCCAGAGATTAACATTAACTTTTAGCAGCTTTACTTGCGACATATCATAACCTTTTTGTTGAAGTCGTTAATCATTAGAGTTTTAGAAACGGTATTTGTTTAAAATTGCTCTTGATTGATTCTGTCGGACAAAAGTCAGGGAAATTACGAAAAGAAGAAAGCGTAACTAACTAAAGTATCAGTTAATTACGCTTTCTCAGAAGTGATCCGGTTGGGATTCGAACCCAAGACCCACAGCTTAGAAGGCTGTTGCTCTATCCAGCTGAGCTACCGGACCGGCCATGTTGTGAGGGTTTGTTCACAACGGCTGCAAAGTTAGCAATATTTTTTGAGATGTACAATAGTTGTTTGGCTTTGAAAAATCTTTTTAGCGGTTCTTGTACATATCGTCGTAGTAGCGTTCGTAGTCACCTGAGGTGATGTTGTCCATCCAGTCCTGGTTGTCG
>CAYNUE010000013.1:33377-52663 GCA_964400325.1 uncultured Sangeribacter sp. | reverse complement strand
CCCACGACCCAATGATTAAGAGTCATTTGCTCTACCAACTGAGCCACGGAGTCAGATTTTGTATGGCTTGACGGTGTTGGTTCCGTTTTGCGAATGCAAAGTTACGGCTTTTTTAAGTAACTGCCAAATATTTTAGTGTTTTTTTTTACACTTTTTTTGAGGAGGGATTTAGTACAATGATTTTTAAGTGGTTGAAAGTCGAAAGGTAAGGAATGAAAAGAGTAGGTGAAGGGATAGATAAATAGGAATTTTAGAAGAAAGACCTTTTGATAATACCGAAAATTGGATATAAGGAAATATAACCTGGATATAGATATAGGGGAATATAACAAGATATATAATGTTTAATAGAGACAGTTAGAGGAGGTGTATATAAAGTCAAAAAGGTGAAATTTTGCTAAAAAATAACGCTAATGTTTCAATTTATCATTAACTTTACACGTCCGTATCAGGGTACGGGGCCCAGCTGAGAAGTAAAAGGAGCGCCGTATTTAACAGAACGCACGTTGTAATAGCATTATTTTATTATAAAACAATCAATTAGGTTATGAACAAGAAAGTGTATTTTCTGGCCTTAGGTGTGGCTGCTGTTGGTATGACAGGCTGCTCAAAGAAACTGGGCCAGTTTCAGAGCGACTATTTCTCGACCAATCCCACTCCCCTTGAGACGGTAGGTGTTACTGTACCGGCTACTGTTACCGGTAATCTGCCCGCCAAATTCATGGTTAAGAATGCCAAAGTCGTAACTACTCCGGTGCTTGTGTATCAGGGAGGTGAGACCGCAGGTACTCCTGTCACCATACAGGGTGAGAATGTACGTGCTAACGGTCAGGTAGTAGGTTACAAGAACGGTGGTAACGTTACTATTCCTTTCAACGTAGAATATAAGCCTGAGATGGAGCAGTCTGACCTTTACCTCGATTTCCAGGTTGATCAGAATGGTAAGCTTTACGGTCTGCCTCGTGTTAAGGTTGGCAACGGTATCATAGCTACTTCTACGCTTGCAAGTGCAGCTACGATTACTCCGGCCATAGCACCAGATAAGTTCCAGCGTGTTATCAACGATCAGTACAGCGCTGACATTCACTTCCTCATCAATCAGGCAGTGATACGTCCTGCTCAGACAGCTGCCAGTGATTACATTGACCTTAACAAAGAGCTGCTTGAGGCTAACGCAGCACCTAATAAGGAAATAGCCGGTATCACAATCCACTCTTATGCTTCGCCTGACGGTTCGTTGGCTTTCAATACCGAACTTGCTGAGCGTCGTGAGACTGTGACTACCAACTATATGGAAAATCAGCTGAAGAAAGATAAGATTACTGAGTTCGGCGAACTGACTTCTTCATTTACTCCCGAAGATTGGGAAGGCTTCCAGAAGCTGGTGCAGAAGAGCAATATACAGGATAAGGACCTTATCCTTGGTGTACTCTCTATGTACAAAGACCCTGAGGAGCGCGAACGTGAAATCCGTAATCTCGCATCAGTATTCAGCGAACTGGCTGACCAGATTCTGCCACAGTTACGTTACTCACGTATCATGGCCTCAATCAACACTATCGGCAAGAGTAATGAGGAAATGATTCAGCTCTTCGATACTGATCCTTCTAAGCTCACTGTTGATGAGATACTGTATGTTGCTACGCTTACTAATGATAATGCTCGCAAGATGCAGGTGTACAAGAAAGCTTCGGAAATCTATCCTAACGATTACCGTACTTTCAATAACCTCGGTATGACAGAGTACGAGGCTGGCGATTATACCGCTGCTAAGGCTGACTTTGAGAAGGCTTCTCGTCTGGCTCCCAACAGCAAGGAAGTGGATATGAACCTTGGTCTTATCTCTCTGCTTAACGGTGACTACCGTAAGGCTAACGAGCTTATCGGTGCTGCTGCAGGTGTGCCTGAGGCCAGCGATGCTCTTGGCGTTTATTACCTGACTCAGGGTGAGGTTGCCAAAGCTAACAACGCTTTTGGCAATACTAAGAGCAACAATGCCGCTCTTGGTCAGATTCTGGCTAAGGACTATTCAAAAGCTCAGAACACTCTTGCTGCCGTTGCCAATCCTAATGCCACAACTTACTATCTGATGGCTATCGTAGCAGCCCGTACCAACAATCAGGCTCAGGTAACTTCTAACCTCAGCAAGGCTATATCTCTTGATCCGAGTCTTAAGAGCCGTGCACAGAAGGATATGGAGTTTGCTAACTTCAACCTTAGCGCAATCTGATAGAACTTCAGAAAAATCTTTAATCGGCATATAAAATAAACCGACAGATTTTACTCATTACAGGGAGTGTTCCGTGATTTAGGAGCACTCCTTGTTTCGTATAGTAGGTGAGGAAGATAGCGTGATTATACTGCAATATATTGGCAGTGAAAGGTTGAATGTTAAGAATTATTAAGTTTATTAATCGCTTGAAAATTAGGAATCAGAGTGTTTATTTTGTATCTTTGCAATGTCAAAATATGGGAAGATTAACCCATTATTCTGACATTCTAAGTGATAATAATAAAACTAAAATATTATAGACATGGCAAAGAAGAAAACCACAGCCAAGCCTACAGGCGGCCGTATAAACGACATAGAGGAGAAGCGCAAGGCTCTGAGCATGACTATGGCCCATCTGGAGAAGGACTTCGGTTCGGGTACAGTGATGCGTCTTGGCGACGATGCTGTGCAGGATATAGAGACAATCTCGACTGGCTCTATAGGACTTGACTACGCTCTGGGCGTAGGTGGTGTGCCCCGTGGCCGTATCACCGAGATATACGGTCCCGAATCATCGGGTAAGACCACCTTGGCCATACATGTCATAGCTGAGGCTCAAAAGAAAGGTGGTATATGCGCCATTATTGATGCTGAACATGCTTTCGACCGTTTCTATGCCGAGAAGCTTGGTGTTGATGTAAACAATTTGTATATAGCCCAGCCTGATAATGGTGAACAGGCTCTTGACATTGCCGAACAGCTCATCAATTCGGGTGCGATAGACGTGCTCGTAATTGACTCAGTGGCTGCTCTGACTCCTAAAGCTGAGATAGAGGGTGAGATGGGTGATAAGAACGTAGGTCTGCATGCACGTCTTATGTCACAGGCTATGCGTAAGCTTACAGGTAGTATTTCCCGTACACGTACCTGCTGTATTTTCATCAACCAGATACGTGAGAAGATAGGTGTGATGTTTGGTAATCCTGAAACAACTACTGGCGGTAACGCTCTTAAGTTCTACTCGTCAGTACGTATCGAGATACGTCCTTCTTCATTTATCAAGGACGGCGATGTTTCGATAGGACGTGTAGCCAAAGTTAAGGTAGTCAAGAACAAAGTTGCACCTCCATTCATGAAGGCTGAATTTGAAATTCTTTTTGGTGAGGGTATCTCGCAGGCAGGCGAAATTATTGACCTGGCTGTAGAGCACGACATTGTCAAGAAGTCTGGTGCATGGTTCTCGTATAACGGTAATAAGCTCGGCCAAGGTCGTGACGCTGTTAAACGTGTCATAGCTGAGAATCCTGAACTTGCCGAAGAACTCAAGGAGAAAATCATCAGCAAACTTGACGCAGAACGCGAAGCAGCTCGTACATCACGTCCCAACTCGTTTGTCGAAAAGACTACTGTTCGCAGCGATAGTGAAGACGATGATTCAACTGACGATATGCCTGATGATGCCGATTTTGGCGATACCACACGTGACGACAGTGATGATCCGTTCGGTGACGATTTTGACGTCGATATCGAAGACTGACATTTGTACCCCATAAACATAGCGACGGCACCGACTACTATTTTTCAGTCGGTGCCGTCGCTATGTTTATGTATTACGATAATTAGCTCTTAAAATTTCATCAGCGTACGATAACCTTTGCTGCGCTTCTGCCGACTTTCACCACATAGTGGCCCTTGTCAGCTTTTACACTCTTTTCGGTGCCGTCAGCGATGAAAGCTGCTATGCACTTTCCATCTACTGTGTATACCTTCACGTCATCTTTGTCAAGACCGGTAATAAGGATTTCGCCTTCTCCACCCACTACACTGCGGCCGTCTGCTCCGATACCAGTCACGCTTGAGATACTTGCGTGATTGGAAGGCATTGATTCACCTTGCTTGTAGACAGCAGTCACAAAGTAGTCGGAATTATAAGCATCAGTGCCACCTATGAAGTAAGTAGTATCATCTGCGTTCAGAGTTACCAAAAGCTCGCCGTCACGATAGATACGATAGCCTGTCAGTTCAGGAACAAGGGGATGATAAGATATTTCATCGAGGAAGATGAAGAAACCATTAGCCGACGTGTAACGGAATGCAAAGTACTTGGTACCTTCAGGGAGATCGTAAGAATATTCGTCCCATTCAGGTTCATCTACACTTCCCTGTTCAAGAAGGATGAAGGAATCGAGTTCATCATCAGTGAGTGAATACCATATTTCGAATGTCTCAGTGTATGACTCTCCATACTTACGCAGGAACATGTAGATAGTCTGGGCATCGCCTGAGAGTTCGGGAGAAATCAACCAGTCATCATTGTGTGGTAATGAAGAATAATAGCCCTTCATACACATCAGGTATTGGTCGTCAGCCACTGGTTCATACATTGTAACCTTTGTGATATCGAGATTATTCTCTACTGGGTTAAACACCATATAAGCGAAGGGTTCCTGCTCATGAGGTATCGGGTGGTTATTGATACCACACGCAAGACCTTTGTCAAGGTCATAGGTTTTCCAGTCTCCGAATACGAGGTCTCCGTTATCATAGGTTTCGAAGCCTTCTGTAACCTCTGCGTCAACTATTTCAGGAGCATTCCAGTTCAGAGTTATACCGTCAGCGGATTCTTCGGCATGCAGGTCTGTGGGCGCTTCAAGAGCTGACTCTACTACATTTGAGGTCTTCTCGGCTACATTGTTGGTAACATCCATGTCGCCGTCATATACAACCTCTGCACGCAAATCAAGTGATGTGCCGACGTTAACTGCGGGTGTTATCTCCATTTCATAATTTATATAGCTAAGAGCTGGAATAGTAGTACCATCGACCGAATGTGAAAGCTTGCCATCGACGTAGAGATTTATCTTGTAGCCCGATGCTTCGTTCAGGGAGTTATTATCTACCTTTACGATTACCTGTCCTGCTTTTCCTGCGGTATAGCTCTTCTTAGCTTCAAGAGATGTCATGAGATCTTTGTCAAGAAGATTGCGCACCTGAATACGGTCAAGCCATACTGTCTCGTTTAGGACGTCACCATGAGCCTCAAAGTCAAAGCTCAGTGTGTTTGCGTTTCCATATTTTGCGATGTCAATTACCTCTGTATGCCAAGATGTCCTGTCAGTGGCTTCTGAGAGGTCTATTGTCTTCACGAACTCTCTTTGCCACCCATCTACATTCACATAAATGTCTATCTTAACATCGCAATTGGCAGTTGCACGACGATCAAGAATTAAGTAGAGGGCTGAGGCTTCATTAGGAAGAATCTTACCTGTACTTATACCAGTGCTACGGAAACCTATCTGGGGCTGCCAGAAGATTGATGTAGAACCCTCGTCAGAGCTTACTTCTGGATCGGTATAGAATATATGTTCATAGAATCCTTCCCCAGGTATATATTCTGTGCCTCCTGTTTCAAGCCAACCCTCGTTGTCATACTTAGCCATATTGAATGTCTCTACATAGGGAAGTTTATGGCCAGCACCGAGAATGACAACATTCGATATAGCTATGTCACCGAGATTGCCCTCGTCGATTGCAGACACACCGTATACTGCACGACTCTGGTTACCGGTACCTGTGTTTTCAATTATGTATGATGTTTCCTCGAGACCAGTGGAAATGGGGGTAGCTGCTCCAGCTGCAACGTTATACACCTCATAGGTAAAAGCTGTATCATCTGCGTATCCTCCGTTACTGCCTACGGCACCGGGATTCTCCCACACAAGTTCTACACAATTACCCTTGTCGATAGCTTTGAAGCCGAGAGGCTGTGCGGGAATATCGCGACCTACAAAAGCATTTGCCTCAGCAGGTACGCCTTGTCCTTCCGACGAATGGCATATCATGCTGTAATCAGTAGGTCCGAATTCAACTTCGGTGTCTACATAGTTGAGAGTTTCGCCTGGTTTGACATCGTTCCATTCCTTGACGAGTTTGTCTCCGTGGAAGAGCTGTGCCTTTGTAATTTCCGTAAGGGCCGCGTCTCCACGTGCGTTCTTAGTAGGAGCTGTGAATGTCACGTTTACTTCTTTCGCACCCTTGTCACCACCTATGGCTTTAAGCTCACCTGCTGCGGGAGCGGCTGCCTTACCGATACTGTGTACGTCAAGTTCATCGATACTAAAATTTGTGCCATTCATACCAGACATACCATGGAAGGCTATTCTGTACTGGCCGTCAGACTCTGGTATCCATGTGTGACTGAAATGATTAGCAGTTTCGAAGTTACCTAAAATACCTACAGGTTCTATTATAATAGAATAAGCAGAGGCATCTGTCGGATCTTCTCCGTGTCCAAGAGCTACTTCCATAGTCTCTTCAGAGGTACCCATAATCCAAGCTTTGAATTTGAATACATATACATCATCGGCACTCAAATTGAGCTTCGGTGTGAGCAACCAGTCGTCACTGTATTCTATTCCGCTAAGACCGAACTTATTGGTGTTACAAAATGCAAATCCTGTAGGATTGAAGCCTTGATGGAGACCTACCATCCATACACGTCCATCATCGTTACTGTCAATTACAGTAAAGAGGAGAAAATTATCGGGATTTTCAAAGTCCTCAAAGTAAGGCATGTTGTAAGCATCTCCGACCGGAACTTTCTGAGTGAAAGTTTCTTCTCCAGTATTGCTCTTATATGTGGCACTAACGCCATACCATATTACCACCGGCTGCTCTGGAGTGAGAGTCTCCGAGAATGTCTTGGCTGAGATATTTTCTGCTACTACTTTTTCATCGGGATAGCGTGTCACAGTATATGTAAGTGCCTCAGAATCGATATAGCCACCCTTAACACCTCCTGTGGGGGCTTCCCAGCTTATAGTCATGTTGTTGTCTTCGGCTTTGCAATTGAGCATTGTTACTGCTTCAGGCATACCATCGCCTACCCACTGAAGTACTTTTGTAGAATATGATTCACCGTCACCATTACTGCATACCAGACGGAAATGAGTGTCACCGAGAGGAGTCGTTACCGGACAGCTGATTTCCTCACCGGCTGCACCTGAGCCCTCTGCCAGCACGTCGCCATTAGCATAGATCTTATAATTCACTGTGCCGTTAAGAGCATTGCCCTCACGGTCAGTAGCAGGAAGAGTAAATTCGGCAGTACCTTTTCCTTGTGGGTCAAGATTCATTGTCAACGATGCGGGAGTAGCAGGTGCCTTCATATTCACCGGTTTTTTAACATAAAGACAGGTGAATTCCTCGTGATTGTTGAAATCATATATTTTTGAGATAGTAGCATTTGCTGGGTCTATCTCATATAGGGCGCTATCGTCTCCATTAGTGAACGCCCAATACATAAGATCGGTGTCTTTATCGAACGTGGCAGACTGCATATAAACAGGATAGAGTCCCGTATTCATTATTTCGACAGCCTCACCGCCTGAGCGCGGATAAAGACGTAATACACCGTTAGCATCTATACCATATATATCACCCTTACTATCTACGCCCACTGCATATAGTATATCAGGAAGATCACATATCACCTTGCGGTAATTGGTATCATAGTCTACTATGGCAAGCTCAATATCGGTGCTGCCTGCTTTTTGGAAACATCCTACCGCGCCTCCGGTAAGCGGATCAAAGTCGGAATCGAATGGAAGCATCGACAGATCCTCATAAGAACCCCAACCCAGATAATCGCCTGTGGCGAGATCTACCTTGTTATAATTGACGTATAGAATATCGTCATACTGGTTATAGTCTACTGCGTGAAGCGCATTGTCAATTACTGTGGCATTACCGGTCTGAAAGAACCAATATTCTGATATAAGCTCCACCTTATCAGCACCGTCCGGCTCGGAGGTGAAGGTATATAGACCATAGTGAGTGCCATCTTCCCAGCCGGTGGAAAAGTGAAGTGCACCTCCAAATACCAAATTGGAAGAGGCAGGTGCTTTTGCCATATTGTTTGAGTGGACATTACGGTCAAGTGTGGCTGTACCGTCATTGAATACCATTTTTTCCACTGACTGGCCTGCGTGTGCCGGTGTCATCATTGAATAGTCGCGCACCGGCTGCGTCGCTTCCTGAGGCATTGATTGCATAGCTGCCAATGTGGCGGAGATTCCCGCCAAAGCGACAGCTGCTGAAATAAAGTAGAATTTTTGTCTCATAGATAGTAGGTTTGTGAATGATTATCTGATATTATGATAGCAAATATAGGAAACTATTTGTAATACGGCAATATCCGACATTTATACACGTTACACCTATAAATAACCTTAACCCTTTGCAAATAAACCTAATGCGTGGTATAACGGCCACCATGAAACATTAAATTTGTAACATCTTTTTTTCATGTTTTTCTGCTTTGAGCACCGTGTACGTCCAATCCTGCATCGTCTGCCCCATTTGTTACTGTTGCTTGTCGCAACGGTGATTTGCTTCGTACTGACTCTTTGTCAGCACTCCAAGTCTTCATATAATCCTATACTTGAACAGCGTATATTGAGTCTTGATACTGAAGCTGCTGTAGCTGCCTCTGACTCACTTGACCCTTCCTACGGACGCAACGCTGCTCTCGCAGCTTTTTGTCGTGGAAAAATGGCGTATGAGAATGCCAATCCTAAACGAGCCACTGCAGAGCTGAAGATAGCCGAAAGTCTCGTTGACTCTACAGAGATATCTCCGCTGAGCTTTGGAATTTCCCACTATCTATTCTACGTGAATTATTATTATGGTGACATACGAACAGCTCATAGATACGCAGATCGTGCACGCCATATTGCAACTATTCTGAAAGATACTCTGAAACTCTACAATGCCATTACCATACAGGCGGCTGCCCTACTCGAAATAAACCATAAGCGTGAGGCAATTGATACCATTATGCGCGTGCTTGATTATGCTTCTGCTTTGCCTCTGAGACAACAGGCCCGTATGTATAATAATATAGGCTACATGTTTCAGGACTCTGACATTAACATAAGTCGGCTTTATTATGAGAAGGCGATTGCCTGTGAACCCATTAATGCGGCAATGGCCAATCTCGCTACTATACATGCACGTGAAGGAAGGATGGCTACCGCTGACTCTCTTTGGAGTAAGGCTATGCTTACAAATAGTAATCCTTTGCGCCTGCATATACTTACCGACATGTACAATACACGTTGCGAGATTGGGGATTATAAGGGAGCTTGTCTTACTGCTGATACTATTATAGCCCTCAAGGATAAGATGGAACACGAGCGTATGGAGCACGATGTGGCTGGTGAACAGTTGCGATTTGACCACAAATGGCAGCAACAGCGTGACCGTCAGCATATACGCTCTCTCATTTTCGGTATTGTGATTCTTGTTCTTCTTGCACTCTTGACATGGCTGTATTATTTCTATCGTCGGTCCAAGATGGAAAAAGCTCTTGCCAAAGAGCATATCATGGCCCAAGCTCTTCAGGAGCGTATAGATGGCTTACAGGTTGATATCAATCGTGCTGCCGAAGCAAATAGTATGCAGGCTGATGAAATACGCCGTCTGCGTGAACAAACTGAGGAAGTAGGAAAACTCAATGCTCGTCTACAGAGTCTTAAAGAGAAACAAACATCTGCTTACGCTAACGGCAGACGATGTTTTGATGAGATTTCTGCCGGAGGTGTCATCGGAAATTGGCATAAACGTGACATTGATGACTGTGTAGAATATTATGAGCTTGTGGACAGGGCGTACATGGCCTCACTTGATACTCTGTATTCAGGCCTGACCTCAAAGAATAAGCTCTTTATGATTTTGATTCATATCGGTAAAAGCGATGCTGAAATACAACAGATATTCGGTGTTGGTCCTAACGCTATACGCACGTTGCGAAGCCGTATAAAGGCGAAACAGAGTTAATAGAACAACAGGACATATAAGTAAAAGAAAATTATTTATATTATCTTATTTGAATTATTTAATTTGAATAATCCGAATTGAATAATTAACTTTGCAATGGAAATTGTTCAGCTAAGTCATTACTATGGAATATCCGAGAAATCCTTTCATATTGGGACACAGGATAGAACGTCCTTATTTCTGTGATCGTGAGGAGGAAGAGAGGCGTTTAGCAAGTGCTGTCACCAACGGTCGTAACGTGGTACTTCTCTCACCGCGACGTATGGGCAAAACTTCGCTGATAAATGTCACCATTCATAACTCACCGATAATTCAGGAAAAATACCAGACCTTTTTTCTGGACATATTGCAGTCAAATACACTCAGTGAATTTACTTATTTACTTGGAAGAACTGTTTTCAATACCTTAGCGGAAAGAAGCAGAAAGAGTCTGAAAGGTTTCTTAGCTGCATTGAAATCATTAAAGGGGACATTCGGATTTGACCCATTGAATGGTTTACCTACATTTAACATACAGTTAGGCGATATTCAGTATCCGGAATATACTCTTGAGGAAATATTTACTTATCTTGAGCAGAACGAACGTCCTGTAATGTTGATTATAGATGAGTTTCAGCAAATCACTAAATATCCTGAGAAGAACACCGAAGCCATATTGCGCGGTTATATGCAGAGGATGTCGAATGCGACTTTTATATTTGCTGGTAGTGAATACTCAATTCTGCAGGAGATGTTCGTCAGCTCAAAAAGACCGTTCTATAATAGCAGCGAGCTAATGCATCTCGGAGCGATAAGCGAGGACGTCTATGTTGCTTTTGCCATCGACTTGTTTGAGCAGAGAAATCGGCAACTTGAAGAAGAAGGTGTGCGTCGGGGGTATGCGCTTTTTGATGGCAACACTTTCTATCTTCAAAGAACTATGAATGGGGCATTTGCGGACATATCCGAGGGAAAGAAATGTACCGAAGACATCGTAATGCGTTCGATACGGTCTATGTTGGCAGCTAATGAGGTAATATATCGGGAAATGCTGTCGAGAATCAGCATCAGTCAGAAGAGTTTGTTAATAGCTGTGGCTAAAGAGAAAAAAGTTAGCGCTCCCACCAGCGGTGAGTTCGTAAAACGTCACTCTTTGGCATCGGCAAGTTCGGTACAGAGCGCGTTGCGTAATTTGATAAAGGGAGGAATAATTACAAAAGACATCGACGGTTATGCGCTGACCGACCCTCTTTTCCGTATTTTTGTTAACAGTCTTTATTCGGACCCAGAATTATAATAGTCTTAAGCTTAAGTGATGAGATAGTGTAGATTCTAGAACGAAGTGTAACGCTGAGCGATGAGAAGCTACATTTATTCCCTTTAATGCCTATTCCACAATATTACCACTTACAAACACTTTCTATAATCTATATAATCACGTGATTCTTAGAGTTTATGATACAAAAATTTTTGACATACTTCAATGGCTAAAACACGTTGAAGCATGTCAAAAACAATGAGTATTACCAAAGGGCTATTTCTGTAGTATCTCCTAATTTCAGAGTACCTGAGTTAAATCCAAGAGCTTTGAAGATTCGGCTAATTGTAGGTAAGGAAATCATACTTTTTCCATTCTCCAATTTTGATATTTGGTGTTTCTTCACACCTATTTTTTTGCTTTTTGATTAAGTTGAATTGAGAGTCAGTAAATGTTTAATTTAGATTAATATGCCACAATCTGTAAATCTTTTAAATTTTACTTTTATTTAATTAATCTTCGAGATATTCCTGCCGGATTTTCTCTGCTTTTGTGATTTCTTTTTTAGGCGTTTTATTTGTTTTCTTAACAAGTCCATGAGTAGCTACTACTTTATGAGATTGATAAATCTTAACAGTAGTCAGATTTAATATATTGCTACGTTATTTTAGTATCTCTTTTATATAGCGGTTTATAATCTGGTCAGCGGTTCTATATGCAGAGAGTTTCGAATGCGACTTCTGTAATATCCATGATTTTAAGTGATGAAATAGGGCTATATCTAATTTTATTCTGAAAAAATTTCACTAATTTTGCAACTGTATGATGCTACCTTTCAGAGGTAAGGATAGCCGTTACAGCTTGATTCTAATCAAAATCTATACATATCATGAAGCATTTTTTTATTGCATCGGCAGCTTTATTAGCTATGCTTTCTGCCAACGCAGCCGGTACTTATATGATGGCGCCTGCGGACGCTGACCCAGGTGTTGTCGATCCTGATTCTACAGGTTTTACATTTACTGATATTAGGATACTTCCCACCACACCGGTTAAGGACCAGAACAAGAGTGGCACATGCTGGAGTTTCTCGGGTACGAGTGTGCTTGAAGAGGAAGTTCTGCGTCAGGGTGGTCCGGAGCTTGACCTTTCTGAGATGTACTGTGTACGCAACTGCTATATAGACAAGGCCAAGAAGTATATAATGACTGACGGCAAAATCAATTTTGCACAGGGTGGCGGTTTTGCTGATGTACTTTACTCAGCTCGTAACTACGGTGTTGTGCCAGAAGAAGTATATGCCGGTCTTGAGTATGGTGAAAAGAAACACTCTCACTATGAAATGGCTGACGTACTGAAGTCATATCTTGACGCTGTATTGCGCAATGGTAATAAGACCTTGAGCGACGCATGGCTGAAGGGTTATATAGCTGTGCTTGATTCTTATTTAGGAGAGGTGCCTGAAACATTTACGTACAATGGCAAGACTTATACGCCGCAGTCATTCGCCAAGGCTATGGGTATCAATCCCGATGATTTCATTAATATTACCAGCTATACTCATCATCCTTTCTATACACCATTCGCACTGGAGATTGCTGACAATTGGCAATGGGCAAGCTCTCAGAATGTACCTATGGAAGAGCTGAAGGCTATTGTTGACAACGCCCTTGATAATGGCTATACCGTTGGTTGGGCAGCTGACGTTTCGGAAGGCGGCTTCAAGTGGCGTCAGGGCTACGCTGTCAATCCGGAACCAAAATCAGAAGAAGATATGGATGGTACAGAGCTTTCACGTTGGGTTAAGCTTTCTGACAGTGACCGTGAGAAATCTACTTTTGATATAAAAGGTCCTGTTAAGGAAAAGACCGTGACACAGGAAATGCGTCAGAAATCTTTCGAGAATAAGCAGACTACTGATGACCATGGTATGGTAATCCTCGGAACTGCCACTGACCAGGAAGGTAACCGTTACTATAAGGTTAAGAATTCGTGGGATACAAACCAGATTTACGACGGTTACTTCTATGTTTCTGAGCCTTACTTCCTTGAGAAGACTATCTCGATTATGGTTAACCGTAACGCTGTGCCCAAATCAATATCCGCTAAATTCAAAGGCTAAACAGCTAAATACTTACGTATTCAGTACAGGTATAAAACGCCTACAGGCATCTCGATTATCGAGATGCCTGTAGGCGTTTTATACCTGTTAGTCAAGTAATTTAATTACTATCAAAAATCAGAATCTGTTTTCTCTGTGCGATTTATTTATAGCGTGCCCAACGTACGAGGTCTTTAAAGGTAGGTTTCTTACCATACATGAAAATACCAACACGATATATCTTGGCAGCTATCCAAGTCATACCTACGAATGAAGCATAGAGTATTACAAGAGAGACCCAAATCTGCCATGAAGGTATATCGAAAGGAATACGCGACAGCATTACCATAGGTGAGGTAAACGGTATCATCGAGAGCCATATTGCTAAAGGGGTATTAGGGTCATTGCCTACTGAAAGACCGAATACCAATGCTACAAGTATTGGCATTATAGCGAACGTCTGCAGCTGTGAGGCGTCCTGTACATTGTCGACCGATGAGCCTATTGCTGCAAAAATAGCTGCATAGAAGAGGAAACCACCGACGAGGAACAGAGTCAGATACATGAAAAGCTTGAGTAGGTAACCGACAGATGAGAAGAGTGCTACGGCTCGCAATATATCTGGGTCAAATGCTGAAGTCGCCATATCGAGGGTGCCACTATTCATCATTGCTATTTCTTCAGTCATGCCTGCAGGTATTATCAGAGGCATCAGGAATGCACTTACCGCACACATCAATATACACCATAATACAATCTGTATCACTGCTACTAATCCGACACCTATTATCTTGCCTAACATCAGTTGCAGAGGCTTGACAGATGACACTACGAGTTCGAGTACGCGGTTGTTTTTCTCCTCGATTATGGAGGTCATCACCATTTGTCCGTATATGAGAAGGAACATATAGAGGATAAATGTCATACCCAAACCGAGCATAAAAGAAGTCATTGACGATACATCTTTCTCACTACCGTCATCGGTAATACGAAGAGTACGGATAGAAGTATTGACACTTATCTCATCAAGTATCTCCGAAAGATTATCAATATTGTATTTTTCCAGACGCTTATCCTCGACTGTTTTGGAGATTACACGATTCAGCAGACCTTCTACTTCCATTGAGCCTGATTCATGCGTATAAAGCATTACATTCTGAGGATTGTTAACTACATCGGAGTTTATGAACAGTACAGCGTCATAACGGTCGTTGTGTAGAGCAGAGTCAAGCGGCATATCGGTATGCGACAGAGTCAGATAGGACATGTCGTCTGCATTTTTTACAAGTTCGGGGAAGATGATACCGCTTTCGTCTATGACAGCCATATTTTTGTCTGATGGCGTCGAAAACTCCATGATAAGGACTGGAGCTGCCCAGAGCAGTACCATAATAAGAGGTGTAAGCAGTGTGGTGAGTATAAAACTTTTCTTTACCACACGTTCGCGTACCTCACGCGATATTATGATTCCTATGTTAGAACTCATTGAGTATAATGTCAGTTAGTTTTTGTTTAAGAACTACTTGTTGGAAAATCAGGCGTGTCATTTATATGCCGGTGGGGTAGCATTAGACTGTTCGACTGTCCTGATGAAAATTTCGTTCATAGAGGGCAACGCCCGATCGAAAGTGACTATATCGACAGTATCGTTTGCCAGCGCTATGAAGTCATGCATAGCCACATCCTCTTTAAGAGTAAATTCAGCCTTGAATATTGGTCCGCTTTGGGTAATTTCAGGTTTCCCCATCGAATGACTTACCACACGGTCACCAAGACGTTCGAGAAGTGTGGTTGGTACTCCTTGGAAAGCAAGACGGTAATGGTTACGTCCCATCTCGCGGCGTATTTCGGCTACGTTACCTGAAAGAATATTGTGTGAACGATTGATGAGGGTGAAATTGTCACAGAGAGCCTCCACACTTTCCATGTTGTGAGTGGAGAAGATTACTGTAGCGCCTTCATCGCGTAGACGTAGAATCTCATTTTTGAGCAGTTCGGCGTTGATGGGATCAAAGCCTGAGAATGGTTCGTCGAAAATCAACAACTTGGGACGGTGCAGTACCGTGACAATAAACTGCACTTTTTGGGCCATACCCTTAGATAATTCTTCAACTTTTCTATTCCACCAGTCGAGTATGCCGAAACGCTCGAACCACATACGTAGCTGTTCGGTAGCTTCACGAGTTTTAAGGCCCTTAAGCTTAGCAAAGAAGAGAGCCTGTTCGCCGACTTTCATCTTTTTGTATAGTCCACGCTCTTCAGGCAAATAGCCTATATTTACTACATCTTCGGCAGTAAGCTGATGTCCATCGAAGAGAACTTGGCCTTGATCAGGAGCCGTGATATGATTGATAATACGTATCAGGGTTGTCTTGCCTGCACCATTAGGTCCGAGCAGGCCGTAAATTGACCCTTCTGGAATGTTGACGCTCACATCATCGAGCGCAACGTGATTAGTAAACCGTTTGGTGATGTTTTCAGCTTTGATTATATCCATACATATTTAATTATATTCATGTTTTACAGTGCCTGACAAAGAGAGAAACAAAAACGAAAAACGGGGAGCCACACCTTGCTCGTTCCGCTCTAAGAGGCCTACCACAGCCCGACATAGTGAAACGAACAATGGTAGAATCTACCCCGCGGCGTAGGAATATGCAAAATATCCTGCTCATAGCATCGCTGCTTTGAGTAGGATATACATATACGTATCCAAGGGGCATCTACTATTGCTTTATTTCAGACTATGTCTTTCGAAAGTGGTAGTTTCTCAGAGCCGAAGAATAAAGCGTCGGTAAACGCCTTTCGTATGTAATGAAGTGCGACAAGAACAGTGTTGCTCCTTCTCCAAGGCACTGTCCATCACGCAATCCGGCTACAAAATTACTAAAAAATTGTGATTCTTCAATTCAGAGTTTATAGCTTTTTGATGATTCTCATTCATTCAGCAGCATCACTCCAAGTGATGCGTTCGTGTACATCAACAGGCACTTTTGATGTTATGTTATCAGAAGCATTTCCAATCAGTATCTCGAAACGGCCTGGCTCGATAGTCCACAGCTTTGTCTGAGGGTCATAATAGGCGAATGCTGATTTGTCAAATTCAAGCACTGCATCTTTTATCTCTCCTGGGGCAACTTCTACTTTCTTGAAAGATTTCAATTCCTTCATTGGACGCGGCACACTGCTTTTCACATCGCGTACATAACCCTGCACTACTTCCGAACCATTTACAGTACCAGTATTGCTCACCGGTACCATCACTGTCAATTTACCGTTGCCATCAAACACTCCGGCTGAAGCTTCCGGATTGCCAAGTTTGAAGGTAGTATAACTAAGACCATGACCGAAAGCATAATTCACCTGTGTAGGTTTCAGACGGTCTGTGTGACGGTAACCGATGTCGAGACCTTCTCGGTATTCCACCTTTCCTAAGGCACCGGGATAAACAGCAGAGTCGTTGTAGGCATGTGGAGCATAGTCTTTGAGCGAACGTGCGAAAGTAAATGGGAGTTTTCCGGAGGGATTTACTTCCCCGAAAAGCACATCGGCTATGGCATGGCCCGATTCTGAACCTATATACCATCCTTGAACTATAGCGGGTACTGCATCACGCCACGGCATTGCGTAAGCATTGCCAGTTAGACCTACAACTATGGTGTTTGGATTAGCTTTTGCCAATGCTTCAATAACCTTATCCTGATTGTATGGCAAATTGTACTCCAGACGATCTTCACCTTCTGCATCCTGATGATCAGATTTGTTGAGACCTCCTATGAAAATCACTACATCAGCTTCACGGGCTTGCTTCACGGCATCGGCAATAAGTTGCTCAGCGTTTCTGCTCTCCGACAAATCTTGACCTGTGGTAACTCCGTTATATTCTCCTGTAATATCTCCAACGTAACCACGTTCGTAGACCACTTCAATACCACTCGCATCAGCATACTCTTTTATACCCTCAAGAGGTAATACCTCTTTCTGTACTTTTAAAGAAGATGAACCGCCACCCACGGTCATCATCTTTATGGCATTCTCTCCGACAACGAGGATTTTCTTTACACTTGGTTTGAGAGGAAGGATATTCTTGTCATTCTTCAGAAGAACGATACCTTCGCCACCGATTTTGCGTGCAGCTGCATAATGTTCATCGCTGTTAAGAGAACCGTATGGACGGTTACGGTTCATCTCTGTGCGTATAATTAACCGGAGCACTCTGGCAGCTTTATCGTCAAGGTCTGACATAGGTAGTTTTCCTTCGGCGATGAGTTTCTCGTATGGTTTAGCCAGATAATAGTCATCATACGCATTGCTGGCACCCCAATTAAGTCCGTTAGTCCATGAACCGAATTCCATATCCAGACCATTGGAAGCTACTTTCTCTGTATTGTGCACCGCGCCCCAGTCGCTGATTGCAACTCCATCAAATCCCCAGTCTCCTTTGAGAATATCGAGAAGAAGGGTCTTGTTCTCGCAGGCATGTTCACCATTATATTTATTATATCCTGGCATAATTGCCCATGCTCCGCCTTCTTTGACGGCTGCCTTAAACGCAGGAAGATAAATCTCATACAAAGTACGGTCATCTACAATGACATCAACATGGTCGCGGTCTTTCTCCTGATTATTCAGGGCATAATGTTTCACACATGCCGCCACCCCATTATCCTGCACACCTTTTATATATGGAGTCACCATTTTTCCAGCAAGGAATGGGTCTTCTCCCATATATTCGAAATTACGTCCGTTCAATGGTGTACGGTAAATATTGACACCAGGACCAAGCAGCACATTTTTGTTGCGGTATCTGGCTTCTTCACCTATTGATTTTCCGTACAGGGCTGCCATATCAGGATTCCATGTTGCGGCAAGGCAGGTAAGGGCAGGAAAAGCCACGCAGGAGTCATTTGTCGCTCCGGCTTGCTCCCACTCATCCCACAACACGTCCGGGCGAATACCATGTGGGCCGTCAGTACACCATATTCCAGGGATACCAAGACGTTGCACACCCGGTGAACTGAACTTGCTCTGTGCATGTATCACAGCTATCTTTTCTGCCGTCGTCATTCTTGAAAGAGCGTCTTGTACTCGCTCCTCCAGTGGCTTGCTCTCGTCAAGATAGATAGGTTGCTGTGCATGTATAGCAGTCGTCACTGACAATAGAGCGGCTGCCAATATTATTTTCGGTATCAGTTTCATTTTTTCAAATCGATTGCTTTAATATAACCCTCATGTTTAAGCATATTGGCAGCACGGGAATTTTCGACATATTGCTTTAACATTGCCGAAGCCTCTTCTTGAGAGCATAGTTTTCTCGCGTCTCTAATCTCCGAGTAAGAGCCACGCGGAGCTTCGACAAACGTCACAAGTTTCTCCCAGTCCTGAGGTTGTTGCACACCTGTCATCGAACTATCGTTGATTTTCTTATAAGGCCAGAAAGTATATCCTATGTTGTTCTCACGCATGACACTTGTGAAGTGATTCATCCATTCCTCGGTGTTATGTCCGATTTCTCCCATATACATAGGTAAGCCGACGCTATCACGGAAAGCGATAAAGGAAGCAATCGCCTCAGCAGATGCATCACCTCCGTAACGATGACATGTGTACATGATGTTGTCGTCGAATGACCAGTCTGTGAAATTGCCGAAATAACTGTTCCATTGAGGCCCGCCAAGAAGCACTATATGGTTAGGGTCATGACGACGTATTTCAGCTACCGTCTTCTTATAGAGAGGTTCAAGGGCTGAGTTGAGTCTGTCTCTCTCTTCTCCTTCCCAATATGTAGCAATTGGTTCGTTGGCGAGTTCATAGCCTAAAATGACATCTTCATCGACATACCTTTTTGCTATATCACCCCAGATAGTGATAAACTGTCTTTGTGCTACTGTATCCGT
>CAYNUE010000013.1:0-33277 GCA_964400325.1 uncultured Sangeribacter sp. | reverse complement strand
TTTTTGCTATATCACCCCAGATAGTGATAAACTGTCTTTGTGCTACTGTATCCGTGAGGAGCCATGGATAACCATAACTGTCATCGATATTATCGCCTGTCTGACCTCCGGGACAATCGTGCATATCAAGAATGAGTCGTAGGTTGTTCCTTTTTGCCCAGTTTATGCAACTGTCGATACGCCTAAAACCTTCCGTAGAATCATTAAGCCCCATATAGTCTTCATTGGTGAAGAGTTTATAGTGAAAAGGAACCCTTATAGTGTTCGCTCCTTCTGCTGCAATAAAGCGGAAGTCCTCTTCGGTAACATAGTTATCTTTAAACTCCTGCCAGAATTCTTTGGCACGAGTTGGACCGACAAGTTGACATAAAGCCTCGTTAATAAGTCGAGGAGAATTTATCTTGGAAAAACCGAACATGTATCCCTCAGGATTCAGCCAGTTTCCAAGATTGGTTCCCTTTATGTAGAATTTGTTTCCTTTTGAGTCGACAATGTCCTTTCCTTGCACTTTCAAGAAATCCTTCTGTGAAACATCTAAGGGACGTTCACTGCATGCTCCGAGAGAAAGGAGCAACAGCGACAAGCTACCCAAAAGGTTTTGGAATTTAGCAAGCATCATTTATTATAAGATATTTGGAGTATCCCATTCTTTTGTGGCTGTACATGTAGACTTTGCCTTCAGATTGCCTACAGTAAATTCAAACTCACCTTCCTCAAGAATCCAATGTCCGTTGTAGCTTACGAAAGCGAGTCGGGAGGCTGGAATCCTAAACTCTATTTTTTTATTTTCGCCAGGCTTGAGTGTAATTTTTTCAAAGTCGCGGAGTCTGAGCACATCTGGAGTAATCGATGCAACAAGGTCGCTACTATAGCAAAGTACAGGCACCATGCCTTCTTTGCTACCTGTATTTGTTACAGTAACAGATACAGTGAGAGTGTCATCGGCCGTGAATTTATCTTTATCTACAGTTAGGTCTGAATAACTGAATGTGGTGTAACTTAGGCCGAAGCCGAAGGGCCACTGCACGTCAATGTCGGCTGCATAATTGTATGCACCACTCATGGTTTCCATTGTTTCACACGGTTTGTGATCGTAGGTAGCCAACGCATTTATCCATTTCGGATAAGTGAATGGCAGGCAAGCACTGAAGTTACGCTTTCCTGACATAAGAAGTGCAAGTGCATCGCCACCATAGTTTCCGGGAAGCATGACATTAATAATACCCTTTACAAGAGGTTCTATCTCACGGACAATACGCGGTCGACCTTCATTCAGTACGAGCACAATGGGCTTTCCGGTTGCTGCTAACGCCTTTACCAATTCTACCTGGTTGGGTGAAAGATGAAGATCATTAGTATTACCTGGAGTTTCGCAATATGAATTTTCACCCACACAAGCCACTACTACATCTACACTTCGTGCAGCTGCTACAGCCTTTGCTATACGGATATTTTTCTCTTCCTCCCATTTTCCGTAGTCGGGGACGTAGTCCATTCCTTGTTCAAGCACCACATTTCTCTCGCCGTACTCATTACGCAATGCTTCATAGATGGTATTGTAGTTTTCATGAAAACGAGCGTCGTCTGTACCTTGCCATGTGTATGACCAACCACCGTTGAGAGCGCGCATGGAGTTGGCATTAGGACCTGTGACAAGAATACGTTTTCCTTGCGCCACAGGAAGAATATCGTTTTCGTTTTTAAGAAGTATCTCACTCTGCACAGCCATTTCAAGAGCCTTCATGGCATGTTCGCTACTTCCGAACAGAGGATAATCTGCCGGGTTAGTTGATGGATGTTCAAATAATCCAAGACGCAGTTTACACCTTATTATACGGGCTACTGCATCATCTATACGTTCCATCTTTACTTTACCCTCATTTACTAACTCTTTTAGAAGAGTGCAGAATTGCATATCGTATGGTGTCATAGACATGTCTATTCCTGCATTTATAGCCAGCATGATAGCCTCTTTATAATCTGCAGCTACCTTATCGCGCTTCCAGAGGTTATGAATGTCAGCCCAATCGGTCACAATCATTCCGTCCCAGTTAAGGTCTTCTTTCAGCCATTCTGTGAGCATCTCGTGGTTTGCGTGGAAGGGGAGACCATTATTAATGCCTGAATTTACCATCACAGAAAGAGCTCCGGCGCGTATTGCTACTTTGAAAGGCTCAAAATATTTCTCCCTCAAATCTATAGGATTGATTGAGGTGGGCGTACGGTCTTTTCCGCTTACAGGATTACCGTAGGCCATGTAATGTTTCAAACATGCGCCTACGTTATTCACGCCGATATGATTAGGGTCATTCCCTTGGTATCCCTCTACCATTGCTATAGCCATCTCACCATTGATGTAGGGGTCTTCACCGAAACTTTCCCAAATGCGGCTCCACACAGGATTACGACCGAGATCCATCACCGGATTATAAACCCAAGGAATTGAACTTGCACGCGATTCATACGCGCACACGGCCGCTCCCTCTTTCACCAATTGACGATTGAAGCTTGCCGCCATGTTTATCTCCTGTGGGAAAAGAGTACCTCCTACTGTATAGGTAGTACCGTGATTTTGGTCTACTCCGAAAATATCCGGAATGCCTATATACTTCATAGATGCCTCTTGAATACCGTTGATGAGGCGATACCATGTCTGACGGTCTTGTGCTTCTCCTCTTGCCGTGTTGAGAATAGAACCGACACGATATTTGTTGAAAACAGTGTCAAGTTTGTTTTGGTCAAGTACGATATTTCCATTGTCGAGGCTGTCAGCACAGACAAGGTCTACAACGACTTCACACATTTGCCCGACCTTATCGTCAAGACTCATATTTGCCATGATTTCCTTCACTTTCGACTCAATGCCGGAGTCGGTGGATATCGCCGGTGACACATCGCTATGTGACCCATTTCTGCCGCAAGCTGCAGCCATAAGTCCGATTAGCATAATAGCAATCTTTCGCATATCACAGTATTTTATTTTAATTAACAGGGTAGATATATTCTAAGGCTTATAGTTTACCACATCGCAAACTTACCAAATAAAAATGTTCAATTTTAGGAGATGAGCGATTTGGTAAATTTTACAAATTTTATTTTATTGTTATATTATTAAGTACCAATTATTTAATATGGTGTTTATGCTTTTGTTGAGGTAAATGTAAAAGAGTCGTTATCTCTATAAATTATAAGCTCTATGGTCACTGCTGAGTGAGAAAATCGAAAGAACTGGTCTTGTTTTTATGTTGTAGAAGTAGAAATCTCGCAGTTTTTGTCTACATTTGTAATCTATATCAAATTGACCTACTTTTCCATGAAATCATATACCATAAACTCTACACCTGTATTTCTAATAATCATAATTCTATCGACTTTGTTCGGTACATTTTTCGGTACATTTAATGTTGTTGGTGGCACTGTACCTTCGATAGCACAAAACGAGACTCTACTGAGTCGTCTCGACTCAATATTGGAAAATCATGAGAAACTGGTGATTGAGAAAGAAATCAGAATTGATGGCTTAAGACAGACTCTTCATCGTTCCAAGTCGAATGCTGATCGTCTCTCTTTGTGCCGCCAACTCTATGACGAATATCTTGTGTTTGATTCTGACTCTGCACTGTATTATGCTACTGAAGCCAGTCGTCTTGCTAACTTAACAAACCCTCAGGATTATAATCTTACAGCACGTCTGAAAATAAACGAAGCCTTTATCTATACCGTACAGGGCCTGTATGATAATGCCCTTACGATTCTGGAAAGTATCGATTCTTCACGTCTTAAAGAGGAAACTTTGGCAAGTTATTTTGAAAGCATCGGTTATCTACACTCTATGCGTTCAGTATATCTTCAGGGAACCTCACCTCTTTTCTCAGAGGAACTAAGGAAGGCAAATACCTATCGTGATTCAATTATGACCACACCTCTTGCTCCAGACAGTGAGTGGCTGTGGGTACCAGTGGCGATGGCACTTGATAACCCCTTAAGTGATGTGCCTTCACTGGATATTACCAACCTAAAGAAAACAGTCGAGGCTTCAACTACTCCTTCTCGTAAGAATGCCATAAATTCATATTGGCTTGCAAGATATTATGAGCGCATTGGAAATGAAACTGAGATGGTGAAATACAAGACAAAGGCTGCTATCTTTGATGCCTTGATTGTAAATCGTGAAATTGCTGCTCTTCAGGAACTGGCAACTTATATGTTTGAGAAAGGAGATATTAACCGTGCTTACTCATATCTTATATACGCCGAGAATCAAGTTAATCTCTATCACAACCGGTTCAGAATGGTGAGCCTCTCGGATATACTTCCCACAGTCAGAAATAAATATAAGGCTGACCTTGAGAAACGTGACCGACGTCTTTCGTTAATGGTATGGCTACTCGCTGTGCTATCGGGTATCCTTTTAGTGTGTATTGTGTTCATAATCTTGGAGTTTAATAAACTTAAGAAGATGCAAAATCTTCTCAAAGAGGCAAACGATGGTTTGAATGTTTCTATTAAGGAAAGAGATTGCGCAATCACCGAACTCGAAAGTGCAAATAAGGAGCTTCAGGCTATAAATCACAAACTGAATGAGGCCAATTCCCAAAAACTTGGCCTTCTTGCATACGCTTTCAAATTATCGGCTAATCATTTGAACGAACTTGAAGATTACCGTAAAAAACTCCTTAAGAAATATAAAGGAAAACATTTCGACGAGTTGGGTATACTTATAAATGATCCGGAACTTATCAAAGAGCATTATCAAAGTTTCTTTGAAAGTTTCGATAAAATGGTGCTTTCTCTTTTCCCGGATTTTATAGAGGAATATAACCGTTCTGTCTCTTCCGAAAATCAAGTGGCTGCTGAGACAATAAGAAAAACAAAGACCTTGAACACCCGACTTAGAATATATGCTCTCAAAAGACTTGGGGTATCAAAAAGTTCTGATATTGCCAGCATGCTCAATGTGTCAATACGTACTGTCTACAACAATAAAAACCACAGCAGCGGTACTGAAACCGAGTGAAAGGGGTAAAAAATGTTACACGAAAGTTTACTGAAATCTTAGTCTTATATTATTGATTTATATTAGTTTAGATATTTAAATATTTACCTTTCCACTCTCGCACATTTCTTATAAGGTAGGAATTGCTAATTTTGCCGATGTCAAGATGACTCATAGACTAACAAACTCATCTTGACTATCGACAATCAACCTAAAAACAACCTACCATGAGAATGTTGAAACTTTCCATTCTATCAATATTCTTACTCACCGCCGGAGTTAATCTGACAGCCTGCGGAGACGATAATAATGATGAGCCATCCATTCCGGTTGGTACCGTTTCAGTGTCCGTCTCTCCTGAATCCTTATCTTCAGGACCTGAAGCCAACACAAAAGAATTATCTGTCAATGCAGATGCCGACTGGGCTATCAAGAGTAATGCTGACTGGGTTACTATTCGTCCGTCAGGAGGCTTGAAGAATGTGGCAACTACCGTCCAAATTACCATTAAAGCTAATGACTCAATGGATGAGCGTATAGCTGCAATCGACATTATCTCTGGTGGTAGGACGATAAAAACGGTCAATCTATCCCAAGGATATGTGATGAAAGCTACTCCTTCTTCATCTTCTATAATGATGGGAGGTCAGGAGTCGACATCATCTATTACAATTAATGCTAATGGCAAATGGACCATTTCCTCATCAGTTTCTTGGATTGTAGCTTCGCCTACGAATGGTGATAAAGGTGAAACCACCGTACAATTGAAGGCGCAGGCTAATGATGGAAACGAAGATAGAACTGCCCTTCTTACACTGACCTGTGGAGATACTTCTACTGAAATAAAAGTAACCCAGATGAGCAATGCCATCACTACTCCTGAGGGTTATACTCTCGTATGGGCAGATGAGTTTAACGGTGGTCCTTCTCTTGGAAGCGATTGGGTAGCTGAGAATTGGCCTGCGGGATATGTCAATAACGAACTTCAGATATACACTTCACGTCCTGTTGATGGCAAATCGACTCTCGTTGTTGAAGATGGTTTCCTGAATATCACCTGCTTCAAGGCAAGCGATGGCAAAATATATTCCGGACGAGTAAACGCCAAACCTACTACAGGTTGGCTCTATGGCTATTTTGAGGCACGTATTCTTCTTCCTAAAGGCAAAGGTACATGGCCTGCTTTTTGGATGATGCCTGCCAATGTGGACTGGAATACAAATCCCTGGCCAAAGTGTGGTGAGATAGATATCATGGAAGAAGTAGGGGCTAATCCTAACTACGTTTCGTCATCTCTCCACACCGAAAAATATAATCACACACTCGGTACACAGAAAACACGTGAGATAAAATGCGATGGTGCAGAGTCATCTTTCCATGTCTATGCTCTTGAATGGACAGAAGATGAAATTACCACTTACGTAGATGGTCAAGTACTCCTTCAGGCCTCTCGTGCCTCTATGGGCAATGATCATGACTCATGGCCTTTCCACTATGCTTTTTATCCAATTCTTAATCTTGCGTGGGGAGGTAATTGGGGCGGTTACAAGGGTGTTGATGACAATGCTCTCCCTGTAACGATGAAAATAGATTACGTGAGGATATTCCAGAAAAACTGAGGTTATCTTTTTCCTTCAGTTATACTACTGTATTGAAAATAATACTTAAAATACTAATACTAACTTAACCCAACTCCAGATGAAAAAGCTAATTCTGTTTCTCATGGCGGTCTTGACATGCTTGGGCGTATATGCCCAGAATGTCAATGTCTCCGGAACGGTGACATCTTCGCTCGACGGAGAACCTCTGATCGGAGTGACTGTAATGGTAAAAGGGTCGTCGAGTGGTACATCTACCGATGTCGACGGACATTTCACTATTAATGCCGAAGTCGGCTCGACTCTGTTATTCTCTTACATTGGTTACACGCCGCAGGAAATAAAAGTTAAGGGCGCCGAGTCTGACCTTAAAGTTACACTTCTTGAGGATTCCCAGATTCTTGACGACGTTGTGGTTGTAGGTTATGGAACTCAGAAAAAGAGCGTCGTGACCGCAGCCATCTCACAGGTAGGTGAGGAAACACTTGCCCAAACATTACCTACCAACGTGCAGAATGCCTTGAAGGGCGTGACAGCTGGTGTAACAGCTACTACTCCTAACGGTGAGCCAGGCTCATCTGCACAAATTCGTATTCGTGGTGTCGGCACAATCAACAATTCCAATCCTCTCTATATCGTGGACGGTATGGCTATCGAAGGAGGTATAGACTATCTTAATCCTTCGGATATCAGGAGTATTGAGGTGCTTAAGGATGCTGCTTCGGGTGCTGTCTATGGTGCTCGTGCTGCCAACGGTGTTGTACTCGTAACTACCAAGAATGGTGTTGAGGGTCGTGCTCGTATTACATACGATTTTAATTATGGCTGGCAGTCTAAACTCAAATCAATCAAACTGCTCAATGCCTCGCAGTATGCACTCATGAAAAATGAGGCTTATCTCAACACAGGTCAGAATGCACCTTATGATAATCCTTATAGCTATGGCAACGGTTACGACTGGCAGGCAGCTATCTTCAATGACAACGCACCGATGATGAATCATCAGCTTTCAATTTCTGGTGCAAGTGAAAAAGTAAATTATTTTCTTTCGTTCGGTTATTATTCACAAGATGGTATCGTAGGTGGTAACTATAATCAGTCGAATTATAATCGTCTGACTTTGCGTGGTAACAACATCTACACTCTCTTCGATGATTCTAAGAAGCGCAATTTCCTCAATAAGTTCGTACTTACGACCAATATCTCCTATGCCCGCATACATTCTAAAGGCTTCGGTGGAGGTGGTGCATATTATGGTGCTCCAATCACCAACGCCCTCGGTATGTCGCCTATGCTGACGCCTACCCTTACTCCTGGGTCACCCGAATATCAGCATCAGCTTGATTTCTACGCCAATAATAGCGCATACGTTCCTCGCTACGACGACGCTGGCAATCTTTATACAGTGCCCGAAGCTTTTGGAGGCGGTTATCAGGAACTTACCAACCCATTCTATGAGTGGTCTTTCCAGGCTGCTAATAACTGGAGCCATAAGTTCGTAACAAACTTTGTAGGTGAGCTTCAGATATGGGATGCTATCAAATATCGTATTAGCTTTGGCGGAGACCTCGCTTTCTGGGGTAGCAATAGCTTCACCGAACCAAACTATTATAGTAATCTTAGGAACACAGATGAAATCCATGCCGGTGCATACTCTGAATCTAATCGAGGTTGGACATGGCAGCTTGAAAATCTTATTTTCTACGATAAGGATTTTGGTGAACATCATATCAATGTGGTTCTTGGTGAATCAGCTAAACAGAGTACAGGTTGGTGGATTAATGCGTCAGCCAATAAACTCTATAACTTTACCAAGCCTTGGGTGACAGTGGCTCAGGGTGCTCCTGGTGAAGAGGATGGTGGCAACCGTACAGGTAATGCAGGCCCTAACTCAGCTTGGCCAAAGCTTCTCTCTTACTTCGGACGTGTATCTTACGACTATGATTCACGTTACATGGCTCAGGTAACTGTACGCCGCGATGGTTCTTCGCGCTTCGGTGCCAACCATAAATGGGCTACGTTCCCTTCTTTATCAGTCGGCTGGAATATTACCAACGAACCATTTTTGAAATTACGTCCTACATGGTGGACCAACACTAAACTGCGTGTATCATGGGGTAAAAACGGTAATGAAGCTATAGGCGATTTTGCTTACACCGTGCTCACACAAGGTAATAATAATTACTACTTTGGTCCTGAGGGCTCGAGCCAGACCTATGGCTCCAAGGCCTCTGGTATTGCCAATCCTGACCTCAAATGGGAGGAGTCAACACAGACCGATATAGGTCTTGACCTTTCATTCCTCAACAATTCGCTTCAATACACTATCGACTGGTATAAGAAGCGTACTACAGGCATGCTCATGACAATGATGGTGCCAAACTATATAGGTGAAACTGCCCCCGTCGGCAACGTCGGTACAATGGATAATACCGGTGTTGAGATGGAAATGCGTTGGGCACATAATTTCGGTGAATTCGAGGTCAATCTGAGTGGTAACCTCTCTTACGTCAAGAATACTCTTGTTAATCTCGGTAATGCTGACGGATGGCGTCGTGAAGTCAGCAATGGCACCGCTGGCGATATTGCCCGCTCAATGAACGGCGAACCATTCCCATTCTTCTACGGCTATAAGACTGCCGGTATCTTCCAGAATCAGGAAGAAGCAGACGCTTATAATGATAAATATGGATTGACTCCAGGCATGGTGTCTTGGTATGCTCATCCTGGTGATGTAATCTTTGTCGATACTAACGGTGATGGTACTATCAATGATGATGACCGTACTAAACTTGGTAAAGGTCTGCCTGACTGGACTTATGGATTCAATGTTGGCTTAGGTTGGAAGGGTTTCCAGCTCTCTGCATACTTCCAGGGTGTCTGGGGCAATCAAATCTATGATGCTTCTCTACGTAGTGACACACCTGCCAAGAACCTTCCCTCGTGGATGCTCAACCGCTGGACAGGTGAAGGTACCTCCAACCGTATTCCTATCTACCGCCTCGGTGACAGCCGTAACTGGCAGAGCTCTGACATTTATGTTCACAGTGGTGCCTATCTCCGTATGGCTAATCTGACACTCTCTTATACTCTTCCGTCACATATCGTAAGAAAAATCGGTCTTGACAACTTTAGAGTATTTGTGATGGGTGAGAATCTCTTCACAGCTACCAAATACTATGGGTTCACTCCCGAAATCGGAGATGGTGTGAATATCGGTATCGATTATGGCAACTATCCGGAAGCACGTACTTTCACTATCGGATTCAACGTGTCACTCTAATCTTTTAACAGGAATATCAATATGAAACTCAATAAATTCATTCTGTCTACAGCCATTGCAGGTGCCGGACTGGGTATATCATCCTGTTCCAGCGACTGGCTTGACATAACCAATAATACTCAGGATCCGGTTGAGGATTACTTTAACAACGAGAGTAATATCCAGCAGGCTGTCGTGGCTGCCTACGACCCCTTGCACTGGTTTGACTATGCCAATAACTATACCGGCCTCAATATTTATCCGGAAGTTCTCACTGACCAGTGTTATCCTGGTGGCGGTGATGTTGGTGATATGAGCCAATGGAAGGCGATATTCAACTTCAGTACCACTGCTGACCAAGTGATGGTCGACAACTACAGCAATGCCTACTCTGGCGTGAAACGCTGTAACGATGTCATACAGTATATGTACGACTACTGGCAACCTACTACCGAAACTGCACTTGCTAATCGAGCTTACTATGAGTCGCAGGTAATTGCTCTCCGTGTATTCTTTTACAATATACTGTGGCATTGGTGGGGTAATATAGCCTACTATACCGAAAATCTTTCGGGTGACTTCTTGGCTCCTCAGTACACAGCTGATGAGGTTTATGAATTCATGATTACTGACCTTGAGAAAGTGATTGCAGCCAATAACCTGCCTGAAAAATGTAGCGGAGCCGATCTTGGTCGTGTGACGAAACATTTCGTCTACATGCTCTATACGGAAATCGTTATGTACCAAAATGACGCTACTCGTAAACCCACTGCTCTGCAATATATGGAAGAGATTATAAACTCTGGTCTCTATGACCTTATGCCTAATTTTGCAGATATTTGGGAAGTAAGTGGCGAATGGTGTCAGGAATCTATTTGGGAAATCAATTATTCCGATTACCAGGCTAAACGTAATTGGGACTGGGGTGGTACAGCCGGAGGTACAGTTGTGCCTGGTATGATTCTGCCACGTGGTTACAATAAAGCCGACGGTATACATGATGACACAGGCTGGGGATTCTGTACTGTGCGTAAGTCATGCTACGACTCTTATGATCCTGCCGACACCCGTCGCGATGCCTCTATATGGGAACCAGGCGAGGGCAACTATAACCCATGTTATCAGGATACTGGCTATTTCCTTGCCAAGTATGCTGGCCGTATCGGTGGCAACTCAGGACAATTGGCTGATGCTATTCTGAATTATAACAATAATCTGCGAATCTATCGTTTCTCTGAAGCTCTTCTGTATGCAGCAGAACTCGGCTCAGGCAATGCACAAGCATATCTTGACCGTGTACGCCAGCGTGCGGGTCTCTCTTCGGTACCTGCAACGCTCGATAATATCATTCAGGAGCGTGCATGGGAATTCCTTGGTGAAGGCAAACGCTACTGGGACCTCATTCGTACAGGACTGGCAAAAGATTATCTTATCGAAGACAATGAGATTCCAGATGGACGTAAGGGTCACTATACAGACAACAAAAAGTATATTCCCTTCCCGCAGAGTGAAATTGACAATTGCCAGGGTCATCTCAAGCAGAATAGTCAGTATTTCAATTAATCCCCCTAAACTGTTCCACAGATGAAAACTATCAATAAATTTATCGGTTACGGCGCTATGGCGGGGATGATGCTCGCTATTACAGGCTGTGCGCAGGAAGAAATATTTCAGCCCTCTATGGCTGGCCTGCCGCAGGCGTCGGATTATCAGATTGGTATCAGTGTAGATGAACTAAATAATGTCGAATTAAACATACTCGACAAAAACGGTAACCGTGCTACCGGTGTGTATCCGATTTGGTATGTCAATGAGAGCCAGCGTCCATCAACGTCACTCACTTATCGTGACCTTATTACAACTGCAGGACAGTATCCCGTTGAGATGAAGGTAGGTAATCGTAACGGTGTTTCAGAAGGCTCCGTCACCGGCACAATAGTTATTGACAAAACCATCTTTGACTTTACACCCTATATGCGTGCCTTGACTGACAACTCTACCAAGGAGTGGGCCGTTGATGGCACTAAGGCTGGTCACATGGGATGTGGTTCTGCAGAAGATCCAACAGGTTGGTGGAATGGTCAACCTGGTGATAAGGAGGCTGAAGGTGTATATGCCAATATCCTTACATTCGGTGATACCGGTAAGGAAACCACAGGAAGTTATGTGTTCGACCCTGGCACTGCTGGTACTTTCTATGTCAACACAGGTGTCCATTCTCTGCCCGGTTATACAGTGAATAATCCAGATGATGGAGTTGACTTCAGAGTGGAATCTGGAGTTGTAAACTCCACCTTTACCCTATCGCCCGAGGGCGCGAATCTTTATCTCGTGCTTCCTGCTGATACTCCGTTCCCTTATGTTCCATCTGAGGCTGGGTTCGCGAATCCGAAATATAGAATCACATCATTTAGTAAGAGTGCAATCACCCTCGTACAAGACCTTGAGGGCATTTCATGGCAGTATATCATCGCACCGAAAGCCGAGGCTACCGCAGATGTGACTACTACTGGCTTTAAGTATGACTACGAGCATAACCTCTGGAAAGATGCAGATGTGTGGGTGGCTTCAACTTGGTTTGCCGATTCAGGCTGGGGTGAGCTTCCAAATCAACCTGAGGTTACATTGACCGAAGGTAAGGGTATTAAGTTCCACACTCCTGCTGAAATGGGCAATGACCAATGGCAGGGTCAGGTGCATGTGGAGACTAATATCGAGGTACATTCCGGTATCACTTACGACTTCTCCTGCAACGTAAATGTGCCGAAGGCTGGTGCCGTGACAGTCAAAGTCCAGAAGTTAGGCGATGATGACACTTACTTCACCGCTGACCGTACTGAAGTTGAACCCGATGGCTCAATTGTATGGTTCTCCGATGTTGAAGGTTTCGACGGCACATTGAAGATTGCATTTGACTTCGGAGGCTTCGGTGATTGCGATATTGAAGTAAATAATATCGTCTTTAAGGAGCATCAATATGATGATGGTACTGTTATCCCTGCTTCGGCAGCAGCTCCTATAATATCTGATGCCGACAATCTCTTCGCAAACTTTGAGGTGGTGAAGTGGTCGACTTGGTTTGCTGACTCAAGCTGGAATCCTGAGGCTATAACTCAACCGGAGATTATATTCTTCGAAGATGGTTACAGCTTTATTGCTCCAGAAGGTATCGGTTCTGACCAGTGGCAAGGTCAGGTGCATGTTTGGACCAATGTTGAGACGTCGGCTGAGTATAAATATGATTTTATGCTGACCATTGAATCAGATAGAGATCTCAAGAATGTCACTGTTAAAATTGTAAAGGGTGATTCCCTCGGTGAAGACTCTGCTGATGATGAGGTATTCTTCGTTGTTGACAGGGTGAATGTCGAAGAAGGTACTCCTTACTTGTATTACTTCAAGGGTAAAGATGGTATAGATACTAAGAATCTACAGGTTTGTATGGACTATGCTGGCGCGCCCGGTAAGGCCAATATTACAGTTTCAGGAATAAAAATGCAGATTGCAAAATAACCTGATTGTAATATAATTAAATAAGAGGCTCAGTATTGTTGCTGGGCCTCTTATTATTATGCTTCAGTATGTAGGCTTTATAGTTTTTTGAGGATTCGGGCTGGGTTGCCACCAACTACTACGTTGTCGGGTACGTCTTTAGTCACCACAGAGCCAGCGCCGATTACTACGTTGTCACCTATAGTGACACCTGGAAGTAGGGTTGCTGAGCCTCCTATCCATACGTTATTGCCTATTGTCACTGGTTCTGCCCATTCAACTGCTTTGTTTCGTGTTTCAGCATCAAGAGGATGACAGGCTGTGTAGATACTTACGTTTGGACCGATAAATACGTTATCTCCTATTCTTACCTCAGCTTCATCAAGTATAGTCAAGTTGAAGTTGGCGAAAAATTCTTCACCAATAAATATGTTGCAACCGTAATCGCATCTGAATGGCTGATTTATCTGAAACCATTCCCCATGACCTCCGAGAAGTTCATGCAAAATTGCTTTCAACTTCTCTGTTTGTGAAGGACGTAAATTGTTAAACTCCCAAATTTTTTCGCGGGTAGCTTTTAACCGTCGTATCAATTCAGGATGAGTGGCATCATAAATTTCACCACTGACCATCGCTTTCCATATTTCTTCTGCTTCTGTCATAATCTTAATTTAAAGATGTACTTATTGATTGAAAATTATCAGTTATTTTACAATAATAACAACTTAATTCCTTAAACTATGCGTTGAATAATTCACAATCAATGTATTAAAAGGTTGATTTATCGGTAAAATTATTAAAAATTTTTGTATTACAGTTATATTGTCTACTTTTGCGTTTAGGTTGCAAAGTTCAATCTATGGCATTTTGAAAGAGGTATGAATAAAAATCTTGGGAAGCTGTTAGCAGTTTTTCAGTTTATAATATTGTTTGGAACAACAGTTGTATGTGCTGCACAATCAGATACTGATAGTATACAGACCAGAAGGTTAGAGACTGTTGTTGTGACAGCACAGTCAGCCGGGCAGCGGCTAAGGAAGATAAATCTCGGAGTGGAAAATATCGAACTTACTACGTTGGCCAAAATGCCTATGCTTTTTGGTGAGAATGATATTATCAAATCAATTTCCTTATTACCTGGCGTTCACGGTGAGGGTGACGGCGGTGGTGGCTTTGAGGTGAGAGGTGGTACTGCATCGCAGAATCTTATACAATTAGATGGTATTACCCTTTATAATCCTTCTCATGTAATGGGTATATTTTCTACTTTTAATGATCAGGCTTTGGGTTGGGCTACTCTTCATAAGGGACTTGTGCCAGTTTCATTCGGAGGAGCTACTGCCTCTGTTCTTGAGACTTCATTGTCATCTGGTAATATGCACTCCTATCACGCTTCAGGTTCTGTAGGGATATTAGCAGCAAAAATCATGGCTGAAGGTCCTATAGTAAAAGACAAGCTGTCATTTGCTATCTCAGCACGGCGTTCATACGTAGATGCTTTTCTACATCTTGTACCGCAATACAGGGGTACGATTATGAATTTTTATGATATAACGGCTAAATTACGTTATTCTCTACGTCAGGGAGATTATCTCGATGCCTCGTTTATAATAGGGCATGATAATATGGCTCTGAAACGCCTCATGGGATTGTATTGGGGTAACGTCGGAACCTCACTCAACTGGAAGACACGTAGAGGTGATAATCTCACTTTTATTACGACAGCTGCTTATACTGATTATGCTCCCAAGATGTCTATGACAATGATGGATATGGACCAGACACTGAAGGAGTATATACGTAATGTAGCCATAAATGAAAAAATACAGCTAAATATCGGTGACGAGCCTCACTTGCTTGAGTTCGGAATACGTTCGGAATTTCTACGTGTAAAGTCGGCCGAAATGGAAGTGGCTGGTAATAAAGAGAAGGAAATCCGTTCAGGTTGGCAGAATGCGGTATGGGCTAATTATGAAAAGGAATTTGGCACACTCTTCGCGCTGTCAGGTGGCGCACGACTCAGTATTTTCTCGTCTCTGTCGGGTGCTCGTTTTCATGAATTTGTTTCGGCAAGCGAGCTTGCTCCAGATTTCAGCGGCCATACTTATGTTGATGCTGAACCGAGAATAAGTCTAAAGTATAATTTATCCACCTGTCATAATATCAAAGCCGGGTATGCTGTTTCGTCTCAGAACCTCCATGCTATACGCTCCAGTTCGACGAGTTTTCCGTTTGACCGTTATGCTGTGACTTCTGCGAGTGTCAAACCAGAAAGAGCCATGCAATATGGTATCGGTTATACCGGCATGACTATAAACGGAACTTTGGATTGGTCGGTGGAGGGCTATTATAAAGTACTTCATAATGTTTACGATTATGCCGATGGGCGCACGATGTTCTCACGTATAAATTTGGAAAGTATAATATTGGGAGGTAAAGGACGTAGCTATGGTGCGGAATTTATGTTGCGTAAAAATACGGGTCCTCTTACAGGGTGGATTTCGTATACTATCTCGAAAACTCAGACTCGTATAGCAGGCATTAATGATGACCGCTGGTATGACGCAACTAATGACAGACGTCATGATTTATCTGTGACTGCAATTTATGCTTTAAATGATAGGTGGAGTTTTTCTGGTTCATGGATATTCTCTTCGGGACAGCCACTGACAGCACCCGATGTCAAGTATGAACTTGACGGAATAACTTACTATTACTATTCACAGAGAAATGGCTATCGTACTCCACCGACACATCGTCTTGACCTTTCGGCTATCTATACCAGAGAGGGTAAGAAATTTACAACCCAATGGGCTTTCGGTATCTATAATGCCTATTGTCGTTATAATCCTTATGTTATTTATTTTGAGGACGACCCTACGAAGCCATCTGGTACCCGTGCTGTACAGCAGGCACTCTTCGGTCTTGTTCCTTCAGTTTCATACACAATAAAATTCTGACTTAAGATGAAACGAATTATTTGTCATGTATGTATAGCAGTTATTATTATGACTCTTTATAGCTGCAAGAAGGAACTTGATATAGAGTACAAAGATATAGAGCCGATAACCGTTATAGAAGGTCGATTAACACAACATGGTGCTGAGGTAAGAATTACCATGACCACACCTATGGATGAACCTATGGATCTTACGCCTCTGACTGATGCTATTGTGACAATGACTGATGTAACTGACAATGTCAGCGAAGTCCTTACGATTGACCGGCAAGGTAACTATACAGGGTCTGTACCGGGAAGGACTGGACATTTGTACGAGCTAAATGTAAAGCGCGAGGATAATATTTTTACTTCACGCTGTGAGATGCCGGCTCCGACAGAAATATTAGATATAGCTTTTAACTGGATAAAAATGCCTTATGACCATGTGGCAGTGCTTCAGGTGACTTTCAGTGACACTTTGCCTAATGTAACGGGTTATTACTGGGTAAGACTTTACCGAAATGGTGAGGCTTATATGTGGAATCTTATTACTGATTTATATTCTGCTGATGGAATTATAAACGATGTTTTCATGACGTCACGTAGAGATCTTGATAAAGAGGATGAAGCTACTGCTCTACGTGATGGTGATGTAATTAAAGCTACCGTAACACCTATAAGCCATGAAATGTATGATTATCTGGAAGCAGTATCTTCTGACAGTAATGGGCCCTCTCTTTTCTCCGGTTCCTTCTGTCTCGGCTATTTTCTTGCTGCACCGGTATCTGAAACATCTATTGTCTTTCACCCCAACAGTATTCCTGACTACTGATAATATAATGATATAGAAACAGAATAAAACGTTGTCCTCAATTCACAGGACAACGTTTTATTCTGTTTCTATATCAATATATTGGAATGAAATATTAATTTCTTACAAGTTTATGGGTGGTACCATCAGTATATTTAACGATATAGATACCGGGGGTAGGCTCAGTAGACTTAATGCGATAACCTGAAAGATCATATATACCTTCGATATCCTTATTGTCAGAAATTATACCATCTACACCTATAGTAGTCGAATTGACAGGAATTATTACTTCTACTCCTGGACCTTTTACTGTAATCTTACCTGTTACTATAGTGCCAGGTTCAGCAAGACGTACAGTGAGTTCACACTTGTTATAACGACCAGCGACAGTAGCTATAACGCCTTCGGGTGCTTCGACAGTCAACTGGCTACCGTCGTAGTAACTACCAAGGGCAATTATTTCGGCTGCCCCGTCATTAGGCAGTTTGATTTCTTCGCAGTCAGTAGTAAGCCAAGGATATTCTGCATCAAGACCCATTGCAAAAGCTGAGTAGGGATCAACATATTCTCCGTCTTCTTTATATACCAGAGGTTTGAGACTATAGTATGCTGGAGTGTCAATATGATTGCTAAGATCTATATGGTTAAGCATATAGCCCCAGCATATATAGTCGGGGTCGGGAATACTTGACTGTATCGGTGCGAAGTATTCAACTTTATCCGAATTAAAACCCTCGAGCATAATGAAGTAAGCAGGGTGTTCTTCGGTACTCTTTATTACAGCCGGTTCATCGAAGTGGAAAGGTAAACATAGATAACCCTTTGAGTCACTATACTGTGCGAGGATATCGGAACCCTTGATAGCAGTTGTAGCTATGACAGTGAAAGTATTAAAGTCATTACTCATCTCAGAGTTGACACCATAAATAGTAGCTTTCAGTTCAGCTTCCTTATCAATGAGGCCAAATCCATAGACATTGACGCCGTTGATTACAATAGGTGCGTAAGACGAGGGCATGAATAGGTTACCTATACCAATCAGATGTGAATAGTCGCCTTCTTCCTTGGGTTCACCGTTAAGTGAGTAGTTAAGCCAGTAAGCATCTGTATTGCTATTATAGCCGAATACAGGTATTGACATGTCACCTATCGTGGCATCGTCGACAGTTGTAATACCAAGACCTAATTCATGATAGTTGAACGGTAGTAGCGAACATTCTAATTCTGTGCCATCATTAAGTGTGCGTTCTGGTTTACCGCCAGCCTGGAAATAAAGATACGGAGCTGTATATGAGCCAGGGGTTGAATTGGGTGCGGTAGCGTGAAGAGTAGGGGGATAGAAGAAGTTGTTACGCATAGCAGCCTCACTGCGATAGTCTGGTACATAGGTGACAGTGAGTTCATCTTGATCATACGATTCCAAATACTCACCGGTAATGGGATCACAGTAAGTCCAACTGAATTCGGCACCATCTATATATGACATATTTGTCCATGTAAGAGACGCATATACAGGATATTGTGCTATGGCACCACTAAGACCGGTAAGGCTCCAGTCTCGTGTAAAACCCCAGTAAAGGGTTTCGAATGGCGACATATAGCTAATATCTTCGAGAGCTGGATAACCTATACCGATAGCATCGATAAACATTGTATTGCCATCAGTACCGACATAGCGAAAGGCAACTCGTGTAGTTTTGTTGTAGAAACCTTCAAGACTAACTGAATGCTGTTCAAGGGCGCTTGGGCTAAGATTAAAGAGTTCATCTATACTGTACTCTTTATATTCTTCAAAATAGTCACGTAACAGAGTCCAATCCTCGTTCTCAGTCTGTGCCCATATCTGGAGATTGGCGGCTACTTCTGGTTCACCGATAAAGGACATGGTATCCCAATCTACATTCTCAAGATTGAAAAGGAAGATGGGGTCCAGATAGAGCCAGTAAGAAAGATTCATACCCTCACCTACAGTCACATAAGGTGAGATAAGCCATTCGTCCTGTTGACCAGTTGAGAAATTAATACCGTAATAGAAATCACCGTCAGCTGGTCCTGGGAGTCCTGGGGCTACCGCACCGGGTCCCCAGCTTTCATCACGGTCTACATCACCGTTCATTTCTACTGACCATCCTTCGGGTGTCCATTCATAATCGGCTCCATCCCAGTCTTCGAAGCTTTCGTATAATACATACCCTTCAGGTAGGGAAGCTTTTGCCGCATTACGCACCGGAAGTTTAAGGCGAGAGCTTTCTGTCGGAATATCGGTATGTAATTTCTTTAGACTGTTATTCTTCGTAAGAGTAATGCCTGGAGCCAGGCGTACAGATGTTGAGATTCTGTCAGAATTTTTTACATTTCTGACTTGCAGGTTGTCTATGGCTCTAACCTGTTGCAACGCAGGCAGCTGCTGAGCGGCACTCAGACTCAACGTCGCTGACAGTAAGCCTGCTGTAAGTAAATAATGTTTCATAAATAAAGATTTAAAATTAAAATTCCTAAATAACTTTCAGAAATTAATGATTACGTGGATTTAGAGTGATGTTACCACTGCTTCAGAAAGACCGCTCGCTGAGATTATATCTTTTATTGCTACACCTAATGCTTTTAGTTTACGAGCCATTTCTATTATACCTTCCTCACGACCTTCCTCACGACCTATCTCAAAGCCTTCCTTACGACCTTCTTCAAAGCCTTCCTCAAGCCCCGCATCACGTCCTTCCTTAATAGCAGTCTTCCATGCATCTTGTTCTACACGGTAAGCATCGACAGCACGTTCATAGGCCAGACGTTGAATTTCGGTCAGAGAGCCGTAACGTGCAACCTGTTCCAATTTCTCGATTATTGGAAGATGCTCTTTCCCTGGTATATAATTCATTTTATTCATGTTCTTCAAGATAAAAATAATACGTTCGAAATTATTTTTACATTCATCAAATGACTTATATGTCATCTGCGGAAGCATAATATACGTCATACGCATATAATCATCAAATACCTCACCAGTGTGGCGGTCTGTTTTTTCCAAATCAATTCGTAGTCGTGGTTTGCGGTCAGGCAGATTGAAATTCAGAAAAAATATTCCATACACTTTTTTAACATTGTACTGCCATTCTTCTCCGGTGTTACCTTGATATGCCAAAGCTGATGCTGTATAGTATGCTGCACGCTGTTCAAAGAATGACTGACGCTTGTTTTGCATCTCAACAATTACCTTCTCACCTTTCTCGGTTTCACATAGAAGGTCAAAGATTATACCGCGTTTTGACTGCAACCCACGTGGGATTTCCTTGTCAATGTACGTTACATACTTAAAGACCATCTCACCGGCGAAGATTACATTCAACACAGTTAGCAGAATATCTTCATGTCCAAAGATAATCTTAAAGCCTTCGTCAATAAAAGGGTTAACAAAAACACTTTTTCCCTTAGACCAGTCTACGGAATTAGACTCTATATTTATTTGTTTATTATCCATGCGCAAATTTAACTACTAAATTTATATCCCACAACTATTTTTTAATTTTTTATGGAATAATTACATGGATATGGGTAGTTCTTAAAAAATTAATAGCTATATTTTTAATGTATGCACTTTATATTTTGCACTATAAAACTTGTTATTTTAATTACTTAAGTAACTAATTACTAATAATTAGCGAGTTCCACCGAATAACCATACAGGCTCAGTAAAGATGTACATACCCGCATCATTACCTGTACCGAAGGCCTGTGCAATATTTGGATTAGCTGCGACATCGCTGTTGCCGTATGGCAGACGCAGAGGCCAGCGGTTAGCACCTGCTACAGTATTATTAGGATTGAGAGGTTTGATCCACTCCTCACCAAGTGCCCGAGCACGGCGTAAGTCGTTATAGAAGCTGATAGGCCCTGTCACAGTAGTAGAGATAAATTTCTGACGCATCACTTCTTCTAAAGTGGCTTCCGGTATAGTTAGCGTAGGTAGTTCGGTGTACTCGAAATCACTGACCAGACGATATTCAGCGTATGAGCATGTCATTGCCTCAGCCATAGGGGTAGCTGCATCGCGACCAAGACGAACACGAGCTTCAGCCTGTATCAACAGTAGTTCCGACTTAGCAAGTATGTAGATAGGCGCATTGGTGTTTGAAAGCCAAGCTGGAGCCCCTACCTGTTGGGTAGTAAGAGCAAGAGTAGCATCGCCAGCCGGTGCCCAGAGTATACCGGTGTTGAAAGTGTCATAAGCATACATATCAAGACGCGGATCACTATTTTCAGCCAGAAGTGTGGCTAAAGTACCGTTAGCACCGAGATATTTACGGCTCTTCATGAAGGCAGCCCATGAATTGTCGCGGTCAGGATTATCAAATATGTCGAGTACAGCACCATCAAAGCCAAGATCAAGAGCCTTTTGTACTGTTTCATCTACCGTAGCCAGACAGTCAGGATAGCGGTACATACCGTCCAGCAAAAGTCGAGCCTTTATACCGTAAGCGAGGGCAAGCCATTTTGCTGCGCTACCCTGATAAAGAAGGTCCTGTGTGCCGACATTATCAAGGTGTTCACGATCGGCCTCAGCAAGATGATTAATAGCACTGTCTATTGTTTTAAGCAGGCTGGAATAGATGTCTTCTTGCTTATCAAGTTTAGGAGTCTTGATATTAGCGTTCAGGGCTTCACTGTAGGGTATATCACCATGGAGTAAAGTCGCTATTTCCCATTTTATGCACCAGAGTGTTTCAGCCATACCTAATAGGTCATATTGACCGTCATTGAGACCTCCTTCGCCACACTTTTCTATAATCTGCTTGATGTTCTGGAGATTACGGTAGATTGTATTCCAGTCGTTATTAAAAGTTGTGGCGGCAGCTGTTACACCCGGGTCGCGGAGTTCAGCATACATCAAAAGATTATTACCGTCGCCAAACATTTGCTCGTTGTATGATGCAACATACCAGGCATACTCACCTGCTATGCTGGAGAAACCTGTCGAGACTATGGCATCGGTAATCTGAAAACGGGCATTGACTGTTTCGGCTGGCGGATTGTTTGTATTACGGTTGAGACGGTCCATTTCTGCATCTGTACAGGCACTTGTCGCCATTAGCAGACCTGTCGCCATAAGAGATATTAAACTTGAAATCTTCATGACTCTTTACGGATTAAAAGGTGATTTTGAGACCGCCTCCTATTGCGGTTGTGGCTGGCATAGAGAAACGTTCGAAATAGCCTCCCATATTCCCGTTGCCTTGTGAGGATTCGGGGTCAAAGTTTGGTAAGCGTGTCCATAGCAATACGTTGCGTGCGAAAGCTGACACTTGGAGTTTTAGAGGACCAAGGTCAGGAAGCTGCCATGTTAATGATATATCACGTAACTTGACGAAACTCATATCATAGACACCACTCTCACTTACCTGATAGTAGGTCATATAGTACTGCTGACGTTCTACTTCAACGGTATTAGGTTTACCAGTAGCTTCGTCTATACCTTCAGCTATAAAAGTTCCTTCATGCCATGGAAGTGATTCCATCGTGACACCGGCATTGTTAAGTACCATATTTGTGCCATGATACATACGTCCGCCATGTTGCCAGCTGAGTGTAGCGTTGAGAGAAAGACGGCGCCAACGAGCACTCAGATTGAAGCCTGTAATGAAATCTGGAGAGCAGTTACCGAGATCTACCGATGCTGCTGTGGCTTGAGGAAGTCCCTTGCTGAGAAGTAGCTGGCCGTCGTCAGTACGTTTGAAAGCTGTACCGTAGATAATAGGATAAGTCTTTCCTGCTTCAGCACGTACCTGAGGCGAAGTGAAACCGCCAAGCATCAACGATTCGACACCGGGAGCCAGTTCCATTACCTTATTATCTGTCAGAGTGAGATTGGCTCCAAGATTTACTTCCCAGTCAGCACCTTGTACTAAAGTGCCATCTATAAGTATCTCATGAGTCCATGTACGCATACGGCCAGCGTTCATGTTCATATACTGATAACCGGTTGAACCTGCTGTAGGCACCGAGAATATTTGATCAGTGATATTCTGATAAGATACCGTGTACTCGGCGTGAAGTCGGTTACCGAACATTCCAATTTCTACACCGGCTTCCACATTCTCAGTGTTCTGTGGACGTAGCTGTGGATCGTATATCTGTTGATAAGGAACGTATGAGGCTATACCGTCTATTGGATAACTCAGCGGATAGTAAGTGTACATGCCGCCGCCATACTGTGGAGTATAGTAGTAATCGGTGAGATATGTGCCTGCCTGACCTACTTGTGCGTAAGATACACGAAGTTTACCGGTATCAATGATTGAGATTTCCTGTAATTTAGGTAATTGACTCCATACCCAGGCTAACGATACTGAGGGATAAAACACCGAGCGGTGGGCACGTGGCATAGTTGATACATAATCATTTCGTCCCGTGACATTGAGATAGAGCATTGAACGCCATGACGCACTGAGATTGCCGAAAAAGCCTACCGTACGGCTACGTCGTGTGTATTCCGAACTTGAGTATGATGTAGCATTGCCTATGACAGGCATACCGTAGAAGTTAAAGTTCGTACCAGTGTAATCCCGCCAGCGTGCGTTATTCTGATTTATCTCGCAACCTATCATGAGTCCGGCTTCCCAATCCGTACCTAAATAGGCATTGAAATCAGCTGTAGTCAGATTATTGAAGATTATACGGTTAACACCGTAAATATTTATAGAACCTTTATTATTGCCTGCACTTCCTACCTCGAGTACGTCCGAGTCATTCGTGTTGTAGACATCTAAACCGGCCTGTTCGCGTATTTTAAGAGTAAATATATCACTCAGACCATATAGTGGATTGTATTCTGCCCATACATTGCCGTAGCCTCTGTCAGTGTTTTGGCTATAGCTATTGTTGGCTATCCACCAGTAGGGGTTATCATATACTGTTGGACGATATGACACTTGGGCGGAAGGGTCACCGGGACGATGACAGGGTGTGCCTTTCAAATCAAATTCAGCCGGTGCTGTGTACACCGAATTAAGTATGGCAGAGTTAGCTGAAGGTGCCGATTTTATACGTGTGGAAGCATAATTGGCCGAAAAGCCTGTTGACAGACGGTCAGTGAGTTTCAGGTCTGTAAGAGCACGTACACTCCAACGGTTCATGCCAGTTGTAGGTACGATGCCTTTTTGATACGAATTGCTTATGCCGAAAGCATAGTCACTTTTATCCGTATGTTGGCTTATTGAGAGATTAGTATTAGCTGTTATACCTGTTTGAAAGAAGGTTCCTATATTGTCGTATATAGTCGGAGTGGTCCAACCGCTCAGTCCGGCGTCAGCCAATACAGGATTGTAATACTCTCCAGGATGTCCTTGAGTGTTACCTCCATATTTTACATCAGCTGGAAGTGTGGAAATACGTGGTCCCCATGTCATGGCTGCGTTCGGAGCAAATGCTGAGAATGAAGTTCCTTGAGCATAAATTTCCTGACGCTTGAAACGACGGGAAGCCATTTCGGCTGCTATATCAGTCGAAAGTGTTACTGTAGGATGTGCCGTTTTACTGTGACTGCGTCGTGTCGTAATGACAATGACACCGTTTGAGGCTCGTATACCATAAAGAGCAGCTGCAGCTTGGCCTTTAAGTACATTTATTGATTCGATGTCTTCCGGATTTATGTCGATTGAACGGTCGGCAAGGTCAGCACCACGTGTAGAGTTGCCGGTACTGAAATCGGGAGTAGACTCAACCGGCATACCATCAATGACATAAAGAGGACGGTTATTGCCTGTAAAGGAGCGCGCCCCACGTATCACAATCTGAGCAGATGCACCAGGTGACCCCGAGGAGGGCCTAATGTCTACACCTGACAGTCGTCCCTGCATTGCCGAAACTAATGAGGTGGTACCAGCTGTGTTGAGCTGGTCGACGTCAAGATGTTGTACACTGTATCCTAATGTACGGCGGTCTTTTTTGATGCCCATGGCTGTCACTACCAGATCGTCGAGTTGACTAAAGAATGCTGAATCTACAGGCACGAGGTCAGTGTATGTCGTGTCGGGCCTTTCTGCCAGGGCATTAAAGGCTAATCCCAAAGCAATGACAGACAGATATAGTTTCATGTGTGGAAAGTTATTGTGGCATAGGTAAATAGGTGTTATGTATATTCTTATCCGGCCCCTTTAGTCTCCTTTATATTGGTGAGAGGAGAGGGATACGGAGAGAGAATTAACGTCAGTCGGAACCTGTAAGCAGCGAACGCATATCGTAGAGTAGGTCAAGGGCTTGACGTGGGGTGAGATTGTCGATGTTGAGGTCAAGAAGCCGGTCGCGCAGCTGTGATAGTAATGGGTCATCAAGCTGAAATATCGACATCTGACAAGCATCTGGAGCTGGTGCCGTTACGGAGGGTTTGCTGCCAGGGTCACGTGGAGCATTTTTTTCAAGTTGTCGTAGCACCTGTGAGGCACGCTTCACTATAGCTGGGGGCATACCTGCGAGCCGGGCTACATGTATACCGAAGCTGTGTTCTGAGCCACCGCGTTCCAGCTTACGCATGAACACCACCTTACCGTCGATGTCGCGTACTGAAACGTTGTAGTTCACTACTCTCGGATAACTCTTTTCCATCTCGTTAAGCTCGTGGTAATGGGTAGCGAACAGAGTCTTAGGATGGCAGCGTTTGTTATTGTGTATATGTTCCACAATAGCCCATGCTATTGATATGCCATCGTATGTGGAGGTTCCGCGTCCCAATTCATCGAACAGTATCAGCGAACGGTCGCTCATATTGTTGAGTATGGCAGCAGCTTCAGTCATTTCAACCATAAATGTTGATTCACCCAACGATATGTTGTCGCTTGCGCCAACGCGAGTGAATATCTTGTCAGTAAGTCCTATATGGGCTTCAGCAGCAGGCACGAAACTACCCGTCTGGGCCATAAGTACTATCAAGGCAGTTTGACGCAGCAACGCTGATTTTCCGCTCATATTAGGACCCGTTATCATCATTATCTGTGTTTTCTCTGGGTCCAGTTCGACGTCATTGGCTATATACGATTGTCCCGGTGGCAGACGGCGTTCTATAACAGGATGTCGGCCTTGGCGTATGCTGAGTTTACGTCCTTTGTCAAGTATCGGGCGCACGTAACTGTTGTCAGCTGCCACAGTACCCAGACCGCACAGACAGTCGATGCGTGCCGTAAGTGCAGCATTGTTCTGAAGTGCGCTTATATGGTGAGCCAGTTCATCAAGCAGTCCGTTATATATTCTGCTTTCAGCTATACCGATTCCTTCCTGTGCGTTGAGTATTTTCTGTTCATATTCTTTAAGCTCGGGAGTGATATAACGTTCGGCATTTACCAGAGTCTGCTTGCGTATCCATTCCGGTGGCACTTTCGAGCGGTGAGTATTACGTACCTCGATATAGTAGCCGAAGACATTGTTGTTGCTAATCTTGAGCGACGTTATGCCGGTGGCTTGTATCTCACGGTCTGTTATCTGCTGCAGGGCTGACTTGCTGTCACGAGCAAAAGAACGCATCTTATCAAGTTCAATATCCACTCCGGCGCGTATTACTTCGCCACCTCCTTTGCCGAACGTGGCCGGAGGGTCATCTGTGATGGTACGTTCTATCCGGCGTGCCAGAGCGTCGAGGTCATTATATCTGCCATTCAGTTTTTCGAGCACTTCACAACCACAGCCTGTAAGCAAAGAACGGATATGCGATATATTATCGATAGCATCGCGCAGATGTAGCATCTCGCGAGGCCCGATACGGCGCGAAGATATTTTGCACACGAGTTTCTCTATATCACCGATGCCTCGTAGTGTGTCTGCAATTTGGCTACGTAGTTCTGGATTGGCATAGAAATGTTCGACACCATCAAGACGAGCGTTGATATTTTCAATATCGAGTAGTGGAAATTGTAGCCAACGTCCTAACATACGGCGTCCCATAGGAGTAAGCGTCCGGTCGATTACCTGTCGCAGACTCCATCCTTCGGGATTGAGGGGTTCGTGTAATTCGAGATTACGCACCGTGAAACGGTCAAGTCGCACGTATCTGTCTTCGTCAAGTCGTGCCAGCGAAGTAATATGTGCCGTCTCCGTATGCTGTGTCAGGTCAAGATAGTGCAGCAGACTACCGGCAGCTATGACAGCTTCTCCCATTCCGTCCACTCCGAAACCTTTCAGAGTCTGTACATCGAAGTGTTTCAACAGACGCGTGCGTGCTGTTTGGTCGGTGTACACCCAATCGTCAAGTTCGTAGGTAGGGCAACGCAATGTGAAATGATTATCACAATAGTCACGCAGACCACGCATACGTAGCAGCTCGCGCGGAGCCATATCAGCCAGTAGCTTATCGACGTATGTGTCATCTCCCTGAGCACACAGAAACTCACCGGTTGATATATCCAGAAATGCTACTCCTACTTGTTTACGTCCTACATGAATACCGGCAAGGAAATTATTTTCCGGTGTATTCATGGCACTATCACTGGTGTTTACACCTGGAGTCACCAGTTCAGTGATACCGCGTTTCACCAATTTCTTGGTCTGTTTGGGGTCTTCGAGCTGTTCACATATAGCCACACGCTTTCCGGCCCGCACGAGTTTGGGCAGATAAGTGTCGAGTGCATGATGTGGAAAACCGGCCAGAGGTATCGGCCCGGATTTACCGTTACCTCGGCGTGTAAGTGTGATACCTAAAATTTCGCTTGCGGTGATAGCATCTTCTGAAAATGTTTCATAGAAGTCACCGACACGAAACAGCAGTATAGCATCTGGATGTTTACGTTTCATCTGCTCATACTGCGCCATCAGAGGTGTATCTGTTGCCATATAGGTCAGAGGGTTGTTGGGAGAGCGGAACTGTACTTTCTTATAGTCTTGTTCTACCTGCGGCTGCAAAAGTAGTAAAAAAAACGACTCCGTAAAAATAAGTTTTCACGAAGTCGGCGATTTATAGTAAAATCCGGCGTATTTTTAAGCCGGATAATTGAGATTACACTCCTCAGGCTTGTAGAGAGTCTCGTCAAGGTAGTGCCTTGCTGCTTGGCGTGCACCTTCCAGGTCCATGAAAGTATAGTTGCCGCAGTCGCGTGCTGACGCTCCCGGAATCTCACCTTCGTAGCCGGCTACAAACTCCATGGTCTCACGCATCAGCGGCAGAATATCGCGACTCTGAAGGTCACCGCTCAGGAGCAGGTAGTTGCCGGTACAGCAACCCATAGGTCCCCAGTACACTACTCTGGAAGCCCACTCAGGATTATTCCGTAGATAAGTAGCTGCCAAATGTTCCATGGCATGAAGTGCCTCAGGCGACAAAGCTGGCTCACGGTTAGGCCGTGTCATTCGTATATCAAAGGTCGTTATGACGTCGCCCGCTGGCGTTGTATCCTTACGTGACACATAGACACCTGGTTCCAAGCGCGTATGGTCAATAGTGAAACTGGCTATTTTTTTCATAGTTATTATGGTTATGATATTCTATCTCACTTCTGCCTGAACACCAGCAATGGTGCCCGCAGGGGTATGTCAGCGTACTTGATATATTTTTGGCGTAGCTGATCGGTAATGTGGGCTGTGCCCGCTGGGTCACGGTAGAAATTATAGCTATTTCCGCCGGTGAGATATATGGCATCAACAAAGCCGTATTCACGCATTGCGTCGGCAAAGTCATACATAGTCTCCTTGTGGCGTGTCATAATGTAGTATAGTTCACCGTCAGTGTCACGTGCTATGGCTGCGCGTTCCACTTTACCGTGCAGGTGAAAAGAGCGGGGCAATTCACCGTCGCCAAGCAAGGCATATTGTCGAAAAAATGACCCTCCGTTACGCGCCGTGTAGTCCACTACTTTATCAGATAGCGAAATCCCTATCACCGGCTGTCCTGATTCGGAGATAGCTAAGTAGCCTTGGCGTGATTTACGTTCCTTGCCAGTGACTTTTTGACCGTCAGTCACCACAGTGCCCATAAGTGTGCCATCAGAATGATAATCGGCGCTACGTGTGAAAAGTACAAGAGTTGCATCAGCAGTATCAGGTAGTTCCGGTTCTAATGAAGCTGTCAGTCCATGGAGAGGATACAGGTCCATAGCTACTCCCAATACACTATCTGTGATTAGTTCTGTACCTTTGGCGCTTGGTATGAACGGCTGTTGCAGTTTATTTATATTTTCACGGTCACTTACATTTACAGGCACTTCAGTTGGCATGAAGTCATATCGAAAGGTCCACAATAGTACACCCGCTATGAGTAACGCTGTCAGTAAACTCAGTATCAGTACAAGTTTGTTACGTCGTTTTGGACGATTCTGAGTAAAATCGCTATAACCACTGTTGCTATAATTACTGTCAGGGCTGTCTTCAATACTGATTACAGGTATATCGACTGGTCTGTCGTCAACACGTGGTGTCTCTGTTACCTCAATCACTTTTTGCTCGGTCTTCATAGCTGTCCATTTCTTTTTTGAGTTCCTTCAGAGAATCACGTCCGAGCTTATCCATGCGCAACATTGGCAACGAGGTTGACACAGTATGACCTCCGAATTTTATTAGTCTTTCAGGCACATTAACCACGCGGATATGCCTCTTGTTGACAATCAGGCTGCGACCCACACGTGTGAACGTATTGTGTTTCAGTCGGGCAAAATATTCCTCGAAATAATGTAACTGAAAGGTCATATTATGTGTCGAACCATTTGAAAGCACAAGGTCACAATAATTGCCGTCGGCTATGATGTAAACTATTTCATCTACAGCGACGCGCACGAGTTCTGATGCAGTGGATATTTTCAGCCATTCCATATTATTCCCATAACGCTCGGAAGGTGAAATTAATTGCTTTGTGAGTAGACTGCTTTCGCAAATCGGCCGCCCTAAATTATTTAGGCTGGCCGATTTGCGTGGAAGGTATATGTTAGAGATATTGATTCACAAGCTGCTTGATGAGTTTACGTGCTTTGGCGAAAGAAGTGCGGTAAACGCACTTGCCTTTTGCGCTTGAGACAATACGGAAGCTGGTTGACTGCATGGAGGCAATATCACTGACACTGTAACCCTTCAAATCACATTCCGAATAGACTTCACAGCTGTCACCATTCTTCTGGTAGTAGACTGTGATGTTGCTTCCATTGTCAAGGGTGACTGTCTGCTCGACCACTAACGTGGCCGGAATAAGGTTGAGCAGCGATTTCTGCTCAGATGGCTGCGCCGGGGCTGCCTGTGCTGCGGGTGCTGATACGAAGGTTGCTACGAGGAGAAGGAGTGATGCGATGGCTGAAACAAGTGTCTTCATTTCTTGTATAATTTTAGGTTTCAAGGTCCCCGCCTATCGGAGACGTTGCAAAATTAGTATCAGTCTGTCGCTACCACAAATTTTCAGACCTACCATGTATGAAGCCGTTAGTTTAGTGTATAAACCCGTTTTATTTAAATAAAGAGAGGTGGTGGTGATAATAAGGAGTGTCAATCACTGTTTATATAACATATAAAGATAGATGAAGATAATATATAATAAGATTATACCTTTCGGCAGACGCTTCTATGCCATAAATTTGTGCGGAGTGCTGTTTGCCAAAGGCCCGTGCAACCGGCGTACATTGAATCATGAGAGTATACACACTGCACAGATAAAGGAATTGGCTTACGTGGGTTTCTATATATGGTATGTGTTGGAATGGCTGATAAGGCTGTTGGTGAGGCGTGACACGTTTAAGGCTTACCACGACATATCGTTCGAACGCGAGGCATACTCCAATGAAGGTGACTATAACTACCTTGCGCAGCGTCGGCCATACTCATTTCTGCGTTATCTGCGTCGGTGATATGGAGTATTTTTGTAATTTTGCGGTATAGAAATCATAGATGCTTATGAGCGAGAAAAAAAGAGTACTGCTGTGTCTCAACCATCTGGGAGGACGCGAGATTGATTTCGTACTTAAGGCTTTTGCCGACAACTGGATTGTGCCTCTCGGTCCTGATGTAAAGGCTTTTGAGAGTGAGCTCGAAAACTTTATCGGAGGCGACCGTAAAGCTGTGGCTTTGTGTTCAGGTACGGCTGCCATGCATATAGCTCTCGACTGCTGCGGTGTCGGCCCCGACGATGAGGTTATGGTACCGACATTCACTTTCTGCGCCTCGGTCAATCCGGTAGTTTATCTTGGTGCCACTCCGGTGTTTGTCGATTCAGAGGCATCGACTTGGAACATGGACCCGGCTCTGCTTGATAAAGCCATCGACGCTCGTGTACGGGCTACCGGACGGTTACCCAAGGCTATCGTAGCCGTAGACTTATACGGCATGCCCGCCTCACTTGACGCTATTGAGTCTGTGGCAGCGAAGTGGCAGATACCACTCATAGAAGATGCTGCCGAAGCATTCGGTAGTTCTTACTTAGGGCGTCGTTGTGGTGCTTTTGGACGCTTCGGAGTGCTGTCTTTCAACGGTAATAAGATGATAACTACCTCCGGTGGAGGAGCTCTGATGTGTGCGAACAGCGATTTGGCGCGCCGTGCCATGTATCTGGCCACTCAGGCCAGACAGGGTTACGCTTATTATCAACATGATGAGATAGGTTACAATTACCGCTTGAGCAATATATCGGCTGCTATAGGACGCGGTCAGATGCTGGTGGCCGAAGAGCATATAGCCCATCATCGTCATGTACATGGTTTATACAAGGAATTGCTGGCAGATGTGCAGGGAGTGACACTGTTCGATAATCCGTCGCCTGAATATGACAGCAATTTCTGGCTGTGCAATATTATTCTTGACGAGGAAGTACGTATACGTGGTCGTGAAGAAGCATATACGTCTGGCGTGCAGGGTGTGGTAGGTGGTGCAGCCGCTACTACAGCCGAAGCTGCTTCGGTGCATACCGACTGTGAACCCTCAAGCGATGTTGAGGCTTTGCGTCTTCGTCTGGCCGACGAGGGTATAGAAAGTCGCCCACTCTGGAAGCCTTTGCACCGTCAACCGGTATTTGCAGGAGCGCCTGCCTATATTAACGGTGTAGCTGAAGACCTGTTCCACCGTGGGTTATGTTTACCTGCCGGCCCATGGGTTAGTGACGATGATGTGCGGCGTATAACTGCTATCATAGCCGACGCTATTGAGTAGATTTCGACCTTATCATGTCATACAAACAGCCGCCTGACCTCGCGTCGGGCGGCTGTTTGTATGACATGATTCCAGATAAAGTGCCACAGATAAACCGTCAGGTCAATAAAGGGCACATATAAATTAGTATCATGTCCCCTGCCTTCAGCGAAGAGCGCCGGCAGGTGATGTACCATTATTCAACCAAACATACATTGGCGTGCATTTAGCAATTCCAATGGCAACGACGGTTTGAATCACTCAGACCACCGTTGCAGCTCAAAGTTGTTTTTTTATAATTCCCCGGCTTACCGCAGCCTCACGGCCCTGCACAGTCGGGTACATCTTTGTTATGATGATATTAACCTTGGTATGCTATATTCTATTTTGCTGATGCAAAGTTAGCATTAATAAATGAACTAATCAAATTATTTTTAAAGATTTTTTAACCATATTGTAAAAAAAAGTATTTCTCTCTTATCAAGCTGCTTTAATTTTAGGGATAATACTTACTTTAGATAAGATGAAGTGATATGTTATCTTATCTAAGGCAAGTGTTTTAGGAATTTTAGGGTATTTATGATAAAATAATAAGGTTTGTCTTTCACTTGTCAAGTTAAATTGGGTTTATACTATAGTATAATATGCTAATTAATGGCAATATGTTATAATTTACCCCTATGCTGTCTATGATAGGGATATGGTAAAATGAAACAGCGACGCCTCTGTTAGTATCATTACTAACAGAGGCGTCGTATGTTCTTTAGAAAAGAATAAGGCTATGATTAACCGTTTACTTTCTTCATGTGGGCGATGAGGTCAAGTACCTTGTTTGAGTAACCGATCTCATTGTCATACCAAGAGATAACCTTAACGAAGTTGTCGGTCAAATAAACACCGGCATTGGCATCGAAGATAGAAGTGTGGGGGTCACCGAGGAAGTCAGAGCTTACTACTGCATCTTCAGTATAACCGAGTACACCTTTGAGCTCACCTTCAGCAGCAGCCTTCATAGCAGCGCAGATGTCAGCCTTGGTAGCGGGCTTCTCAAGGTTGCAAGTCAGGTCGACAACAGAAACGTCGAGAGTGGGGACACGCATTGAGA
>CAYNUE010000012.1:0-55358 GCA_964400325.1 uncultured Sangeribacter sp. | reverse complement strand
CGGCCCGGTGGCTTATAACGCATTGAAGTTAGCTTCAAGCTTTAGGAGCCTCTTCAGTAGAGTTATCCGTAGGCTTACCCTTAGACTCAAGATACATATCATGATACGACGAAAGTATATGATTTACTGCCTGGCCTATCTTTACATAATCTTCTTCAGTAAGATTTGCCAAAGATGCACGCACACTCCAATCAGGGCCAGCAAAACCACTACCGTTAAGTAGCACAATTGATGTCTCACGAGCCAGTCGTAATACGAAATCAAGTGGTTCGTGGTTAGCGGCGAGCCATTCACAGAATTCCTCACCATAGAACTTACGTCCCCAAACCATAAGGTCTATTTCGCTATAGTACCCTACACGGTCACGGTCAGGCAACAGAGTAAAACCAGCCGATTTCCAAAGAGCATCAAGACGAGCATGTATCATACTTTGCATCTTCTTCTTATACACGTCCTCAGTATCGACAAGGCACATCAATGCGAACATACACATTTGTATCTGCTGTGGAGTCGATAAGCCTGCTGTATGATTGAGCGCTACAGCACGCGAATCGGCAACCAAACGGTCCACGAACAATAACTTGTCAGGCGTAGGTGTCATCGAACGATAACGGTTGAAAAGATCCTTGCGCTGTATTTCAGGCAACTCTGCTATCATCTTATCGTATATATTCTCTTTAGCAAGACCTATCACAGCCAATCGCCAACCAGTAGCACCAAAATACTTGGAGAATGAATATACACAGAGTGTGTTCTGAGGTAGTTCATACATCAACGAACGGAAGTTGTCAGCAAATGTACCATAAACATCGTCAGTCACAATCATCAAGTTTGGATTATCCTTCTTAACAATCTCAACCAGGCGCTTCATGCAATGGTCAGACAGTTTATAACTTGATGGGTTTGAAGGATTCACTATACAGAGCAACTTGATTGACGGGTCGCGCAATTTGTCGAGTTCCGAATCGGGATACTGCCACAGATGCAGACCGTCTTTATCCATCTTTGATGCTTCTACATTAACTACATCAAACTCATAACGGTCCAATTCCGGTATTTCAAGATAAGGAGTAAATATAGGTGTCATCAAGGCTATCCGATCACCATGATGTACCAGATGATTAGCCTGCAGCGAATTAAAAATATAACACATAGCCGCTGTACCACCTTCTGTAGCAAACAAATCATATTCCTTACCGAGTCCTGGAGCATTGTTGCCCATTTCCTTAGCCAGATAAGCACGTATTATCTCCTGCGTATGCTCAAGTATACGTACTGGGGTTGGATACTCATCACCGATAATTCCTTCCGACCACTCGTAGGCCAACGAATCAGGCTCAATACCAAGTGTGTCCGTACAGTAATTTATAGCTTCATCAAGCAAAAGAGCACCCGGCAGTGCCGAATTAGTGAGCAAGAAACGTTTCAGACGGTCCATGGAGCCCTCTGAAGAAGGCATACCGGCAATACCCGGTTCATCTTTAAAGCTTAAACGACACTCTCCAAGAGCCCAATGTCCCAACAGAAAGAAAGCTTCACGTGGGGCTGTAGCAACCCAGTCCGGATTACCGCGTCCAGCATTCAGAAATTGGTCAGTAGCTTTACGAGCATCCTTTTTAGCGAGCTTTATAAGTTCGTTTTTAATCTCGAACGGACTCATTTCAGCGAGCTCACGTTCCTTTCTTCTCAAATTGTCTGTCATAAGTAGTATCTTTATAATTTATTAAATTTCAAAATCTTATTAATCCACTGCCTTAAAGCATAAAGCCTTATATTTGCGTTTCTATAGAAGAATCTTAGTAGCGCGAAGCCTTAGTAACGCGAAGCTGTTCAGTTCAAAAGCAAAGCTTTTGCACATAACCACCCAAGCCCTACATCATAAATACCAATATCAGGCCAGAGAGTATCAACAGAGTGTTACCCACAGCATAAGTAATGGTATAACCCATAGCTGGTACTGTCGACTGTAAACTATCCTGTATGGCTCCCAAAGCAGCGGTAGTGACACGGCTACCGGCTACACAACCCAGATTGACAGCCGGGTGGAATTTAAATACCTTATCGCCAAGCACTATACCTATCAGCAAGGGTACTGTCGTAGCTATTGCACCAGCCACAAGCAGTTGCCAACCTACCTGCTGCAATCCAGAAACAAAAGTAGGACCGGAAGCTATGCCTACTACAGCGATAAACATATTAAGACCGACGTTATTGAAAATCCATACAGCCGAATCTGGAATACGTCCGAAAGTAGGGTGCTTAGAACGTAACCATCCTAACACAAGACCAGCTATAAGAGCCCCACCGCTGGTAGATAGACTCACAGGCACACCACCGATATGCAAAGTTATGGCACCTATTAGAGCACCTATCACAATACCTAAACCTACAAATACCATATCTGAAGCAGTAGTAGGTTTATCGGCATAACCAGTAACTGAAGCAGCAGCGTTAACATCAGCTACGTGACCTGTCAGTGTCAATATATCGCCACGTTCAAGCCGTGTCTGTGCCAACACAGGCACATTGACACCACCACGCTTTATGCCACCTATAACTACGCCTTTAGCAAAATCAGACTGTCGATAATCGGCTACTGTCATGCCTATCACACGCTTTGAAGCCACCATCACAGGTATTTGTTCTACAGGAAAATCAAGCAGAGCAGCATCAGAAATTTCATGGCCTATCCAAGACTCATCTTCAATGACAAATTCCCGTCGGCCTGCCAGAACTACATCGTTACCTTTGGAGATTTTAGTATCATCTTTTAACGATGAAAGTATATTACCGTCAATACGTACCCTCTCTACAAATATACGACGGCCCTGTGAATTAAGATAATCTTCTATTTCTTTAACTGTACGTGGACTATCAAAAAATGTTCCTTCCACTTTATATGCTCTATACACTACCGGATGCCATACATTGACCAGCGAAGGGTCAGATTCGCTAGGGTCCTGATTCATGCTACGTTCAAGATCTTCAGTCATCTGACGAACTTTTTTAGTACCACCAAGCATAATAGGGCCAAGTGTACCAAGTATCCAAGCTGAACCGATAGTACCGAAAATATAAGTAACTGCATAAGCTACAGGTACAAGATTAGTCCAATTGGTCTTATCAGCAGCCGATACTTTAAGAGTTTGAATAGTATCATCAGCCACACCTATAACAGCCGACACAGTCTGCGCACCTGCAAAAAGACCAGCACTCTCACCAACATTGAAGTGAAACAATGAAGCCACACCCCAAGTAGTCAGAAGACATATAACACACATCACTACTGCAAACACTACCTGTTTTATACCCGACCCTTTGAGCGAGGCAAAAAACTGCGGTCCTACACTATAACCTATAGCAAATAGGAATAACAAAAAGAACACCTGTTTCAATGGTCCAGGTACCAGTATGTCAAGCTGACCGACAAGCACACCGACAAGCAAAACAGAAGTTACTGTACCAAGCGAAAAGGATTTGTACTTAAACTTACCGATCCAGAACCCTAGACCAATAGTGAGGAAAATTGCAATAGCAGGATTATCGCGCAGAGTCTGCACTAACCAGTGTATTATATCCATAGTATAAAAATTATATGTACAGAGGTATGCACTGTCACAAACACAAGACAGGCGGATGAACAATATAAGTTCACCCCTATAATTCACAATGAGTGGAAGCAGGTGGAAGAGAGCCAGATTCTATAACTACTGACCACTTAATGTAAAAACGCTTATATCTACGTATTAGTTCAATAACCTACCAGTCTTTCACAAATCCACTCCTCCCCTTACCCCCTGGCACCCCTCCTGTCGCCATCTCCTATTCCCCACCGTTTCCTCCTGTTCTCCTGGTTCCGTGTGCGAGCTTCAGCTCGCCTTAATGCCCAATATCCTTTTAATTATTTCGTCTCTCATACCCGATATATCAGCCAAATTTATTATTTTTGCACTCAGTCAGCTGCCTTACGGCTCTCCGGCACGAAGCCTATACCAACCATAAGGCACTTACTAATACAAAAAGCAGCCGCATAGCCCATGAAATTCTCCGACATCATCGGACACCATGAAATAAAAGATGCCCTCCGCCGTATGGTTGACACGGGCCGCATACCTCATGCTATCATGCTGTCGGGTGCCCCCGGTATAGGAAAGACTCGCTTAGCCCGGGCTTTTGCTCAATATATACATTGCACCTCTCGCCACAATGGTGACAGTTGCGGTCGCTGTCCCTCATGCATACAACATCAGGCTCTCAATAATCCTGATATGCACTATATCTATCCTGTACTGCGGCAATCCAACCCAAAGCGTTCTGTCTCACTTGACTACATAGACGAATGGCGCAAGATGCTTACCGAGGACAGCTACATGGACCCAACGACATGGCTTACACTCCTTGATGCTGGCAATTCTCAGCCAGCCATTTATGTAGACGAAGCAGATGACCTAAACGCAACAGCAGCCCTCTCAGCCTTTCGTGAAGATTACAAAATATTTCTTATATGGCTACCAGAGCGTATGCGACCTGAAACTGCCAATAAGTTACTGAAACTTATCGAGGAGCCTTTTGGTGATACTCTTTTTATATTGGTCAGTAATGACAGTAGCAGTGTATTACCAACTATATTTTCTCGTACACAACGCTTCAATCTACGTCCGCTAACAGTTCCGGAACTTACCGAAATACTCATTTCTGAAGACTTCGACAATTCAACAGCCGTTAACGCAGCACCGTTGGCTGAAGGTAGCATACACAATGCTCGAGCAGTTGCTAAAGCAGATAACGACGTGGCAGAATTTTCCAATCTCTTCAAAGCTATAATGCGCGCAGCATACGCCCGTAAACTCGGTATGCTGCGTCAGCTTACAGAAAAAGCCTCAGCTATGGGTCGCGAACGTCTACGTAGTTTCCTCACCTATTGCGCAAGAATGGTACGCGAGAATTTCATCTGTAATCTTCATCAGGAGAATCTTAATCTCATGACTTCCGATGAGAAGGAATTCTCCACACGCTTTGCACCCTTCATACACGAAGGCAACGCACCTCAATTACTCAATCAATTCAGTCTGGCAATCCGCGACATCGAACGTAATGCCAACGCAAAAATAGTTATGTTTGACCTCGGGCTTTACCTTTGTGCTCTTATACGTGCTACAAAACGTCCGCCTGCCTGATTTGTTCGTTTATAAGTCTTATATTTTATAAATCTTATATGACTTATAAATCTTATATTACAGTCTCTCCCGTTTGTCCATCTCTCCTACTATTCCCATTACATCAATAACACCCACAATTAAATTTTATGAAACCCACACTTTTTATCCTCGCTGCCGGTATGGGCAGCCGTTACGGTGGTCTAAAACAACTCGACGGTCTCGGTCCTTCGGGCGAGACTATCATGGATTACTCCGTTTATGATGCCTTGCGTGCCGGTTTTGGCAAGATAGTATTCGTAATACGCCACGATTTCGAGCAGGAATTCCGTGACAAAGTGATTTCCAGATACGAAGGTCACGTACCTGTAGAAGTTGTATTTCAGGATATAGACAATATTCCCGAGGGCTTTACACGTAATCCTGAACGTACCAAACCATGGGGCACTAACCACGCTGTACTCATGGGTAAAGATGTTATCAAAGAACCGTTCGGTGTTATTAACGCCGACGATTACTATGGCCCGGAAAGCTTCAAGATTCTCGCCGACTTCCTCCGTTCAGTCGAAGGTAAAAAAGGCGAATACTGCATGGTAGGTTTCCGCATTGAAAATACCCTCAGCGAAAACGGCGGTGTTAGTCGTGGTCTCTGTGAAGTGTCACCAGAAGGCGAACTCACTGGTGTTACCGAATGTCACGGCATACAGCGTAAGGACGGCCATCTGATACAGGTTCTTGCTGACGGCACTGAAGTAGAATTCCCAGAAGGTGCCAATGTATCAATGAATATGTGGGGCTTTACTCCAGATTACTTCGATTATTCAGAACGTGAATTTATCGAATTCCTTAAAAAGAATGCTTCTGAACTGAAAGCTGAATTCTACATTCCCACTGTAGTCAATAACCTCATCAAGTCAGGCGAAGCTGTCCTCAAGGTTAAGGAAACTCCTTCAAAGTGGTTCGGCGTTACATACGCAGCTGACCGTCCAGCTACAGTAGCACAATTCAGAAAACTTGTTGATGACGGCATATACCCCGTTAAGCTGTTTTCATAACCTCAATTCTCACTTGATATGAAACAGAAAATTCTTGTTACCGGTGGCACTGGCTATATTGGTAGTCATACTGTAGTTGAGCTCCAGCAAGCCGGGTATGAGGTTGTCATTATTGATAACCTCTCAAACTCAAACATTGAAGTACTTGACGGTATTGAACAGATTACTGGCATACGACCTGTATTCGTCGAAGGCGATTGTACTGATATTGCTACTCTACGCAAGTTGTTTGAAGACAATCCAGGCATTAAAGGTATCATCAATTTCGCCGCTTCCAAAGCTGTCGGTGAGTCGGTACAAAAACCCCTGCTCTACTACCGTAATAATCTCAATACACTCATAAACCTCCTCGAACTCATGCCTGAGTTCGGTGTCAAAGGTATAGTGTTCTCATCTTCCTGTACCGTTTATGGCGAACCAGATGTCAATCCGATTGACGAGACAGCTCCTATCAAACCAGCTACATCTCCCTACGGTAACACAAAACAGATTTCAGAAGAGATTATCACTGACTATATAGCCTCAGGTGCTCCTATAAAAAGTATCATATTACGTTACTTCAATCCTGTAGGTGCCCATCCAAGCGCACTTATAGGTGAGCTTCCCCTTGGCGTACCTCAGAACCTTATCCCCTACCTTACCCAGACAGCTGCTGGTATACGTAAGGAACTGACTGTATTTGGTGATGATTACAACACACCTGACGGTTCATGTATACGTGACTTCATTGATGTCGTAGACCTTGCTAAAGCCCATGTAATTGCCATGAGCCGTATGCTCGACGGTGAAGATAAGGATAGCATCGAGATTTTCAATCTTGGTACTGGACGTGGTCTTTCAGTGCTTGAACTTATTGAATCCTTCGAACGCTCTACAGGTGTCAAAGTACCACATCGTATCGGGCCGCGTCGTGCTGGCGATATAGAGAAGATATGGGCTGAACCTACAAAAGCTAATACCGTTCTCGGTTGGACTGCACAGGTACCCATCGACGATACTATGCGCAACGCTTGGGCATGGCAGCAGCATCTTGCCGAAAAGAGCAAATAATTATATAAGTAGCTCTTAGGATAATATCATTACGGATTTAGTTCCGTACTTAAAAACACCGAGGTTAATCTCGGATTGACGAGGGCGTATCATTTAACTTATCATACGCCCTCGTATTTATATTTGTTATGTGCATAGCCCGTTTCCGTCTAAGGCTCTGTACCGATAACCTTTCCAGCCATGAATAGATTACTAAAGTATTTGATTTTTCTTTTTCTCATGACCTTATCTGTCCCGACCATTGCTCAAAATGGGTTGGCGGCTTATTTCATAGACAACTATCTGCATCGTTTCCAACTCAATCCGGCTATGGCTAACGAGCGTGAATTTGTGGGCTGTCCTATCCTTGGAAATGTCAGTTTAGGATTAGGCGGGACCCTCCATCTCAACGACATAATTTATGACTTCAATGGTATGAAGGTAATCTTTACAGATTCCAACATTCCTGTTCATCAAATAGCTCGATCTATCAAAACATCGAATAAATTCACAGCTCATGTCTCTGACAACTTACTTGAAGCAGGTTTTAGGATAGCAGGTGGTTATAGTACTGTCACCTTATCGGCCCACGCACGGGGAGCTGCCGATATCCCAGGAAGTCTGATGCTCATGTTGAAAGAAACCGATAGCCGTTCAGAATTTCATATAGACCCCATGCGTATCAAAGCAACTGCCTATTTACAGCTTGCTTTAAACCACTCGCATGATATTAAGCCAGTTCCTGGTCTGCGTGTAGGTGCTACATTAAAGCTTCTTGCAGGCATTGGTTCGGCAAATGCTCGTTTTGAGAAGACTTTCCTTAGAAGTATTGCTTTGAAAGAGCGAAAAGAATTCTGGGAAATCTCAAGCCTCGCACAAATTGAGGCCTCAGCCCCAGGACTTGAATACCGTGTAGCTTATAATCCTCTTGACAACAGTTATATTGTCAATGATGTCGATATGGCTCGTTTTGGACTCAACGGTTGGGGAACAGCATTCGATTTAGGACTGACCTATAATCGTTCTGCCTTTGAGTTTTCATTAGCTTTCCTCGATGTAGGTGGTCTCACATGGCGTAATAACATTATAGCCTCGACTATGGGACGTCATACCTTTAAAGCACCCATCAACGCCTTCGACATACCTGATGGCGAATGGAAAGAAGCTATCGAGAGTGTACGTATTGCACTTGGTAATCTATACCAGATGCAGGATATAGGAGATGCAGGTCAACGCTACACATATTTAGCTCCAGTCATAAATGCCGGTGTACGTTACAACATACCATGCCGCACCTCGCTAAATTTCGGTTTACTATCTACCACACGCATAGAGGGCCAGTTTACCACATCTGACTTACGTGTGTCTGCAAATATTCGTCCTGTATCGGTTCTGGCCTTCAGTGCCAGCATCGTAGGTGGCACTGAAGGTTTCGGAATTGGCTGGAGCCTAAGTCTCAACTGTCCAGGGATAGCTTTATATGGTAGCATGGACCGCACTCCGCGTCACTTCGGACGTTATGGGTTACCTATGAGTTCAGCCATGACATTCACAGCCGGTTTCGATATACCGATTAACTGATTCGATTGTTCCTTAAGTATGCTCTCTATAAAATCTCTGAGATTAATTGTACATGTCACATACGACTGGGCAGCTACAACACCGGCACCTGTCGACACATTACTATATCCCCATATAGGATCACCGAAACCAAATTCGCTTATGTCTCCGAGAGAACCACTGTCACGTTGCCATACATAGTTAGCCCAATCGTAATAACTCTTCGATATAGTATGTAAAGTAAATACATAGCCACAGTCAAGGACATCAGGATTCCATTTCGGCAATGACACATAATATCTGCCATCAGTAAATTGGATATGAAGGGTATAAACATCACCCGAGAATTGACGGTCGGTAAAGAAAGTGAAACCGTATGCACTACCTCCCATAACAGACTCAAATACACCTATATGCTCGGAAAATATCGGTTCTGATTCATAATTGAATGTTCCCATATTAAACACTGCTTCTGATGCTGAAGCAGATGTATCATACAAATTATCCCCATCACCATTATTAATGAATGAGAGATAAGAGAACCGATAATAATCTTCTGTATCTGCTGAATCAGGTATATCGAGTTCAGCTCTGACATTAAACAGAAAATCTCCACTCATTTCATACCCTTCAGTATTTATACTCCAATTGTTTGTCAGCACAGGTGTCCACCTGACTGCTTCTATAGGCACTGCATAAGGCACAGTAACCTCAGCTTCGGCATAACCGTAAAGCTTACTTTCGGCCGTTATACGTATATGGTCGCCTTCCTGTGGAAGATAATCAGGTGCCACCGGGGTGTCATTTACAAAGATATTGACAACTGCATCTCTTACCCAATGATCTATACCATTGGCTTCGTCTGTATACAACCACGTATGCGACACTTGCACCGTAATTGGCTCGCCTGCCGTTATAAGTGAATTAAGACAGAGCACCGGCTCTATATCTATATCGGGTGTAAAGTCTTCAAAACAACCAGTCAGAAATATCGGCAGACTGGCCAAAATAATATTTCTCAGAATTGCCATGTATAAGATACTGATGGGATTAAGGGTAATAGTTTCACTTTCTGAAAAACAGGTTTCGATGTTATAGTCACACTCTCAGGTGTCTTTTTTATCACATCCTTGTAACCTCGTCGCACAGCTACCGTATTAAGATGACAGTAAGCATTGTAAAGACCGAAAGTCCAATAACCGCGACTATTTCTGACAGTACATGACAAATCAAGTCTATGATAGAAAGGAAGCTGATAATTATTTATACTACATTTGAGAGGCACATCATCACCATACAGATTATAGAGTCCTCCAAACTCCGGAGACTCATACATCTGCGGCAGGAGGGTAAATCGGTTGCCGGAATGTCCGGTCCAGGCAGCATTCAGCTGTACTTTCTCATTTATATTCCAGTTTACCACAACATTTATCGTATGTCTGTTGTCAAAACGTGCCGGGAACGGTTTGCCACCGTTTTTTTCACTGAACTTCCTATCGGCCCATGCCAAAGAGTACCCTATGTAGCCAGTAAGCTTACCGTATGTTTTTTCAATTTTAAAATCAATTCCTTTAGCTGTACCTACGCCTGATGTAAGCCGAGCATTCCACATTTCCAACGGTGGCTTAAGATAATATTCATCACAGTAATCAAGTAGATTGTGCATCGATTTATAATAACCTTCAACCGATACTAAACAATCACCACCGGCTAATTGCCAATAAGCGCCAACAGCTATTTTATCTGCTGTCTGTGGCTTGAAATTGCCGGTTATAGGAATCCACTGGTCAGTCGGCAACGAAAGATAACTTTGAGTAAGCTGGTGTACATATTGCACTGTACGTGTATAGGCTGCTTTTACTGCCAGATTCTCATTCGGCCTGTAACTGACCGAAAGTCTCGGTGAAATGCCACAGTGCGTTTTACTTTCAATATTGAACGCTGAGGCATGAATACCTACATTCAATCTAAATTTATCCGATATTCTCCAATCATCTTCAATATAGCCGTTAAATTCATTGGCACCGTATGCCCAGGTAGAATCTTTCACAGCTATTTTCTCGTCATTAAACGCATATTCCCTCGAAGTACGACTTGGCAGAAACGAATGACGCACATAATTTGCTCCGAATCTTATGCGAGTATCATCACTGGCTTTCCAATCAAAATCTCCCCGGAATATCCAATCATTTATATTATTATCAGTTTTCATAGCGGTACGGGTTTCTGTAACTATACCTTGATTGAACTCTCTGTATAAATCATGATGCTTCAGCCCTGAGAAATAACGGGTATACGCTGCCGTAAATTCGGCTGTAAGCTCCGGTTTAATACGGTAATTTAATTCTGCCTGGACTACAAGATTACCCCAATTAAAGTCAAACCTATCATTCTCATACCAACCTGTCGTAGCCTCATTCAAGTCTTCGGAGCCTGTTTTAAGAAGGTCATTACCAAAATATGCACTTATAAAACCGTTAATCTTAGGAGAAAAACGGTGACTAATCTTGGCATTAAGGTCCATGAAGTAATACTGGAAACGCATTTTCTCCTCATCATTCTTTGAGTTTATCACAGCCAACATCGGAATCGACAACACATCATACCACGAACGGCGCAACCCTACCAGATACGAAGTCTTACCTCCTATCGGACCTGAAAGATTAAAGGCACCCGAGGTAAGTCCTAACCTTGCAGAACCATGATGGCCTTCAGTATTACCGTTCTGTAGACGAACATCCATAAATGACGAAAGTCTTCCATCATACTTTGCTGGTACCGAAGTTTTGAAGAAATCTATATATCTTATAATGTCAGTATTAAAAGCTGAAAATAGACCGGCAAAATGATTCACCTGGTACAATGGCACATTGTCAAGCATACACAGATTTTCATCAGCATTGCCGCCATGCACATACATACCAGCCATGCCTTCTGCACCTGCTGTCACACCAGGTTGCATTTGAATGGCCTTGATTACATCGCTCTCCCCCAATAAAGCTGGAATATTTCTCACTTCGTCTGCAGTTATCTTCTTAGCTCCAATCTCAGCTGTTTCTACAACCGGAGCTTCAAGTCGTGATACCACAATTACTTCTTCAAGTATGTTATTGACTTCAGTCTGAGGTACAGAAGTTGGTTTGACCGTTTTTTTCTGTACTGTTACAGGTTTTGGGGCTTTCTTTCTTCGTTTCAGAATAACATTTTTACCCTTTATATGGTATTCGATGTCAGTATTGAGAAACATATCTGTCAGTACTTTCTTCAGTGGTTCATTATCTGCTGTTACACTGATTTTCAAATCTTTCAATAACTCCGAAGAGTAAACAAAATTCTTTCCAGTCTGTTCCATTATGCTTCTGAACACCGTAGCCGCAGGTTGGCCGGTAGCTTTTATTGTTACGTTCTGTCCCAACGCCACTACACCAGTCATAGATAAACCTATTAATAGAACCGTTGTGCGCCTCATCGTTCCTTTATCTCCATATCAGTATCAAGAATAGTATTGATAGTCTCCACAAGGTCTGCTGCCGACCCCTCATAATGCAGCGAAAGCTTATATTCAGCAGCGTTAGCCGGAAGGTTAGTCACCTCAACACCATAGATATTTCTTATCTCAGATACAACAACAGTAAGAGGTGTTTCCTCAAAGTCAATAACCCTTACCACGGCTTCTGAGGGTATGACTGACGGTTGCACCTGCTCTATTGATGTCGGTGTCTCATTTATATGACTATTACGTATCAGCACTGTAGCAGTAGCTCCCATAACAACCACTACGACTGAGGCTGCGGCTATTTTAGCTGGGGTCCACCACGGTCTGTCGACACCCTTTATACGTCTCAAAGCTGAGTCAGTAGCAAAAAGTCCTTTACGATAATGCTTTGCAATGTATCGTATATCCTTATTTTCTTCCATAACATTCTTTTTTCAAATAAGTATCCTATGAAGCCTAAAAATCAATACCTATTCTGAAAGAGAAAAATGCCTTACCTTTATAATAGGTTCCCGTCTTATAGTAAGTGATATAACCTTCAGGAGTCGTAACCGTATCATAAGAGTTCAGCTTACGTAAAAGTATACTTACCCCGGCACCGACATTGATTCCGACTTTACGTCCCCAGTTAAATCTATAGCCTATGTTCGGAGAAAAATAAAATCCATTGTCCAGCATATTATTCACAAGGTTATATCCTATCCTTATATCGCCAAAAGGTGTAAACTTACCGAATGACAAATCCGTCCGCCCTTGAAAAAACGGAATTAACAAATGTTCCTCCAATTTTGAGCAATACTCATATTCTATACCCGCACCTACGAAAAGCCACGGATTGAACTGGTATCCGTGTGAAGTGGAAAAACCAGTGTACAGAGCATTGAAACGTGTATCAGGTCCTAAGAAGGGTTTCTGAGAACGATAATCATTACTCCATTCAACGAATCCTCGATAGCCAACTTCAGGCTGGCGTGCTGTAACGCCGAAAGCTGAAGCTGTAATTACCAATAGTGAAATCAAAAATCTTTTCATAACGTCTGTTGTTTATTTTGTTTATTCTACCACAAAGACGCGATGAATCGAAAAAGGTCCTATTATAAAATGAAAAATTTTAAAGAAAAGGAAGAAAGAACGGTTTATGTCCTGTTGACAACGCTTCACGAAGCTTTGCGAAAGCCTTGGTCATCTGATTTTTGACAGTCTTTATTGATATGTTTAGTTCCTCGGCTATCTCTTCATTCGTAAGTCCGTCGCGTTTACTCATCAGAAATACTTCACGACAACGTTCCGGAAGTTTATCTATCGCCTCCCATATTTTTGCGTCTCTCTCCGAGGTATCCACTGTTTCTTCATCTACCTCCGGCACAAATTCCAATCCTACCTGCTCCTTTCTATTACGCAAAAAAGATATACACTCATTACGCACGCTCCGGTACATATAGCCTTTAAAGTTATCTATCTCTCTCCCACTCTCCACAACTTGCCATGCCTTAACGAAAGCCTCCTCCACTAAATCTTCTGCAGACTCCGCATCATCGACAATACGTAGTGCGTACATGCCTAACGGCAAGTACAAACCACGAAACAAAGTATCAAATTCCCTACTGGTCACGCTAGCCTCTCACATCTACCAATTCGTACTTTCAGTTATTCTTATCAATCCCCATCAAAATCGAAATCGAAATCAAAATCATCATCTGAATCGTCATCATCTGAATCGTCTGAAAAATCAATACCCGGATTTATACCGCCACTGTTACGTTTCTCTTCATCTTGAGAATCAGATTGAATTCCCACAAATAGCACCAGCATGAGAATACCTAAACATATTAGCATTACTTTTTCCATACCATTATACATTTATTATATTTAACCTGAATTTCTATGTAAACTCTAATAATCGAAGGGGTCAACCTAATTAAATCAATAAATTTTTTTGGTCGCTCTTCTATAAATATTTATATTGCTTCAAAGTAACCTCATCGACATTTAATAATCGCGAAATTATATCAAAATCATGACATCTACAAAAATGACCTTTGTGAAATCATACCTTGTTTGGTCTAATTCCTCTATTATAGTTGCAGACACTATCCCACTCCTACGACGTTCCAGCGAGCAAAGCGATTCCAGTTCCGTGTCGTTCCCATTCCCACAGAGAAGGAATTAAGAAAAATTTTATCTATATCTTTCCTATTTACCCGACTGATGAAAATCGGTGTAGAATATTGCATAGATAAAAATCTTGTAAATCCAAGCATCTTTAAAAGAGCCGTGTAAAATCGGTATATATTAGCGTGATTATTTGAATCTTTTTATTAAATTTGTATGATTGGAAGTCGCCCAAAATAGAAGGTAAGAAGTTACTACTTCCCAACATTAGCAAGCATGGCATACGAAGACAAATATATAGAGTTTGAAAAGTATCTTACTTCCGGAGAGCCGGAAGTGGAGGAACGTGCTCGCTATTGGTCCATCGCTATTGGATTACAGGATGTCGATGGACTAAAGCCTTCGGAATTTCTGTTAGAACAAGCTAAAGCAAACATTGATGGACGAATTTCAAGTGCAGAGGTTGGACAACAGTTGGAGGAATACTATAGTCAAAAGTCTGTACGCGAGAAAGCCGAAGCTACAGGCACTCTGCAAGCAGACAACGTCTCATACCGTATTAATCTTCTATTGGCAGAAAGGGCATTTACTTTTTCTCCTGTAGAGTTATCTCGCATTCATGGTTTTCTTTTTAAAGGCATTCTTCCTGATGCCGGACAATTCCGCACTTACAACATCACCAAACATCAGTGGATTCTTGATGGTGAAACAATAGAATATGGCAGTGCCGGAGCTTTGAGGGAATTATTGTCATTCGATTTCTCAGAAGAAAAGAAATTTGATTACGGTACTGCATCATCTTTTGAGGCTATCAGACACATATCAAGATTTATTTCAGGCATTTGGCAGATTCATGCTTTTGGAGAAGGTAACACACGTACCACAGCAGTTTTCTTGATTAAGTATCTTAGAAGTTTCGGCTTCGAGGTAAACAATGAGAGTTTTGAAAAACACTCTTGGTTCTTCCGCAATGCACTTGTCCGTTCCCAGTATGAGAATATCCCTAAAGGAATTCACCGTACATTTGAGCCTCTTGAAAGGTTTATGAATTTTGCGGTATTTGGTTTACCAGCAGACCTCCGCAACCGTACTTTGCACATTCGTTGGGAAGAAACTAAACCTAAGGAAGACTCTAAACCTAAAAATGACGTTTTAGAATCTACTAAACGTCAAAATGACGTTTTGAAAACGTCAGAAACGCTGACCGAACAGCTACCACTAAAAGAAATGGCCATTATTAGCCTTATTGCAGAGAATCCCAAAATATCAATAGCTGCCTTAACTGCCAAAACAGGACTATCAAGAAGAACTGTTGACCGCTCTATTGCCACATTAAAAGAAAAAGGCATCCTAACCAGAGAAGGCGCCAAAAACAACCCAACTTGGAAACTTCATTAGGCAGTTACGACGGTCCCAACTTCCTTCATCAATCCCATTCAGACACTCTCTATACAATCAAATAATATAGTCAAACTTGCCGTTAACGGCAAGTTTAGCTATATTTGCAACAGATTTTGAAAATAAATCTTGCCGATAATATGAAATACGTATCAGTCAAAGAATGGGCAGAAAGTCATGGTGTCTCGGAGAGAACGACTCGCAACTATTGTGCCCACGGTAAACTCGAAGGAGCATATCTTATAGGAAAAACATGGACTATCCCAGCAGATGCAGAACTCCAAAAACGAAAAAAAACAACCTCACCGGCTTCTTTACTTGCTATACTAAAAGAACAAAAGGCAAGTAAGACCAAAGGAGGTATCTATCATCATGTTCAAATTGATATGACATACAATTCCAATCATATTGAAGGAAGCCGCCTGACACATGACCAGACTCGTTATATATTTGAAACCAATACTATCGGAATCACTAAAGAGGGAATAAATGTTGATGACATTATCGAAACAACCAATCACTTTCGTGCTATCGACTTTATAATTGACAAAACTGACGGTAAACTCACAGAAGCCTACATCAAACACCTCCATTTTCTTCTGAAATCCGGCACCTCTGATGAACGCAAAGACTGGTTCAGAATCGGTGACTATAAGAAATTACCTAATGAAGTCGGTGGCTGTGATACAACCGAACCTGAAAATGTACATAAAGAGATTAAAGCACTTCTAAAAGAATACAATGCAAAGAAACAACCCTCATTGGAAGATATTATTGATTTTCACCAACGCTTTGAGCTAATCCATCCGTTTCAGGACGGTAACGGTCGTGTAGGCAGACTGATTATGTTCCGTGAATGTCTACGCCTCGGTTATGTTCCATTCATCATCACCGACGATTTAAAAATGTACTACTACAACGGTCTCCGAAACTGGCCCCACATTAAAGGCTATCTTCTGGACACATGCCTCACAGCTCAAGACTACTTCAAAATTCTCCTCAACAAATTCAGAATCTCCTACTTCGACTGAAACATTTAAATTAAATACATGTTTCCACCACTACTTACTAATCATTTAATCAATATAGTAAATCACTATGTTGAAAATTTAAGTATTTGTGCGGCAACTGTTTAAAATAACCTTTATTATTAAGATTATTATTTGCGAATATAAATTATTTAGGTTACATTTGCGACTGAGATGTAAAAGGCATGGTCTCGTTTTGGCAATTTATTCTTAATCTCAACTTATTCTGAATATTAATCTATTATGGTTTCACATTCTCTTAGAAGATATATTCTATCCATAAAAAATTTTTAACTATGAAACCTAAAATTAAGTAGTAAATATAGATTAATAACATTCTTAGAATAGAACTAATGATTTTAGAACTAATTCGAGTAAGTTGAATTAGTGAAAAAACTATAAACTACAATATTATGTCAGAAGATTACTACGATTACGAAGAAGTGGAGGAAGACGATTATTCTTCAACTACCAGTGAGGACAACGATAATGATCAGAATAATGATCTTAGTGGTTCAGATACAGAGGATTCAGAAGACTCAGAAAATGAAAATGGGATTGAATCCCAATCTGACGACAGCCAGATTTCTTTTACAGGAGATGGCTTCGATTGTACCTGTTCCGGAGGCTGTTTATGCAAATACTATGAAAAGAAGAGCACCTACAACACAGATTGTGTTTATTGTGGTCATCCACTCTCCTATCATAGAAAACGTTAAGTGAATTTATCATGAAGAAATTTTATTTTCCAACAGATATACGATTCTTTCAAGTTCTCAGGGCTGATCTTCCGGAAAATGAGCAGAATGCTCTGAAAAAAGACGAGTTTTATATCGAAGTATTTGAGGCTGCTACCGATAAAGAATTTATAGAAAACATACGAGCCTATTATGATAATGCTGATAAAACTCCATTAGTAGAATATCAGTATGCATATTTTCATTGGTGTCACCAGTTATCAAAGACAGCTAATTATATTATCAGGTTCGTATGTCCTGTGAATGATAATGCCAATGAGATATGTTATCAATTTTACGTCGTTATTGATAAGAGTAATAATATACAGTATATCTTAGTAAGTTTTACTAATTTATGGGAGGAGTGTGTAGCGCTTTTTGAAGAAGAATTTGTTTGCAATTTCTTACACCGTAGATGTCCTCAAAGTTTAAGAATGTACAATTTCGGTAAAGCAGCGCTGTCCCATCACAAATCTATAATTAAAGATGCTTTTCTCTTATCTCCTGGAATGAGTATGCTTGTTATCCCAGCAGCTCTTAATGATCCTCATCCCTCATTTTGGAGTAAATGTAACTCAGATACTCTAGAAGAGCTATATAACAAAAAGATACAAACTCCCTTGAGAGATATTTATGAAGAAATACCTGGTTTAATATCCCATCTTAAGAAATGGGATTTCATATATAAAGATAAAAAGTCTAAGACGTTTTGTTCTTCTAAGATGCTACCAGTCATAATCAGTCAGAAGGATTTATCTAAAGACAAAAGTACTTCTCTACTAAGAAAAGGATTTGCCGATACTTTCTATTCTTATGATTCTGAACTACCGAATCAGAGTGATTCATCTGAAGCCCACGAAATTCAAGAGACTATTCAAATCATGGAAAATTTTGATTTCCACGATTCGGAAATCATTGGGATTGTATCTTATGATATAAGTTGGCCGGATGGTACACATTCTTGGAGTTGTAAAATTCCATTAAGTTATACAGAGCTTCTTACAAAATTTGATATTTATGAGCTTGAATCTAAGCTTCCTTTGTTTTCAAAAGCCTACTTTAATGGTATGATGAATCGTTTTAAAGAAGGAGGTCTCATAGAGAACAATGATAAGGAAATGATTTATCTATATGACTATGACCAATATAACAAAGGCAAAGCTAATAAAATTCATCTTGAACGTTCTTCTTGGCTAAATAAGGTTATACTTGAAATTACAAAATTCAACCAGTACGTTGAATTTAAAAATGCTAAAGACGATAAGAAAAAATCAGAGAAATTTAGTGATACCTTAAGTCGAGGGCTTTTGTATCAATTATTAGGTAGTATTATCGGAGGATAAGTAATCCATAGCCGAAGAGCCTACCATTCCTGAGGCAAACCCATCTCAAACCCACTCAGTGAAACACTACCGGTTTAGACCAGGTACGCAGAAACTCATAGTGTTTTGGTTTACGGTATTAGATATAATGCACTGACCTGCCACTATGAGAAGATCACAAAATAAATATTCGATTTTCTTATTATTTTATTTCAAATTCAGTTTGCTGACAACTAACAATCCGGCTGCGGAAAGCTTTTTCATCTCTTTGGAGGTTGGCAAAATTGCATAGCGGCCGGATTGCACCCATACATAGGGATAGTCCGCCTTTGGAAGTTTGTCGATTTCTGGTGCCTTAGTTTTAAGCCAATTCTTTAACCAACTTACTTTGCTGACAACTTTATCTACTTCCGAGGTTTCAGCTGGATGAATCTCTACATAGTATATTATATCATCATACGATAAAGCATAATCCCAACGTGACTCACGGGGATACAACGATTTAACCTGACCATCAATGTCAAGGCTACCTTGCAGTTTCCTGTCATCAGTCGCTTCAATCTTACTTCGGTCTGAGTTTTTGATAGCTTGTTTTCCTGCATAGAAACCGTTTTTTACCTCAGGGGTTTTCTCAACTGCTTCTTGAAATGCACATTTAACGATATCAACAACACCTTTAAGCTTTCTCTTATTTGCCATAACGAGCCATATACTTTGAAACTATTTCGTTGGTCTTGCTTGAAAACTGTGTAAGTCCACCCCATTCATTTTCGTCAGTGTCGTCGTTAAAAACATCAAGTGAGGATATATCTTTTGAGTATACTTTCCCCTCTTGATTTCGCGTAAAGTAATATGTTTTGATCTCTTTGTCGAAAACTCCCTTCATAAAACCAAGTCTACTATCTTGCTCACTAAAGACTTCACGTAATGCTTTCACACGTTTTGTTGAAGGAATTATCTTTAGGTAGTTGTATGCCCATACAAATTCTAACAACACGGGGGAATGAGTTGAAACGATTACTCTGTAACCAGCATCCATAAATTCTATAATCTGCAAAATTATTGTTTGAATAGCTAACGGATGCAAACCCATCTCAGGTTCCTCAATAATGATGTACTGATATTGCTCACGATTTACCACATTTTGTGAAGGTCCAGACAGACAATAGAATGCCATTAACAGAGGCATAAATTCTTTTTGACCTGTACTCCAAGTCATAAGTGGTAAATGCATATTCTCAACATTCATCATAAGCTTACGTTGCCCACTACTTTCGCTAAATACCACCTTACCACCATAGAATATCGTTTTATCGTACCTATTCTTAATAGCCGACTTAAGTCTATTAGGCAAGGGATATACAATTCCACTTGCCCCAAGTTCATTTTGAGTAAATAACCTCAATGTGTCGCTGAACTTACGCAATACAAAAGGATCATTCTCGCTAAACTCCATAAAATACTTCGGTCTGCCATCGGATATACTCAGTATGCGTTGTGCCGGAATATAGAATACCTTATCTGTAGGATTTCCTTCAAGAGGGCTTTCAAAATATCTTCGTGAATAAGTTTCCTCATCAATAATTAGCTCTGTCTTATTCGACCACATATTCGCCAAGCCTTCGCCGAGATAACGATTCAATAGGTTTTCCAACTTATTATTAACCACGAACCCGTAGTTCTCCAATGATCTCAATATAGCGGATTTATCCTTAATCAGTTTGAATATCTGCAAAAACAGACTCTTGCCGCTTGCCTGGGCACCAATAAGCACAGTCAAATTGCCTAATTCAACATCCACTTCTTGAATTGGTCCGAAATTCCTAATGATAACCCTCTCTTTTTGATTCATAAAGATGTCGTAAGTGAAAATTTATATTTCCATTTAGCTTTTTGACAAATATAAAATTTTATTTTCATATACACAAATTTGCGTGGATATAAACAGGGCAACCGCATCAGAATCCATAGTTTTAAGAAGAGTTCTTAAATAATCTTTATCCATTGAAGTACGCACCACCCTTTTTTAGACTTGATATGCCCTCGGTGACCTTGATTATCTGTAAGACCAATGTCCTCAACAGTGACAGATTCTGCACGGCGTTCTTCCTTCGAGCCCTGCAGTCATCTTCGCCGAATGTAACGTCAAGATGCCAATGCAGCTCGTTCTCCACAGTCCTGTGTTCCCATAGCATCTATACTGATACACTCCCCTAATTTCCAACTTCTCAAGTAACTGGAGGATAGATAGGATTTCATTTTCCTTGTCCTTTACTTTCTGCTGTCCAACAGACAGGGAGTTCTCCGCCACATAAAAGCATACAGGAGGTAATTACCCTTAGTAACCTTCTACTTCGGGACAGTCCCACAACTTCTTGCCGTCTATGAGTATGTGACAACCATAGGAAATGACAGCCTGCTCAACATAATCCGTCATCGATTGCATCAAGTCTGCAGTCCTAAAAAAATTTCTAATTCTTCATTAAATTTATTTATTCTGATGCTATAGCTATATTTTCAATGTTTTTTTATTTACAAGCCTCGATAAGTCGTTTCATATTCAAATGATATTCTTTATTGCCAAGATTTATCACCACCAAATTCGATATAGTGCGAGTAATTCCAGTATATAATAATTCGTCAAAAGACGGATCTCCCTCCTTGCGCTTTTGAAGAATTAGAAATACAGTATCGCTTTCCCATCCCTTGAAACTATGGATTGATGATATTTTTATGTTTCCAGTATTCATCCAGAAATTAAACTTCTTATTATTTCTAATGAACTCATAATTGTCTGCAAAGACAGATTTGTGAAAAGGTAAAAAGATATCCTTGTATCTTTTCATTATCACGATGAAATCATGAAATGAACACAGGAATTCATTACACTTAGTTTCCAACTGTATTTTGAACTCATCACGAAATCTCACAAACATTTCAAAGAGCGTAAACAATGTTGCAATTTGACGCTCTGCCCTATCAGGACTTTTATCCTTAGCACGTTTCATTAAAGATATAAGTTCTGATTTTAACTTTGCTGGAGCGAATCCTGATGATTCTCGAATGCCTTTTAGGTACATTAGCTCATAAGTTTCAAACATGGTAGTTGTTCTTCGTCCCGTTTTATACCTATAATAAGTTTCAAATAATTTTAGGAACTCAAACTCAACGCCAAGCACGGTTATGTCGTTGACCGAAACATTGTTTACTCTGTTCTGGATATTTCCCTCAATTATATTGAAGACTGACTGTATGGGATTGTCGCCCTGTAGATAAATATAATTCAAATACCCTTGCTGGAGATTCTGATTCATAAAAAGGGAATCTTGATCTGAAAGCAAAGTTGTATCAATCTCGTATTTGCCATCAAAATAGGTCTGCTGAAATCCCAAAGCAAGATTTTTGATTTTCATGTCTGACCGGAAGCATGTCCCCAATATGTTCACACCATACACATTGGTAATTACATCTTTCCTGGAAGTACCCCTGTTGTAGATATTTTGTTTTACATCACCGAGTAGATAGTAGCCTCCTTGTGGATATTCTCCAGATTGGCTTAAAAAGCAGTCTTTGATAATATCCATCCAAACACGTTTATAGTCCTGTATTTCGTCTATAAACACTACATCAAAACGCTCTGTTTCACTCTTTCGCTCTGCAAACAAAGAATAATTGTCGTAATAACGTGCAAAGAATGCATCAAGTGTTTCATTCTCTTCTCTACGAAAATCTATCCCAAGATTATTTAACTGGGCATTTATAAATTGATGGTAATTCAATATGGTGAACGATGCCCAGTCGAATTGTTCTTGAACCTGTTGAATTTTATCATGGATAAAATTCTTCAATGTTATATTATAAGTGAGAATCAATATCTTAGGATGAGTTATTTCTTGCTCAACAAGCTCCTTATATGATTGGACAGCTTTTGCTGCCATCAATGTAGTCTTTCCAGAACCTACAACACCCTTTATTCTCCATTCCTTCCTTCTCTTATCATCAAAAATCAATTCATCCTGTTTTTTGGAATACATCAATATTTGAGGATTCTGTTTTTTCAGATAGCCATTGTATCTACTAATAAACCTTCCTTGAGTCTGTAAATGAAGTGGTGGCAACAGTAATCGATGGATGCTATCATAGAGCCAATCACTGAAAAGATAACTTGGCCGGTCTGACAGAATATAATGCTTTGTCAGCATTTGCCTAAAACTGGTTTCATTCAAATTGTCACGTCCAATCAATTCGATGTTTCTGATAAATTTCATGTAACCCTTATTATCTGTAAAAGGTCTTATTAGCAAATCATCTATTTGAGCATGACTTGCATTATGGAAATATACTCCACAAGCAACTACTCCCCATAGTTTCGGATTCTTGATATTATTTTCAAGAAGTTTTTCAACATGGAGATTATAAAGATTTTCTTTATATTTCAGTACTTGGTCTATCGGTGACTTTATATAAGCACGTGCCTCTTTATCATTCTGAGGATACTTCAAATGCCAATGCTTCTTTTCATCAAGTCTATATGCATCTAAATCCCAGTCTTTAATCTCAATTATCAACACACCTCCCCCACGACGCATAATAATGATGTCTGGGCGGTCACCATTGAGGAATGGATTAAAGTAAACCTCAAATGAATCGTCAAGAGTCTTTTCAAGAAAGCACAGTAATGCCCATTCGCCCTCAGTGGGCTGAACGCGGAACTTAGAGACAACCTCTAAAGATGGGATAAATTGTGCCATAGTTATTCCACTAAAAGTCTGTTGTCAAAATCGTCTCCCACTTTAAAGGCATAAAGTGAGTTCATTCCTCGCTTATAAATATAAATATCTCGTAACCAGTCTAGGATATGAGAATGAATATTCTTCATGCTCGTTATAGACGAAATGTTACAGATATTGTTGAACGTCGAAACTATCTCACCACGAGCGTTTTCTTTGACGCCACGGTTGTCAATGACACTAAATCCGCGTCCAGAAGTGATGATGTGATAATTAGTTAAAATACTTCTATCGTGAGTAACATCACCGGATGTGTGAACAACGATAGAAATTTGTATTTTGGAAGCAAGTTTTAGCTCATGTATTTCAGATATGACTTGTTCCATTCTATCTTTTTTTACTTCGCCATTTTTATTGTAAATGAAAATGGTGAGGTGGAATGGTATAGTCAATCCCTTTGGAACTAAGGATTGGATGAGATTATACAGAGATGGTTTACGTCTATTAAATTTGCTTAAAAGATAATTATCAATGATAACAGCAGAATTAATGGGCGAAACACTAATTGTTGAGAAAACATCTCTCCATGAGGATATATCCTCGTATTCCTCACCATGCTTGCGGAGCTTTTCCTTTTGTTCTTCTGTCAACAAAGTATATGGGCGATAGTGATTCATTTCCAAGTCGTCAATTATCTGCATATCTGTCAAGGAACAAGTTAATAAAACGCCCTTGCGTTCACGATAATCACTATAAGGTTTGGAACTCGGTGGCAATAAGAGAAAAATATCATCAGCACGAGGTGTTTTTACAGCTTGTTCCCAGTGCTGCTTACAGTATATTTTTCTATTGGGACGTTTTAGCAGTTTGTTAACGATGGGGTTTGAAGATGAGAGCCTTAATAGTTCTGTATTATTCTCACAGTCTAAAAACACATCACCCAACTTATCTATAACAGAATACACGGTACTATATGGACGCTCTTTCCGAAGTCTTATTATCTCGGAAAGAGTGTCAAGCGTACAGAATACTCGATGTGTGGCCATATTTATTCACTTGTCAAATCGAATAACTGAATAGCTGCATTATCAGCTTCATCAAAGAACCCTGAGCCAAATTCCTGTGAGAATTTTCCATTCTCAGCTAATCCCATGTTATAGGAATGACTGTTTTCGTCGACGTAAATCACAGAAACATCATTTACCGGAATATTCTTTTCCGCTACTCTTAATTGAAGACGACGAATGAGATATTCACTATGTGTCTCAATGATAAAGTGGATATTATAATTCTCCATTGCTTCGGCAAACATATCTACCAACAGAGATTGGAACTTTGGATGTAGGTGGATTTCCGGTTCTTCAATGATAATTGTCTGTTCTGGGAACAAGACTTTATCGGTATTCATGTCTGTAACATAGATGTAGTTCTGGCCATACCATCCCTTTACAAGAAAGTGGTGGTATGCGTTTTGGATACCAGTTTCTATTTCCATCAATATTGAGAATAGTTGTGTTATGCCATAGCCTTCATCTGCCAAAAGAGATGTTCTATCTCCTTTGTAGAGCTTTATAGATACTCCCAATCCCTCCGAATCAAGGTCAAGAGAAACAGAATCACAAATGCCGAAATTCTTTAGCCACTTATTCATAAACGCATCTGGCTCATACCCTTTCTCGTTATCGTATTCTTTCAGACCCACAAAATCTCTGCGAGCATTGAAGTAACGATTAAGCAGAGCTGCAAAGTCTGTCTTTGAGTCAAGTGTATAAAGACGCTTGACATCAATACGTGACGAGCCAACATAGGATAGACTACCAACCCAAGACGGATTCAGAGCCTTCTGCAATTGATTGTTGACAATCCTTTTAAAATCTTCCCATAGATAATATATTGTAAGATGATGAATATCTCCAATCCATTCTTCAATCTCTGTTAGACTAACTTTTCCAAAGAATGAGCCATCTTGTTCAAGACCAATCATTTCACCAATATTGGTCAGTGTTGTGAGGAGGAAAGGAAACTTTACACTTGTATTCTGAACTTTCACCGTCAACTGTTCATTCCCCTCACTAAGTTTTTTCATTAGTTGGAACCATGTCTCATCCTGAATTGTAGCATCGGAATGAACATGTGACCAATCTTGTGGTACTAATAGAGTCTCTTCGTAGTCAAGATCTGTTGTACTAGAAAAATTAGACATCCATTCTTTTTCACGCAACTTGAAAAATTCTAAAAAGGTATCACATTCCGATTCACCGAAAACTTCTGATAAACGCTGAATGTAAGCTTTAATTCCAGGAATCTCTTCGTATACTGAACCCAGTAGGTCATTCACAGATATAAGAAATTCATTTTTGTTAAGACCTCCGATTTTATCAAGAATAGGAACGTTGAAAAGAGATTTGTTTTCAATTGCCCAGAGTATAGAATCGTATGATACCTTATGAGTCTGTTCATATTCATAGGCATCAAATCCATTGATGAAAGAAATGGAGTGTGTATCATTGGGATCCAAATTTTTACGAGTCCCTTCCAAATAATCGGTAAGGAAAGGTGTCGTATTAAGATAACAAGTACCTTTTTCAGAGCCGAAAACAGGTGTTCCTTCTTTATAGATTAGAAGAGATTTGAGATAACCACGGTTAAGAATATCTGCCCTATTGGTCACGAAATTTAAGACAACATCCAAACCGTTTTCAGCAGTAAACCTATATTCTAGTTCTCCATTGGTAGACTTATAGTTAACTACCTTATCAAAGCGACCAAGCAAATTTAGCGGATAATCATTAAAATCCATAGTGTAGCTGCCGAGCTCCAACATACTTTTATTATCTGATGCAGCCTTCACTTTTTGAAGGAAGGTGTCAAGTAATAGTATTGACTTGGCTATACTGCTCTTGCCGGAACTATTGCATCCAGTGAGGACGGTAAATGGTGCAATCCTTGCTTCGGCACCTTCCTCGCCAAATACTCTAAAATTCTTTATGTTGTAATTTGTTTTCATTCTTATTTATTTGATAGTGCAAAGTTATGAAATATTTACGAACTCTTTGTTCGTAAAGGTCTCTTCTAGTCTATATTCCAATATACCTCCGGTTCCTCGTCAAACGCATCGTTGATAACATCGTTAAAATATTCCACTACGTCTTGGGTATATATCTCGGCATATCCGCTATAACATAACCTATAATTGTCATCGTTATCGTCGTATAATTCGTTTTCCATAATCTCATCGTCTTTTGATTTACCGTGCAAAGTTACGTTCAGTATACGAAATCTAACTTCCAACCCCCGTACCAATAGATTTATAACGATTTACCATATCGTTGGCAACCTCATAAACTTGCTTTGCAATGCTTTGAGGCGAAATAACAATTAGCCCTGCGCCAAATGAAGATAACTCACGAAGCAATTCATAGTTTTCAATGCAATCTATGGTAAAGAATCTACCTCCACATAACTGTGGGTATTCGGAGTGAAGTCTTTCCTGTTCCATAGAGGAAAGATTTCTTTGAGAGCTATGAAGTGGTTTCGTGCATACATAGTTCTTTGATTGGTCAGATACCCAAAACAAAATGTGTTCAACCGGTCTATCTTCATAAAATGTAATACCTATAATATCCTCATATCTTTCAGTGAAATTTTCACTTTGGGTTTTATACTGATAGCCGGAGGTGTACTCTACTCTGTTAATTCTATCAAGAGCAAAGGATAGAATACGGTCACTATCGAAAGGACTTGCAAGCAAATACCAGCGATTGTTGTATTCCTTTAATAAATAAGGAGACAATTCAACAGATTTCTCATTATCATCATTGAAAGTATGATAATAGAGTTTGATAACCGCCTTACTGCTGATTGCCCGATATAATTCAGCAAGCATCGTAGAGTTATTCTCAATGTTCTTTGACATAGATATAATCTCCGGTTGTGTCTTAATGTTGAGTCGTTCAGCTAATTCCTCCAACCACTCGAAGTTAGGTTGTCCCTTGAAACTACCAAGCGTAGAAAGAATCGAAGCCAACAGCGAGCGTTCATCTTCTGAGAGTGCTTTGTGGAAGATAGAAAACGTTGGGTCAGCATAACGCAGGCATGGCTTTTTATATACTCCGTCTCCACTTCTTGTTGGAGCATCAACTTTGAAACGCTCAAATTCAACATCAAAAGGGCTGTCATATTCCAAATATTGCAAGTCCTTCTCAACCATACGTCGCGTTACAGGCTCAGAACCATATTCCGGTAGATGCTCTGCCAAATAATCGGTCATATCTTGAATGGACCAATTCCTACGTCTGTCTTGAAGCAAATGGTCAAGTAGTGCATAGCGTGTCATTGCATTCTTATTCGCTGGCATATCAAATATTGACTTCGTATGTTATCAAATTAAAACTACCAACGCGCTTACATCCGAACTCATCAATCGCCTCGATTGTAGTATCAAGTCGTTTCTTCTTATAAAAATTCCAAATATTAGAATACTTTAGAGGCAGTACTATGTTTCCACGAGAATCAACGATGCCCCACATCTTTTTGTCGCAATCTCCAACATATACTCTTGACAGACCACCATCGAATGAATCAATCCAAGCGTATGTTCCCTTTGGTATTATTACCTTACCATCGATGCTAATCACTTCATATTGACCGTCCATGTGTTGAATGGTCAGTATTCGATTATCATCTGACACACCAATCTGCTTATACTCAGGTTCAAGGATAAATTCTCCATTACCATTTAGTAAACCCCATTTGGTTCGCAAATATGTACTTGGCTCTTTTGTGGCCCTATTAAAGCCATATGTATAGTATAGGCCAACTCGCACAATGTCTGAATCTTCACGACAAGAGTCAAGTATTCGGTCAAATTTAGGTTCAACAACGATTTCACCGGATTTATTCATCATACCATAATGTTGATAGTAAGAGAATGGGATTAAAAGACGAGGGTCTTTTTCAATATCATAGTCATGGTAGTCCACGGCTATGCGAACATTTGAAAATTCGTTATTTGCAAGATCTTTGATATTCTTCTGTTCCATATTTTCTTAATCACAATGCAAAATTAACTATCCTAAACGAACTCTACGTTCGCAAATGCGAATTTACAAAAAATAAGAATTAAGCAATCTATTTTTCAGTTACTCTGTGAATAAACTAGTATATATCATTAATCATATCAATATCAACTATTCTTAACCTTTAAAACGCTGTATATGTCGCAGATTTTGCTAATTTTACTACTGTAAATTAAGATATTGAATACAGTTATGGCAACACCCAGAATACATATTGTTTCCTTCACGGACAAAGAGGTAAAAGACCTCAAGCAACAGTTGCGTTCAACAAAAACTGGCAAGACAATAAAACAGAATACAGAATTAGTGAAGTTACCCTTCCTCAGCGTATCAGTATAAAATTAGATAAAAATTTGTAACTACAAAATCATATCGTTAATGAGATACGGATTAAATCTTTTCGTATGCCTCCAAAAATTCATCACGTGTTATGTCTAAATCTCTAATCGCATTTTTGCCAACAAGTTCGGGTATCGGCTCAACATGGGTTTGGAATATTATTGTTCTTGTTAATCCAGGTTTCTTCCACGCTTCGTGTCCTCCTTTAGAGCGTGAGTAAGTACTCATGAGCCTTCAAATCCTCGATTAGAGTGTTATCTTCAATGCAGCATTCCACATATAATTGAAAATGCTCATAAAACTGTTTTATCACATCATTCATATCCTCGCCGGAAGAAGTCATATCAAGTGCAGGACAATATGCTATATACCGTCCTTCCGATTTGAAGATATAGTATTGAATATTGAATCTATGTTGACGATTTTCTTCAAAACATTCAGTCTCAAAATTTACAATTGCTTCCATGCTGTATAAACGGATATCTAATAAAAATGATGAGTATGAGTTCTTTAAAAACAAACTTGCTAACCATTAAAGATACCCGGAGGACAATTTATCGAGCTTTCGCTCCCATAACTAATGCAAAATTAATAAATAAAATTAAAACACATGGAATTAAAGGTGTTTTTCCCTCTCAGGAATAGTAAACTATATTCCTTGCAGCCCAATGATTATAAATACAAAACGGTACGGCAGAATAGCGACGCTATTCTGCCGTACCGATTCGTAGGTTAATGTCTCAGAGTTAGCGGCGTTTGCCAGCTTGACCTTTGAGTTGTTGCATCATCTTCATGGGGTTCTTCATGTTGCTGACTTTGCGCATCATGCTGCGGGTCTGCTCGAAGTGTTTCAGAAGACGGTTTACTTCCTGCATTGAAGTGCCAGAACCCTTGGCTATACGCTGACGGCGGCTACCGTTGATGACTTCGGGATTATGACGTTCGTAGGGTGTCATTGAGTTGATGATAGCCTCGATACCTTTGAAGGCGTCATCATCGATATCAATGTCCTTTATGGCTTTACCAACTCCAGGTATCATCGAAGCAAGTTCCTTCAGATTACCCATTTTCTTAATCTGGTGTATCTGCTGAAGGAAATCTTCAAAGTCAAACTTATTCTTTTGAATCTTCTCCTGCAAACGTTCAGCCTCCTTCTGGTCATAGAGAGCCTGAACACGATTGGCAAGTTCGACGATGTCACCCATACCGAGTATACGGCTTGCCATACCTTCAGGATTGAACTCTTGCAAGTCCTCCAATTTCTCACCCGAACCGATGAATTTGATAGGCTTATCTACTACAGAACGTATTGATAGAGCAGCACCGCCACGAGCATCACCATCGAGTTTGGTAAGTACAACGCCATCGAAGTCAAGACGATCATTGAACGTCTTGGCAGTGTTGACAGCATCTTGACCGGTCATTGAGTCGACTACAAACAGAGTCTCCTGAGGTTTGACAGCACGCTTGATAGCTTCTATCTCACGCATCATCTCCTCATCGACAGCCAGACGACCAGCCGTATCGACTACCACAAGGTCATAATGATGAGCTTTGGCGTATGCTATACCATTGAGAGCAATCTCAACAGGATTCTTGTTGCCCTCTTCAGTATAGACGGGTACACCGATACTCTCACCGAGCACTTTCAGCTGCTCTATAGCGGCAGGACGGTAAACGTCACCAGCCACTAACAGAGGACGACGACCCTTCGAACTCTTAAGGCGACGTGCCAACTTACCTGAGAAGGTAGTTTTACCTGAACCCTGCAGACCAGACATAAGTATGACAGTCGGGTTACCGCTCAGATTGAGAGGAGCCTGTACACCACCCATGAGCTCGACAAGCTCTTCATGTACAATCTTTATCATCAGCTCACGCGGTTTAAGCGCGTTGATGACATCACGGCCGAGAGCCTTCTGCTTTACGGTATCGGTAAACTTCTTGGCTACCTTATAATTGACGTCGGCATCCATGAGAGCACGGCGAACGTCCTTAAGGGTTTCAGCTATATTAATCTCGGTGATACGTCCTTCACCCTTGAGTATCTTGAACGAGCGTTCCAGACGTTCCGAGAGGTTTTCAAACATCGTAGACATAATACGGTATATTGTTCTTTAAAAACTAACTGTACAGACGTCCGGTCAGAGAGTATTAGTGGCCGTATCAGGAAATATGACTATGGGCTTGAAGGTACGAGCCTCTTCGGGAGTCATCTGTGCGTAAGTCATGATAATAATCACATCACCGGGCTGCGCCTTACGTGCAGCGGCACCATTAAGACATATCACACCGCTATTCTCGGCACCGGCTATGACGTAGGTATCAAAACGCTCACCGTTGTTGTTATTGACTATCCATACCCTTTGACCGGGCAGTATATCGGCTGCACGCAACAGAGCTGTGTCGATGGTTATACTGCCTATATAGTTCAGATTCGCCTCGGTCACAGTGACACGGTGAATCTTAGATTTCATCATTTCAATTAACATGCCAGACTATCTTTCTATTATTTTACCGAACTTTTACTTCTTTTCCACAGGAGTACGATAAGCGATATTATCTATCAGACGTACCTTACCACAGTAAACAGTAATGCAACCTACTATCCACGGCGACTCATCCCACTCTTCTACAGGCTGAAGTGTACGGGCATCAACTATCTCGAAATATTCAACCTTAAGATGAGGCATCGAGTCGAGGCGTTCTACTACAGTATCGTGAGTGGCACGCACACTATGATCATGCGAATATCCTACACTATAACTCAGCACACGGTATATTTCAGGTGCTATGGCTCGCTCTTCAGGACTTAAAAGTGCATTACGACTCGATAGGGCCAAACCATCATCAGCACGTTTTATTGGGCAAGGTACTATTTCTACATCTATACCTTCGGTACGGACCATTTCGCGGATTACAGCTATCTGCTGAAAATCTTTCTCACCGAAATAGGCACGGTGCGGACGGACTATAGCAAACAATCGGCTCACTATCTCAGCTACTCCCTGGAAGTGTCCCGGACGCATTTTACCCTCCATGACTTCTGCCACGCTGCCGAGATTGAATTCATGCCGCTCGCGCTTGTCAAGATCACCGGAGCCGTATATCTCCTCGACTGTCGGCATAAATACTACTGTAGCACCTGCTCCGGCCAGCAAACGTATATCCTCCTCTTCATGGCGCGGATAAGTAGCCAAATCGTTAGGGTTGTTGAATTGGGTGGGATTAACAAACACACTCACCACTGTGATGTCATTATCGGCCACTGAACGTTCTACCAGCGAAAGGTGTCCGTCATGCAAGGCTCCCATAGTGGGCACCAGTCCTATCGACTTTCCGTTATTACGCTGAAAGGCTACATATTCCTCCAGCTGTCTAATCGTCTTGTAAACAAACATATCTGTTCTGTTCACCCTCGGTGCGCCGTCGCTGCGGCGCCCGCAACGGGGCTTTTTTGGTTTTGGCCACAAAATTAGTGAAAAGTTGACATACTGCCCAAATAATCAATATAAAGTTTGCTAAAGAAGCCTATATAGGGCCTCTACAAGTACTCCAAACAATAAAGAAAGTCTGTAATACAAGACCTGTTTTTTCTTAAAGAAACCTAAAACCGAACCCCCTACCGACAGGGACGACACTGCATGTCAACTTTTTTTTGTAACTTTGCATAATTAAAAACATAGCAGCGCCGCCTCCCGTCGGCATGACGGCTTCTTGGTTCGACCTTCCCTACTGTCCATACACAGCGTGCTGTACAGACTAAGGGATAGACCGGCGGCAAGCAACTTAGTAAGTGAGTATGTCAGCAAAACGTATATTGCTCGTAAGCCAGGAAATAGCTCCCTACGTGCCTTCAGGCGACATAGCGTCGCTAACCCGAAATATAGCTCAAGGGGTACATTCCCGCGCATCCGAGGTCAGAACTTTCATGCCGAAGTACGGCACGGTTAACGAACGCCGCAACCAGCTTCATGAGGTGATACGCCTCAGCGGTATGAATATCCCAATTGACGACAACGACCATCCTCTTATCATTAAGGTGGCATCGTTACAACCGTCACGTATTCAGGTTTACTTTATTGATAACGACGACTATTTTCAAAAGTGTGACGACGACGTTGATGCCGTCGGCACAAACCGTACTGATAATGACGAACGTGCTCTTTTCTTCGCACGTGGCACTATAGAGACAGTTAAGAAACTTCGTTGGGATCCAGCTATAGTACACTGTATGGGTTGGATGACAGCCATGGCTCCGATGTACATGCGTCATATCTTCAATGAAGACCCAGCTTGCCGTGATACAAAGATAGTGTATTCTGTACTTCCGGTTTCACTTCCTGAATCCACGTCAGATAGTGACTCACCGACAGAATTTCCTAAACTCGACTCACGTATCTTTGATAAACTGAGTGAGGACGGACTGCCGGAAGAATACATTAAAAATTTCCGTACAGAGACACCAGACTTTAACACACTTCACCTGATGGCTATAGACAATGCCGATGCTGTCGTTTTCCATACTCCGACACCCGACCCGGTGCTGCTTGAGGCCGTAACCCGTCGAGGCATTCCCTATATCACAGCACAACCCGACGGCTCAGACGTGCAGGTTTACAAAGACTTCTATAATTCCCTCACCAATGAGAATGCATAGTTTTCCACTCGTCTGCAGCGCTCTACTCCTCACCTGCGCTGCGGCGACCTCATGTAACGAAGACGAGACCAGCAATATAGGCAGCTCGCTTACACAAGGCGAAGTGACAATTACTGTCGACTCTACAGCCTTCGACCTCAATGCCTATCCGGTCTATCGTCAGCGCTACGACACACGTTCCACTGTTAACCTACTCGGACGTCTTGAAGTGCCCGAGTATGGTTCATTATCATGCTCTTTCGTATCTCAGCTGTTGCCAGCAGCGGCCTTGGCTATTCCCGATTCAATAACAGAATCGCATGTCGATTCGATGAAAATGGTTATACAGGTGCCTCGTGGTTCACTTACTGGTGATTCGTTAGCTCCTCAGCAGCTCAGAGTATTCCGACTTAATCGCCAATTGCCTTCTGACATATCCAATCAGTTTGACCCTACCGGCTATTATGACCCAGCGACTCCAATAGGTACACGTAGCTATACTCTATCAGCTATAGCTGCAAGTGACTCATTGTTTACCAAAGCAACGGCTATACCTATTTCAGTAACACTGCCTCGTGAAGAAGCTGTAACTACTTATCGTGCCTACCGTGACCGTCCTGAGATTTTCCAATGGCCTACCGAGTTCGCCAAGTTTATGCCCGGTATATATGTCGAACAAAATTTCGGACGTGGTTGTGTTGCTAACATTTCCAAGTCTTTCTTCCTACTCTACTGGCATTACCATATCCAACGTAATGTTATGATAGATTCGGTGTCAACACCTAAGTGGGTACTGATGAAAGATTCAGTAGCTGTCTTTACTACAGCTCCAGAAGTTCTAAGCAGCAACAATATAACCTATACTCCCTCTGAAGTTCTTGAACAGCGTACAGCCAACGGAGAATCTATAATTACTACCCCAGGAGGTTATGAAGCACGTATCACCTTCCCGGCACAGGCTATTCTAAATCGTTATCACGCTCAGGATTTCAATATGGCTGTCATCAACGGTCTTTCTATGTCGTTACCGGCAGCCGCTATACCTAATGACTTTAATATAGGTGTGGCCCCTTATTTGTTGATGGTCAAAACTTCAGAAATTGATGACTTTTTCGCCAACGGACGTAAACCAGACGATAAGACATCGTTCTATGCTACTTACGACTCATCGAAGGGTTCGTACGAATTCAAGAATATGCGACAGTATATGCTTGACCTCGTAGCCAAAGGTAAAGTAGATGAAACGGATACCGACTTTACACTTATGCCGGTCTACCTCACCATAGAGTATGAAAAGTCGCAGTATTCGAGCACTGTACTCACCTACGTTACTTCATGTACTCCTTATATATATGCACCGACCATGACGCGTCTTTACACTGACCGTGCCATGATTTGTTTCACCTTCTCGCAACAGATATACTGATAATATATGTTCTGCGCTGCTTTTGTACTACTATTCAACCTGCTGTCATTCATCACCGGTGCGCCGGCTGGTGAACCGGTGCGTGTCGAACTGCTGTTTGCTGGAGATGCCATGCAACATCAAGCTCAGCTTGACCGAGCACGTCAGATTGGAGGTAGCACATACGACTACACCGGTTGCTTTGACCTACTGGCACCAGAAGTAACAGCAGCTGATTATGCTGTTGTGAATCTTGAAGTGCCACTTGGTGGGGGTCCGACGTATTCTGGCTATCCATGTTTCTCAGCACCTGACAGCTATGCCGAAGCTTTACGTGACGCAGGTTTTGACCTAATGCTGACTGCCAACAATCATTGTCTGGACCGTGGTGACCGTGCTGCGAGACGTACACTTACAGCTCTTGATTCTATAGGTGTAGATCATGTGGGTACTTATCATGATGCGGCACAGCGCAAAGAACTTGTACCTTTTATCAAGGATATACACGGCATACGTTTTGCTTTCCTGAATTATACCTATGGTACTAATGGAATCGAGCCTCGCGATGGTATAGAAGTGGCACTCATAGACCGTGACCGTATGGCAGCTGAAATGGCTGAAGCACGAGCAGCCGGAGCCGAGATAGTAGTTGTAACCGTCCATTGGGGTGTAGAATATGTATTGCTTGAGAATGCCTCACAACGTTCGCTGACACAATTTCTCATAGACCAAGGTGCAGATTTGATTATTGGCTCTCATCCGCATGTTATACAGCCTATGCAAGTAGTACATAATGAGCGTGAGAACAAGGACGTACTGGTGGTCTACTCACTTGGCAATCTTATCAGCAACATGAAGACAGGTGACACACGCGGAGGTGCCATAGTATATGCTCTTGTAGAACGTGATGCTGATGGTGTAGCCCGTTTCAAAAGTGCTGAATATGACACACTTTTCGCAGCTAAGCCCGATGGACGTGCAAAATCTAACTTCCGTGTAATTCCCTCATGGCTAACTGACAGTATTCCAACTGCTCAACGGCAACATTGGAATATCTTTAACACCTCTGCCTCAAAGGTATTTGATGCTCACAATGTCAATGTGCCTCGACGCCAGAGATAAAATTTGTGAAATTTATGAAAAATAAAATGACACGTCTGCAAACCTGCAGGCGTGTTGTTTTGTTAATACTACGAACACTGAATATAATTTCAGTATTCAGACAGTCCTTCACAACAGCGGTTCTAACTGAATAATCCGTTATGCTGTGATAGTCCTAACGATATTAATACTATAAACACGTAGATACTATGAAACCCGAAAAGATTCTGATTGCATATTTTTCACAGAAAGGCAAAGAAAAAACAAGCAATAGTGCAAAGTTAGCCGACCAGCTGTCCGAGCTGCTTAAAGCTCGTAATGTTGATTTTGAAACTTTTGCAATCGTTCCTGTTGAATTATATCCTGAGGATAAGGCTAATTTCGAATTCGTTACAAAGACCGAACTTGAAAGTAATTCGCGTCCCGCAGTCGTTGATAAGTTCGGTGGTATGAGCCATATAACCGGTATACTGCTTGTAGCTCCTAATTGGTACGATTCAGTGCCTATGCCTGTACTTACTTGGCTCGATGAATACGACTTCAGCGACAAACGTGTTGTACCTGTAATCAGTACCACAGATTCAGCTGACAAGGTACGTGAAGAGGTACGCAAGTTCCTGCCTCATACATGGGTGCTCGAAGGTGTTGAAGTTAAGGATACCGACACTGCTAACGCTACTGCCGAGCTTACTAAAGCTGTTGATCAGCTTTTCCAACCCTCTACTTCAAAATATTGAGCAGAGACTATATAATTATAAAGAAACTCTACCTGCCGGAATTCCGGATTAGGGATACTTACACAACTCTAATTTTGACACCGGTCGGTGCCCGTGAGGGTCTACCGACCGTTTTTTAAAATAAGATATACTTCAAGTAGCTCTTACTCCTAAAGACTACTGAGCTATAAATTTTCTATATAACTATGAAAAAGATTATTCTTACATTAATTACAGTCATTGCTACCACAGTCAGTATGTCTGCCATGAGTCTTAAAGAGGCATTTAATGCCCTATCAAACATTCCAAACGTATCTGTTCAGAAACCCGACTATAACCTGCCTGTAAATGCGGACATGGTTCAGACGGCCCAAATAGCAGGTGCATATAATCTTGACCGACAGCAAATCGAACAAACCGGAAATGCTGCTTATGTCATTCTTAATCAAGTACCATTTTCCTATATGGTCAATGGTGGTAACAACGGTGAAGTAGCTGCCTTCGTTTACGCCACTCCAAACCAGGAAGGTTATAACGATGCCCTTATCGTAGCTATGAGCGGCTACAAGGGTTCAGTTGTATTTATCTACACTACTCTTGATAATACTACAGTACAGGCATTACAATCAGCTACATTTAACATGCAGGGCAATTTCCTTACCCTCGAAGCAGCAATGCCTGATGGCAGCGATTTCAACATCACCCTAAGCAAAGCCCGCTAATCCGTTATTTACGTAGCAGAGATTATAAATTCGTATAAATAAGCTTGTCTTGAGAAAGATGACCTTTCTCAGGACAGGCTTATTTATAACCAACTCTCGGCAGCCTATTCTCAATTATAACATCGCATATAACAATAATTTGCAATATTGCAGCCCTCAAGAATGTCCGTAACTTAAAGATACGAGCTAATATTGGCTTTACCTTCAAACTTTTCTTATTTTTAGCGCATTTATATTTTGTAGATTGCAATATTACTACTAAATTTGTACTACAACTAAGGGTAGTTTCCCCGAAAGGAAATACTTCGAGTGCGAAAGCAACGATTTTAGGCATCTGCTGGCGCAGATGGGAAAGAGCAGCCGTAGAAGCCGCTCTTTTTTATTATTAATGAGGTATAACTTTGAAACCAAGCATTACTCCGTGAGACGAGTAGATATTTGACTTTATTATATCAAAAGCCGGATTGGGAATTTCGGGATTCAAAACCTTCCTAGCAATAGGATAAGCGATTAGGTCAGCAATCTGTAATCCTATAATATTATCTTTTTTTGCTCTTGACGTAAAGTTACCAATATGATTCTGCAGACGTTCTGGTGACAACCACTTGGTTCCTGTAACACGCAATGAATTGTAAAATTTTGTCAGTGTCCTATCTTCTATTTTACCTCTTTTTTCAAATATGATATCAATAATTGCAGACTGGTTAACCTCATCAATACAAAATATGCTTCTCTCTATCAAGTATGACAATGATAATCCATACACATCTTCAGTATTACTGAAAAGCTTTATAAAGGGCTCTTTTAGAATACTACATGCCACAACTATATAAACGCCATTTTGAGCGAGAATTGAGTTTATTCTTTTATAAAACCGAGCCTTAACATTAGAATCTAATAGATTAATGAACTCATTTTTACATCTTCTAATCTCACGCGAATGAATTATTATGCCGTCATTGCCCCAAAATTCTTTTTTTAAAGCTTTAAATTCTTTTTCGAGCTTCTGGCTGTTTTCTCTTGATACGAGTACACCACAAAGTGTGAAAACTGGGAAACTTGGATTATAATTTTCCAAATTCTGGTCTCCACATTCATCTATGAATAGATAATATTTTACTCTATTGTTATTTTCGATTGCCATTGTGGTTTCATCTGTAAGGCAAATATGTTCCCAGCTTCTTCAACTATGAATGCTTGATTAACTAATATTCCCTTCTCTGAGGTTATTCTTTGGAAGTTAAATATTTTCCTTATTCGCCTTCATCGCGTGACTTTTCTTTAAGGAAATAGACAGTCTTTTGACGTTCAATCTCTGCACGTAACTGTTCGGGAGTCGGCATATAAGGCATATATTTTGACGCAAACAGATGGTCGTTGTCATATTGCGCTGCAAAGTGCGTGTACTCCAATCTTGCGAAGCTGCTTCTTTTTCATACCACTCGCGTGCTTCGTGGTTAAGTTCTTGAGTAAGAATGTAATAGTGTGTCCAAGATAATAGTTGCTTAGATTTTCCAAGCGGTGATTGGAAAATTGTCAGATGTGTTTTATAAAATTGTACATAGCTATAAAGATAGCTTTTGGTAAAACCTTTACCATACTTAGCTGTAAGACGTTTGGAAAGACCTTTTATAATCTCAGCTCCGTAAGTAGCTCGATCCTGGCCATTAAGTTCTTCTTCAGCTATGAGCTTACCGAGTTCCCAGTTCCTTCTTATCAACGCTTCGTTAATCTGCCGATAAGCGGTTTCACGAGCCTGTTCAATGACAGAGGACGCTCTGTTATAAAGAGCGTCAAGAGTTGAATCTAAGGGTTTGCCAATCTTATTCGACTTCATCTTTCTTTGGGTTTAAAACTTTAGTAATTAGTATGTGTGTTGCGAATAATTAAATCTTTAACATCAATGTCGAGTAACTCTGAAATTATTACCAGTATTTTACGAGTTGAGTACGATACTTTGATGTTGAACGCGAAGTTAGTAATAAATTTAATATAACAATCAAAATCGGTTAAAAAGATTTTTCTTTAGAATTTTAGAAAAAACTTGTTTTTCAGCGATAGATTCAGTCATTAAGTTTCCTCAATTAAGATAACAGATACTAAAAAATAACTCTATAAAGCAAGATGACAACAAGTTGTTTTCGTAGAATATGCATAAAAATACTGACTTGGTTGGGTATGCCTATCAACATAGACACACATAACACCCGCGCAAAATATAATTGTTCTGATGTATCACAAAATAAATTTGATAACGATAGCAAGCGCCCTATGACAACTAACCCTATTCCCAACTCTTACTGTGTACTCACTGACAAAATATATGCAGGCGAATATCCTGGAGATTTAAATAATCCGGTAGAAAAAGTTAAATCATTTGTTAACTTTGGCATAACACACTTCATTGATTTAACAGAAGCAGGCGAACTTAATGTTTATTTTCATCTACTTCCCTCGGGCTGCGTGCATTATCGTTTTCCCATTCAGGATGTTTCAATTCCTTCATCTAAGAAAAAAGTCTATGAACTTATGCAGTACATAGACAACATCATATCACACAAAGGGAATAAGGTGTACATCCATTGTTGGAGCGGTGTAGGCAGAACTGGAACTATAGTAGGCTGTTATTATGCCTATAAAGGTGAATCATACGAAAAGGCAGTTAAACACCTCAAAGAAAATTTTCTTCAATGTCTGAAATCAAGAAAAAGACGAAGCCCTGAAACAATAGAACAATTAAACTTCATCAAAGATTTTGCAACATATTGTAGAAGTAACTACACTTCAGATGTAAATGATAAGACAAACCTTGAAAGATTTCTCCAAGCTCAGAATGCAGAATACGGTAACTATGAATCAGCTCTCCGCGAAGTGAAGAAAGGGCGTAAAGTATCCCATTGGATATGGTACATCTTTCCACAACTCCGCACATTAGGCCATAGTCGCCGAGCGTTATATTACGGTATTGCTGACCGTAAAGAGGCTGAAGCATATCTTAACCACCCAATCCTTAGCGCAAGACTCCGTGAAATAACAACTGCCCTACTCGAACACACAGGTAAACATCCTGAGTCAATCTTCGGAAGTATTGATACTATAAAAGTAAAGTCGTGTATGACTCTGTTTGATTGCGTATCTCCCAATGACATCTTTGCTGAGGTCTTGGATACATTCTATGAAGGGAAACGCGATAAAAAATCAATAGTCTGATTAGCCTCTATCAGACGATTGTCATTCAACCCAGCAGAACGTCCAGTATCATCATGAGCAGAAAACCTACAGAAAATCCTATAGTACCCATGTTGGAATGTTTGCCTTCTTGAGTTTCAGGTATCAGTTCCTCTACTACAACATACATCATAGCTCCAGCTGCAAAAGCTAATAGATAAGGAAGTATCGGTAAAACAACTGAAGCAAGCACGATAGTCAGAATCGCTCCAACTGGTTCGACAATTCCACTTAATGTACCCATCACAAAAGATTTTGCTCGTGAATTACCTGCACTACGCAACGGCATCGAAACTATAGCACCCTCAGGAAAATTCTGTATTGCTATACCTATCGACAAAGCGATAGCGCCTGCCATCGACATGTAGGAGTTATTTTCCAGTGCCCCTGCAAGTGCCACACCGACAGCCATACCTTCTGGGATATTATGCAACGTTACGGCAAAAACAAGTTTTGCCGTTTTGGAAAGATGCGATTTCGGTCCTTCGCTCTGATTACTGTCCAAATGCTGATGAGGAATTATATTATCAAGAAAAAGCAGAAACAGTATACCTATTATAAAACCCACAACTGCTGGAATCACACGAAGAATACCCTCTTTCCCAGTCATCTCCATTGATGGTATCAATAGAGACCATACCGATGCAGCCACCATAACCCCAGCCGCAAAACCTGTAAGGGTCTTTTGCAGTAACGACGCAAGATTTTTCTTCATCAGAAAAACACAAGCTGCTCCGAGAGTTGTCCCCACAAACGGCAGCAGTATACCTAAAATCAATCCATCCATAATCTTTACACACTCTTTATATCACATTGTGTCGGACACCATTCTTACTATGTTGTCACACCAGCGGTCAAACTCTGTATCCTCAATCTGTAATTCGGGATAAGATAGGATACTTTCCGTACCCAGACGTATGCCTTCGGCCATAGACATTGTACAACGGAAGTCAGGCACGGCACGTTTGATTTTGGTGTTATCAAATATCAGAGAATTTGCTTTATCACCGAGCAACGAACCTCGGAGGTCATAGACACCTTGATGCTTGATAAGAAAATCCGAAGCGACATGGCAGGGAATTAACTGTTTTCCACAGGTAGCGGCAATGATGGAATGTATCTGGTTCCACGTCATCACCTCATCGGTAGTAATGTGATATGTTTGGCCCACAACACGCGGATTACCCATTAATCCCACAAAGCCTTTGGCAAAGTCAGAAGCATGGGTCAATACCCACAACGATGTTCCATCACCAGGTATTATCACAGGCTTTTCATCAAGAATGCGTTTTACAATCTGCCAAACTCCTTTGTTGCCATGAATAGCCACACATGGTTTTGTACCATCATAAGTATGACTCGGACGTACAATAGTAATCGGAAAATTATTTTCCCGATAAGCTTTATTGAGGACTTCTTCAGCTGCAATTTTACCTTGAGAATATTCCCAGTAAGGATTTCTTACCGGTGTACTCTCTGTGATGGGATAGTAAAGTAGTGGCTTCTGATATACCGAAGCACTACTGATATAAATGTACTGTCGAGTATGACCGGCAAACAAACGAATATCTCTTTCAACATCTTCGGCGCCGTATCCGATAAACTGTGCGACAACATCGTACTGACTATCATCAATCAGGCTCCTTACCATAACCTCATCATGAATATCAGCCACAAGACTATGTACACCATTCGGTACCGGTTTTTTACCACGGTTAAGCATACTGATTTCCCAACCCTGCTTTAGAGCAAGCTCGGTAACAGCAGAACTGATTGTACCTGTACCTCCTATTATCAATGCTTTCATAATGTCACTATATTATTTCTTTAATATATCAGCACATTGACAGCTTTGGACCAGCCACTATGACCGAAATCCGGATAATATCCGACGGCAAAGTATTATCATTATACAAAGCCCATTTCACATTTGTATCTTCAGGCAAGGTAGCGAAATAATTGGAAAGCAATCCTATTTCCTCTACCCTTACTTGTGTTTTATCTCTATTGACCGTAACCAGCAGAGACATGTTCTCTACATTCTCATATTTACCTGACAGTTCTGATATAGCGTCTATTGCTTCAGCAAACCCTCCCGCCGTTTCATAAACATAAAAATTGTCAGTATTGCGTAAAGTAAGTGCCAAATCATTAAAGTCATAATTTACTATACCCTGACTGGAGAGAGCATTTACTAATGTCTTCACAACCACTGTAAACTGTTCCAGCGATACTGTTGTACGTGAGTCACATATACCGGTAGAAAGATTAAAATTATCTGCCGCTATAAGTAATGTCAGGGCTCCGGTCTGATAAAATGTTTTCAGAAGCTCATCAAGACCTTCAAAATAATCCGGAGCTAAAATAATAACCATTTGGTCGTCAGCAGCTGGATTTAGGCCATCAGCCACTGTCACCAACTCAGTCTTCAGACCGTTAAATTTGAGAGTTTCAATCTGCTCTATAACCGGCTGTGATTGCTCACCACACCCTATAACACGAAAATTACTAAGAAGTATATCAGCCATATAATTTGTCTATAAAAGTTTCAATGCTATCATCGCACAAGCTTCAGCATCAGCCAAGGCATGATGATGATTATCAAGGTCGTAACCACAAGCTTTTGCCACGAATGGAAGCTTATGACAAGGAAGTCTGAGGTGCCGACGTGAAGCCCTGAGAGTACAATAGAAACTGTATCCAGGATATTCCATGCCATATTCCTCAAATACAGCTTTGAGGCACCCTTCATCAAAAGGTTTATTATGAGCTACTAACGGAAGACCTTTGATTTTATCTACTACCTGTGCCCATACTTCCGGCAACTTTGGCTGTCCATCGGTATCACTGCGTGTCAAGCCATGTATTTTACTGGTAGCTTCAATGTAATAATTTGGTATAGGCTCGATAAGACTATAAAATTTATCAACTATTTTACCTTCCTTTACTATCACGATACCGACGCTACACACACTTGAACGTCTACCATTAGCTGTTTCAAAATCTATTGCTGCAAAATTCTGCATATTCCGTGGTTAATTAATATCTACTCCTATTTTACAAATATAAGCATAATCCATCATATTTACCATACCTATCAGAATATTTCTCTACCTCTAAAAGTAATTCATCAGAGCGCAAATTAGGCTGTAATACCCTTTAAATCGGAATATTACAGCCTAATTAAGTCGTTTATATAAATTTACTTTATAAATAAGAACAATTAATTCTTATCGAAGAGGCCACGTAACCAAGCAGCACTTTCGTCATAACCGTTTTCTATGCCTCGACCTACACGGCGGCCTAAAGAATCAGTACCTTCGATAACCTTATGGGTAACTTTACCTATCTTACGACCAGTATTACGCATGCCATCCATTACTTTACCACCTACTGTGTCAGCACGCTCAGCAACCTTACGGCCACTGTGCTTCATTTTCTGACCAAGTTCAGCACCTTTGTCCTTACCCTGATCTACAAGCTCTCCGCCTTTATCCTTACCTTGCTCTACTAACTTAGCACCTTTCTTTTTACCTTTCTGTACAGCTTCTTCACCTTGGTCTACAAGCTGAGCGCCTTTTTTCTTACCTTTCTTAACGGCAGCCTTACCTTTATCTACCATCTTCTCTCCGAAGTTCTTGCCTTGCTCAACAGATTTATCAACACTGGCATCAGCTTTCTTTACCATTTTTTTACTATTTGCCTCAGCGCGTTTTAATTTCTTTGCGCCTTTTTCTTCAGCACTATGAGCGCGGGCTTTGAGCTGAAAATGTTCATAACGTCCCTTGGCCTTGTAGAACTCTTCCTTCTGCTCTTCAGTCATCAACGATTTATAATCGTTATCAAACTCCTGTGTATATACACCGTATATTGAATCAGCACGTTCAAGAGTAGCCGGTTTAAGATGACGATTACTCGATACAAAACTTACAAATTTACTAAAATCACTTACAAACTCCTCTGGAGTCTGAGTCTGAGCTCCAGCAGTTGAAACCAAAGCTAAAGCTGCGATAGCACTGAGAATAAATTTTTTCATAGTATATTATTTTTATATTTTCTATATGTTAAAATTGTGAGCATTATTGTATCACATAGTTAAAACACCCAATTCCTTAACTTCGTTCAAACCTATTCTCGCAATTTATTTATATGTTATTCTCAATCATTAAGTATAACAAATTAGATTTGGTGATGCGGATAAAAAGGTCTATCTTTGTTTGTACAAATTCAAAATTCATAAATATGAAAAAAGAATTCGGCAAATGGTTAATGGATATTGCCAAGTATATAGCCACTGCTGTAGTGCTCTCATCGGTCTTCGGTGAAGTAAATACATGGATAATGTATCTTATAGCTACTGTTTCAGTAATAACTATTTTAGTTATAGGCTTATTTTTAATATCAGACAGGTCTCTTAACAGAAATAGAAATAACAATTGTTTAAACTAATTATTATGGGTTTTATATTTATATGCAGTGTTCTTACTCTTATAGCCATAGTAGGCGGTGTCTACTTCTACTATCAAGATAAAAAAGAAGTGGACAACTATAAAACACATGGGATCCCCAATAAGGATTCTAATACTGCTGACAATTCTTCCCAGAACTTCACTAATCCGACGTTTTTAAAACGTTTAACTCAATATCAGAATAACAATATCTCCGATAATTAATTATAAAGAATAATATTTCACACCAGTCAGGGACACCTCATTCTTAATCTATATCAGTCATTCACTGTGTACAAGGTTGTGTGAACGCGAAAAATTGAGTAATTTTGCACCCCGTTGGCAGTTAGCTTCTGACCTATCTATGGCTCACTGCTTTCAGCTCTACCAATAGAGCCTTTCTTATATAGAAAAAGACTACACACTATATGATACAGATTAATAACTTAGGACAACAGTTCGGTAAACGTACGCTTTTCTCAGATGTCAACTTTACTTTTACAGCTGGCAATTGCTATGGCATTATCGGTGCCAACGGTGCCGGTAAATCTACATTGATGAGGATATTGTCAGGCGAACTGTCGCCTACACATGGCACAGTCACTTTTGGTCCCGGTGAGCGTCTATCGGTACTCAGTCAGGACCACTTCGAGTTTGACGACTGCACCGTCATCGAAACCGTATTGCGTGGCCATACTGTACTGTGGGAAATAATGCAGGAGAAAGATGCCATCTATGCAAAGGAAGACTTCAGTGATGAAGATGGTATCAAAGCTGCCGAATTAGAAGAACGTTTTGCTGAACTTGAAGGATGGAATGCTGAGAGTGATGCTGCTGCCCTACTATCTGGTCTCGGTATTAAGGAAGATCGTCACTATATGCTGATGAGAGATATGAGTGCCAACGAGAAAGTACGTGTACTGCTTGCAAAAGCATTGTTTGGTAACCCTGACAATCTACTGCTCGATGAGCCTACCAATGACCTTGACCTTGAAACAGTAAGCTGGCTTGAAAACTATCTGGCCAACTGTGAGAATACTGTACTTGTCGTAAGTCATGACCGACACTTCCTCGATGCTGTCTCTACACATACGCTTGACATAGATTACAATAAGATTTCCCTCTTCGCTGGCAACTATAGTTTCTGGTATCAGTCATCACAACTTGCTCTCCGTCAGCAACAGGCTGCCAATAAGAAAGCTGAGGAAAAACGTAAAGAACTTCTTGAATTCATACAGCGCTTCAGTGCTAATGTGGCCAAGAGTAAGCAGACTACAAGCCGCAAAAAGATGCTTGAGAAACTTAATGTAGAAGAAATTAAACCTTCTTCACGCCGTTACCCCGGTATTATATTTACGCCTAACCGTGAAGTCGGCAACAAGATTCTCGAAGTCAAGGGTCTTAAGGCTGTTGTAGACGGTGAAGTTCTGTTTAATGATGTCAATTTCCAGATAGAGAAAGGTGACAAAGTAGCTTTCTTAAGTCGTGACCCACGCGCTATGACTGCCCTGTTTGAAATCATCATGGGTAATCGTAAAGCCGATGTCGGAGAGTTTGACTGGGGTCAGACCATCACTACTGCCTATCTGCCTCTTGACAACAGTGCCTTCTTTGAAACAGACCTCAACCTTGTCGATTGGCTATGTCAGTATAGCAAAGATTCATCTGAAATCTATCTTAAAGGATTTCTCGGCAAAATGCTCTTTAGCGGTGAGGAAGTGCTAAAAAAGGCCAGCGTACTTTCGGGTGGTGAGAAAATTCGTTGTATGATAGCTCGTATGATGCTGACAGATGCAAATACTCTCGTACTCGACTCACCTACCAACCATCTCGATCTGGAATCAATACAGGCTTTCAACAATACGCTCCAGAACTTCCCCGGTGTAATACTCATGTCGAGTCACGACCACGAATTCATACAGACTGTCTGCAACCGTATAATAGAGCTTACTCCTAACGGCATAATTGACAAGATGATGGACTACGACGACTACATCACCGATGAGAAAGTAGCCGCTGCTCGCGAACGCCTTTACAAATAAATTTCAATTTCTAACTCTTTATACCCTATGGTTAAGCATATAGTCTCATTCAAACTGCACGGCACAGATGAAGAACGTCGGGCGGCAGCCGAAGCATTCAAAACTGCCCTGCTCGCTCTGCCATCACAGATAGATGTCCTCGAAAGTATGGAGGTGGGTCTTAACGAAAATCCTGCCGAAGACTGGGACGTAGTACTCACGGCTATCGTTCCAACAATGGCTGATGTTGCTACATACGCTACTCACCCAGCCCACGTAGCGGCTGCCGCTATAATCGCTCCATATAAGGAATGTCGTGCCTGCGTTGACTACGAAGTGAAATAATACTCCATTCAGCAGAACTGAAGAGAAGAAAAAGAAATCCTCGACATAAATATGAAGTGACCCCCAAAAGTTTTATGTCCAACTTTTGGGGTGCAGTTCAATATATACCGAGGATTTCTTTTTCTTCTCTTCTTACTTGAATAAGTGGACCTTGCCATACATATTTCCAATTTTCACTTGTTTTCGATAGACCAAGTACAATCTTATGAATATAGCTGTTGAAGTCGCTATGGGACAAAGACTTATCCAGGTTGCCTCTTTGTGCGACACTGCATAAACACAATATACAAGACCTACAAAAAACGATATGGCCAATATCAAACACACATTACGATTCGCTACGTTACTTACTCTCATTATTTAATTCGATTAACAGCCTGTTTGTTAGGTTAACGCTAATCACTTAAGTATATTTTTTAAGTAGCTCTTAGAATTCAAGACGGAAACCTCGTTGCTTTAATTCGGCATACTTTTCGAGGTTAAAACTGTAAAGAGTAGCCTCTCGCTTTGGCGTTGGCCATACTGTCTCATCGAGCTGATTCAGAATGTCAAGATGAAACATCTTTTTTGCGAAATTACGCCGGTCAAACTGTACGCTAAGAATAGCTTCATAGAGAGTTTGCAGTTCTTTGAGAGTGAACTTCTCAGGCAATAAATCATAACCTATAGGATGGAAATGAATTCTTTCCCTAAGTCTGGCTAAGGCATCTCTAAGAATTACGTCATGGTCAAAAGCTAATTGTGGAACAGAGTCTACAGGAAACCACTGTGCCTCTTTTGCATCGTCGCCACCTTTAACATCTTGTATCTTTACTAAAGTAAGATAAGCGATTGTAATGACTCTCTCACGTGGGTCACGCTCTGGTGATGAATAGGTATGAAATTGCTCTACGTATTCTGGGGTGAGCTGTGTTTCTTCACGTAATTCACGTAAAGCACATTCCTCAGCACTTTCTTCAGGCTTTAGAAATCCTCCCGGGAAGGCCCAACAACCTAAATAAGGTAGAAGGCCACGCTTAATGAGCAACACATTAAGCCGGACCCCATCAAATCCAAAAATTACACAGTCAGTGGTGACCGCAGGATGAGGATACCTATAACAATACTTATTTTCTTCCATTCTCAAGAAATATATTAAAGTCATTAATAACTTTTTTCATCTCCATAGGCACACGCTGCATACATTCGTTAAGAATAGCCTTAGGTATTTCACCGTAATAAGCAGCTGCTATTCCTCCTGCTATAGCCGCCTGTGTATCAGCATCACCACCATAAGCCACCGCCAGACGGACTACGGATTCATAGTCTGACCCTTCCAAAAAGGCAATTATTGCCTCAGGCACACTTTTCTGACAGCTGACTTCAAAAGAATATTTCGGCTGAATATCACAATAACGTCTTGACAAATCATAACCGAATCTACTTTCGAGAGTCTGTTTGATTTGCTTCTTGCTATAACCTGTCAAAGCCAAGCAAATTGCTACGGCAGTAGCCTGTGCCCCTTTGATACCCTCAGGGTGATTGTGAGTAACCGCAGCCGATGCTTTAGCAAGACTCATAACCTCATCAATTGACTCAGCATAAGCACCTATCGAACTTACGCGCATAGCCGAACCATTACCCCAGCTATTATAAGGTGCTGGATTGGAAGTGCAAATCCAACGACGGAAATTTCCACCATATCCTGCGTGAGGATATTTACGACACCAATACTGTAGACTACTGTCAAACGGTTTCTTGTTCAACAACGAGTCAGCTATAGCTATAGAACATACCGTATCATCAGTAAATCTGCTTTGAGGTGTAAAAATATCAAAATTAGTATCCTTTACACTATACCATTCATAGGCTGAGCCAATTATATCACCACAAATAGCACCCAGTAAAACCAGTCGTGCTTTGTTTATTGCTTTTTCCATAATAGATAAAATAAAAATATCTTGTGTAATAAATACACTGCAAAATTAGAAATTTAAAATTAAAGTTCCAAATTTTTCAGTGTATTTATTACACAAGATAGATAAATTTTTCCTTACCACTTAAAAATATTATGATTCTTAGAAATTTATAACATCTCGTAAAATACAGAACTCTCCGAATGTCGATTCGACATTCGGAGAGTTCTGTATTTTACGAGATGAGAATATCAAATTACTTTATTACCACTTTGACAGATTGTGCTGAACCGTCACGAGCAGTATAACGTACCACATAAACACCAGCCGGAGTTTCAAGACTGTGACCCGGGCGTAGCGCACCCACTATACGACCGTCAGTAGAGTATACAGCAGCTGCGTCAAAATCACCTTCAAGTGCAATACGTCCCTTAGCAACTTTAACCTTGACATCATCAACCAGTGTCTTATCGACACCTGTCATACTGCAGGTAAAGGGATAAAGTTCAATCTCAGTAGTCGGACCTTCATTCCAGCCTATAGCATATAAATAATACTGTAGTTCTTCATGATCAATGACGCTGGTAGCAGCCAGACCGGGCATCACCAGACGTACAGGACCACTAAATTCAACTGAACCAGGCAAGAAGTTGCGTGTGATGAAATCGAACATATCAGGTTCTTCACCAGGTAACACATCAAAATACTGGTCGAAATATTTAGCCTCACTGTAATTCAGTCTGTAGGTCTCTTCATCGTTCGAAGGATATACATCAACAGTAGCCTTATAATATTCACGTGTTATGTTAGGATAGCTATCATCCAGCTGCATATCTACCAGAGAGCACTCAAATGTCAAATCACTCTTTCCACAATCAGGAGTCGAGAAATAAAGTACAGCAGGTTCAGTAATAACGTCACCGTTAAGATTGAAACCAACAGCATAAAGCACATATTCAGTGTTCCAGTAAAGATCACTCATCATACCGTCCTCTATCATATCGGCTGCCATGAAGTCAAGTGGACCACGATTAGTTTGAGGTTCTATAAAGTCCTGCCATGTATATTGACTACCGTAGATGTCGGCCAAGAACTTCCACCAGTCTATGATAAGCTTCTCAGGTATATTCTCGATGCCACCCTTCATCTCGATTATATCGGGAGTAGTCACATTATAGTAATAATAGATTTCATCACTCGATGGAGTAATCTGTATGTGTGCGTTCATTGGGGTGATGTCACTCACTTCAAGGGTAATAGTACCCTCCATGGGCTTATTTTCCTCAACAGCCACAAATTCAAACACCTTAAGAGCTGTAGAAGGCGACATATTCTCATCAAGACCCATTACCACTACGCAATATTCCTCACCCTGGCGTACACGGTCGAACACGAACTCGTGGGGACCCTCAGCTACCTCGGTTTTCTGGTCTACATAGTAAAGCATATCGTCAACAATGAAACGCTTCTCATCGTCTGAACCTGGCGTAAGATCAAGCCCCTCGATTACTGACTTTGAGAAACAACGAGCCATATAACGGTCATTGTTCGAAGGCTCTACATGAGCGATTGCAGTCATATAATACGAACCGGCCTCTATACTCAAAATCGACACTTCAAATGTATTATCCGAAGGTGTAGGTTTCAGAGTAGTAAATTCTGCTGTTGAGACTGGTGCAGTCACATTACCTTCAGCATCCATACCAAATGCATAGACCACATAGTCTGTATCATACATAAGCGTATCATAGAAATAATCACTTATTGATTCAGTCATAGGCCCAGTATGAAGCTCATACATCATCATTTCCTGCCAAGTGGTATTGTCGTAATACGAAGCATTACGTTCCCATATAGCTATACGGTTCTCAATAGCCTTTTCAGCACCACCTTTAGCTTCGAATTCCTTAAGGTCCATAAAATTCCAATAGTACATCAGCTCGTCAGACGAAGGTACTACAGAAACTACTGCGTCATTTGAAGTAATGTCGCTGACTTCAAGGGCGACAGTACCCTCATAAGCCATGGCGGTCATACTACCGGCCAACGCCATACCCAGAGCCAAAGTCCGGAAGGTGTAAGTAAAATCTGTCATAATACAAAAGTTAGGTTATTAAATTAGGGAAATGTCAGACCACAATCTTATAGAATAAATTTATGTATGCTGACCTTCTCGGTTGCAAAAATACATACTTTCCACCCCATAAACCTTAATATAGTTTAAGAAATGAAATTTACTCAGAGGTAAGATATTCTCGTTTAAGTTTACTCAGATATTCAGGGGTTACACCAAGATAAGAAGCAATTATTTTCTGCGAGACTGTGTTGATGATAGCTGGCCGATCGGTTATCATTTTTCTATACCGCTCAGCTGCTGTGCCGTTATGTACCGCCGAGTTTTTATACTCTTGATAGAAAAGTTCACCATGGGCATAACGCAACAGCCATAGAGCCAGCTCATGCGATTCTTCGGCAGCTTGCCAGAAATCACGACGGCTTATAACCAGAAGCTCACATTCACAACATGCTTCTACCTGATAATATGATGGTAGTGACATTACGAACGAATGCTTGGAAAAAAACAATGTACCTGGCAGTGCAAAGGCAAAAGTACGCTCACGATTACCGTTCATATCGACGAAACGCATTATACCCTTCTTGATAATAAAGACATCATCACACATTCTGCCACATTCTATGATAATGCTACCACGATGATAATGTTTCGTCACTCCTTTTGAAAGCAACAAATCAATACTGGTACCGGGCAGATAACCCAATTCCTGTTCGAGCAGTTGCTTAAGTTCATCATTGTTATTCATAACTTACTTATTCGTAAAGTCACTCTTTAATTCTTAGCGTTGTACACGTCCATTGGCAGCTCCACCGGCTAAAGCAGCCACCTCAGCAGCTGTAACGAGATTGAAATCGCCGGGAATAGTCTGCTTCAACGCCGAAGCAGCTACAGCAAATTCAAGTGCCTCAGCTACCGAAGGCATAGTCAACAGACCATGTATCAATCCTCCTGAAAAGGCATCGCCGCCTCCTACACGGTCAATGATAGGATTGATGTCATAGCGCTTAGACTCAAAAAAGTTCTCTCCATCATAAATCACAGCTTTCCAGCCATTGTGTGAAGCAGAGTAACTTTCACGAAGAGTCGAAGCGACATAACGGAATCCGAATTCCTGTGCCATAGCAGCCATTATACCGTGATAGCCGGCTGCATCGGTATGTCCGGCTTCAACATCAGCTTCAGGTTTGAACCCCAGACACAGTTCAGCATCTTCTTCGTTACCTATGCATACATCTACATATTTCATAAGAGGACGCATTATGCTACGAGCACGTTCAGAAGTCCAAAGTTTCTTACGAAAATTAAGGTCAACTGACACTGTAACACCATGTCTTACGGCAGCCTCACAAGCTAAACATGTGAGCCGTGCGCAATTATCGCTCAAAGCAGGTGTAATACCACTCCAATGAAACCAATCAGCACCCTCCATTATTGCATCAAAGTCAAAATCTTTTTCAGTTGCCTCCGATATGGCCGAATGTGCCCGGTCATATATTACTTTAGAAGGCCGCATCGATGCTCCTGTTTCACAATAATATATTCCCACACGTTCACCGCCGCGAGCTATGGCCGTAGTGTCGACACCATAGCGACGCAGAGCATTGACAGCCGACTGTCCTACTTCGTGTTGAGGCAAACGGCTCACAAACACAGCATGATGGCCGTAATTAGCCAAACTCACAGCGACATTAGCCTCACCTCCGCCCCATATTATTTCGAAACGGTCTGCTTCTGTGATACGTCTGAACCCTTCGGGCGACAGACGCAACATTATTTCGCCCAGAGTGACAATTTTTGACATAGTGATTACCAGTTTTATTGTTTTTCCATCAGTTCGAGAAGTCGCATCTCAGCTTCATCGGTTTCGGATATTAGTGCTTCCATACGCTGCCCGGCAGCTATAAGGGCTTCGTGATTCATAGCTCCGCTTGACATATCAGTTTCAAGAGCCAACTTTTCAGCGTATAGTTCCTCTATACGAGCCTCAAGTGTCTCCATCTCTTTTTTCTCCTTATAAGTAAGGCGTACCTTACGGTCACGCTGACGCTGGTCATTCACCGACTCATCACTACGAGATTGTTGACGTTCAGCTTCAGCAGCCCGTAACTCTTTTTCCTCTTGTTGTAGGCAATGACGATAGGTAGAATAATCACCTGGAAAATCCTTGACTACACCGTCACCTTTGAATATAAAAAGATGATCAGCTATACGGTCAAGGAAAAATCGGTCATGGCTTACAACTATGACACACCCCTTAAAATTAACCAAATAATCTTCAAGCACAGCAAGTGTCATGATATCAAGGTCATTGGTTGGCTCGTCAAGTATAAGAAAGTTAGGTGACCTCATCAGTACTGTAGCCAAATACAGACGTCTACGTTCACCACCTGAGAGTTTAGCTATGTATTTCTGCTGTGTCGAAGGCTCGAACAGAAAACGTGTCAGAAATTGTGAGGCAGTAATTGTAGTTTTATCGTCAATACGCACCGTCTCAGCTATCTCACGCACAGCATCAATAACTTTCTTTGATTCATCGAAATCTGTCATTCCAGCCTGACTGTAATAACCCCATCGCACTGTCTGACCGATGTCAAAATGTCCACTGTCAGGTTGCAACTCACCAAGCAGAAGTTTGATAAATGTAGATTTACCTACACCATTGTCACCTACAATACCAACTTTTTCATAACGTGCAAATGTATAGTTCCAATCGTCGAGTATACGTATGTCACCAAATGACTTACTGACATTGTGAGCTTCAAAAATCTTCGACCCAATATAGGTGCTTCCTTGTCCCAACTCTACCTCACGTTGTGACAGATTAACACGTGAACGAGCCTCAAGGTCATGAAAACTATCAATACGGTACTTAGCTTTGGAACCACGTGCCTGAGGTTGCCGACGCATCCACTCACGTTCGGTACGCAAAAGATTACGTACCTTATCGAGTTCGGCACTAAGGGCTTCCATGCGCTCTTCGCGTTTGCGCAGATAATAGTCATAATTGCCATCATAACTGTACACACTCTCACGGTCTATCTCAATTATTTTGTTGCAAACGTTGTCAAGAAAATAACGGTCATGAGTGACCATCAGTAGTGTGACTCGTTGGCGTGTCAGATAATTCTCAAGCCATTCTATCATATCTATATCGAGATGATTGGTTGGCTCATCAAGTATCAGCATATCCGGCTCCTCAAGCAGCACCTTAGCTAAAGCGGCACGTTTAGCTTGTCCGCCTGACAATGAACCCATTTTCTGACCCATATCAGTCAGTCTGAATTGACCCAACATCTGGCGGGCACGGTCTGCCATACCCCAGTCATCAGCATTACGGGCAGGCGGTGTAGCATAATCGAGCACACTCTGCTCCGGATCAAACGGAGGAAGCTGTTCGAGATAGCCCACACGTAGTCCATTACGGAACACTATATTACCACTGTCATAATCTTCATGACCACATATAATGCTGAGGAAGGTTGACTTACCCGCTCCGTTACGAGCTATGATGCCGATTTTGTCACCTTCATAGATGCCAAGTGTGACGTCGGCAAAAAGCATACGGTCACCATACGATTTGGTGAGTTTCTCAATCTGAAGATAGCTTACCATAGGCGTCTGATTTATAGTCTGATAATAACAAAGTGAGAGGGAGCGGCCTTAAGAGTGAAGTGACCCCCAAAAGTTGGACGGGTTAAATATTATCCAATCTTAGAAAGAG